>DGNI01000062.1 GCA_002388885.1 Parvularculaceae bacterium UBA4496 | reverse complement strand
GGTCTGGGCGCTTTGCAGGAAGCGGGCGTCACTGTAACGGAGGGTATGGGTCATGGCGCGGGAGTATAACCCATCTGCGCCGCATGCCATGCTAACGGGGCCGCCGCCAATACCTTCCGGTTATTTCGATTTAAGGTTTTAGGGTGAATAGTATATAATCCGCCAGCTTCGGCGCGGGTCCCGCGGCTCCGCCGGGCGGCATTGCGGTAACCCAGAGTACGGAATATCCATGATGAAGAATTGCAGTGGCATCCTTTTTGTAATCCTGTCGGCGGTCGGGCTTCTGGCTGCACAGCCCTCATTGGCTGCGGGCGATGCCGCAGCGGGCAAGAACAAGATCCAGGTCTGTGTCGCCTGCCACGGGCAGGACGGCAACAGTCCGGCCCCCATGTATCCCAAGCTGGCCGGCCTGGGCGAGAAATACCTCCTCAAGCAAATGCAGGATATCAAGTCCGGCGAGCGCAACGTGCCCCAGATGACCGGCATGCTGACAAACCTCTCGGAGCAGGACCTGGCGGATATTGCCGCCCATTATGACTCCCAGAACCGCACCCTTGCCGGAGCGGTTGAAGAGGACCTGACGCTCGGTGAACAAGTCTATCGCGGTGGCAACATGGAAACCGGCGTCTCCGCCTGCCTTGGCTGCCACTCCCCCACCGGTGTCGGCAACGACCCCGCCGGCTATCCGGCCCTGGGTGGGCAGTTCGCCGACTACATTGCCAGCCAGCTGCGCGCCTTCCGCACAGGTGCCCACGACCCCGAAAACCCCGAGGCTCGCACCAACGACGGCGACGCGACTGTTATGCGGGGTGTCGCCGCCAACATGAACAATCGGGAAATCGACGCTGTCGCCAACTACATTGCCGGTCTCCACGCCCGGGAGCAGTAATCAAGGCGGTGAGAAAGCCGAAAAGGTGGCCCGGTGCCACCTTTTTTTTGCCCGGAACTTGCCAACGGGCGGGTAAGCTGAATAATAGCCGGTGAGTTCACTTGTAACTGCTTTTTTTCTGTGGGGGTATCCATGCGCCATATCAGCCAATGGCTTTTCGTCGTCCTTCTCGCCACCGTGCTGGGCTGCCAGGCGGAACAGGAGCCGCCGGCCGGGGATTCCGATGTACGAAAAGAGGTACGGGAAACCGCTGGCTCCGGCGGCGGCAGTGCTGCCAAGACCCAACAACAATACCAGGCGGGTACCCACTACCAGGTGCTGCCCGAGAAAGTCCCCACGGCCACAGGCGGCAAGATCGAAGTGGCCGAAGTTTTCTGGTACGGCTGTAGCCACTGTTACACCTTCGAGCCCCTCCTCGAAGAGTGGTCACAAACCCTGCCCGACAACGTGGTTGTGGTGCGGTCTCCCGCCATGTGGGACCGGCAGGGAATCATGGAGCGCCACGCCCGCATCTACTACACCGCCAAGGCGCTGGGTGTGCTCGACGACATCCATGAAGCCACCTTCAAGGCCATGCACCTGAAGAACAAACCGTTGCGTTCAGAAGACGCCATCGCCGAATTGTTCGAGGAGCACGGTGTGAGCCGGGAGAAATTCGAAAAGACCTTCAACTCCTTCGGCGTCACCAGCGCGGTTCGCCAGGCCGAGGCCCGGCAGCGCAGCTACCGCATCCAGGGCACCCCCGAAATCATCGTGGACGGCCAGTACCGGATCACCGCGCGCATGACCGGCGGCCACGAAGGCATGCTGCGAGTGGCTGAATACCTGATTGAAAAAGAAAGCAACGATGGCGCCGGCAACAACTGATTTAGGCCGGCGGGCCCTGTAGAATGGAAGAGCCAGTGCTTACCCTGTGCCGGAATAGCTCAGCTCGGTAGAGCAGCGCATTCGTAATGCGTTGGTCGGAGGTTCGAATCCTCTTTCCGGCACCATATAAATCAATAACTTACAGCGTTTTCGGCCTCCTTGTTGCTATCCCCATGGGACACTCCTGGGGCAAATAGGGCCAAATAACGACAATAACCACCAATAAAATTCACCTTTACACCCCCAAAACCTCTAGATAAATCAATCAATTCTGAGCGATATCCTTGCCAGGATGTCCCACTATTGCCCCATGAAATTGATTTCAAAATTAATAATGTTGCAAAACAACGGGATGCAACATTATACAAACGCATTGTATATGCGTTATTGCAGTTTATTGTAGTTTGTAGTAGTCTTTAGGAACCATTCAGGTAGACAGGTTTGGCGCTATGGCCAGTATCGAAAAGCGGGTAACGTCGGAAGGCAAAACAGCTTATAGGGTAAAAGTGCGCCTGAAAGGATATCCGGCACAAACGGCAACTTTTGATCGTCGCACGGACGCTAAAAACTGGGCCCAAAGTACAGAAGCGGCAATCAAGGAAGGTAGGCATTTCAAGACATCAGAAGCCAAGCGGCGTACTCTGGGGGAGATGATTCGCCGCTATTTAGAAAAGGTGCTCCCTGCCTATAAGGAGCAAGAGAGAAAGGACCGTACTCGGCACCTCAAATACTGGAAAGAAAGGCTGGGTGATTATTCCCTTGCAGATATTTCCCCAAATCATATTGCTGATGTCCGGGATGAACTGTTGGCAGAGGTGCCTTTCAGGAAGAAAACCACTCGCAGCCCTGCAACAGTAGCCCGGTACATGGCGTCCCTATCCCATGCTTTTACTTGCGCCGTTAATGAGTGGGGGTGGTTAGAAGACTCTCCTATGCGGAAGGTAAAAGGCCCGATGCTGCCAAAAGGTCGGGTGCGCTACCTGAGCGACGAGGAGCGGACTGCGTTACTCAAGGCATGTAAATCCTCGGATAACTCCTACCTATACCCTGTCGTCGTCCTGGCCCTCTCCACAGGCATGAGACAAGGGGAGATAATGGGACTGAAATGGTCGAACGTGGACTTTCAGCACGGTCGGATAATTCTAAAGAACACGAAGAATGGAGAGTCTAGGGGAGTTCCCGTAACTGGGCTTGCATTAGAGGCTATGAAAAATCATGCAAAGGTAAGGAAAATTGACTCTACCCTAGTTTTCCCCAGTAAAGCTAACCCTGATAAACCGCAAGAGCTACGAACAGCATGGCTGCGGGCGTTAAAGGAAGCGAAGATTGACGATTTTAAGTTCCACGACCTAAGACATACAGCCGCATCATACCTTGCGATGGATGGAGCCTCGTTGGCAGATATCGCGGAGATACTTGGGCATAAAACCTTCCAGATGGTGAAGCGTTACGCTCACCTTTCAGACGATCATACGCAAGCTGTTGTAAAAAGGATGAACGACAAAATCTTTGGAAGCGAGCATGCCTAATTGGCGCAATCCTAGTGAATATGATTTCGTCGATGAGCTGGATGGCCCAAGCCTAGCATGGGAGTTCCTCAGAAGGAATCAAGGATACAAGTTCGATTTTGAGGGGGCATTTTTAGAGGAGGCAGATTGGGTGGAGTTTAACGCCCGGAATGTTTCACCTAATGACTGGAACCCAGCCACCTATTACCTACCCGATAGGGAATCGAATGAAAGTCACATCAGTTGGGTAATCCGGGCCATTAGGGAAGGTGGAGTGCCGAGAGCCTTATCGCCTACACTCTATTATGCACAGAAATGGAATATAGTGCGTCTGGTAGACCCAAGGGAAAATAAGAGACCCACGTTTCGGCATCCCAGGAACTACCCAAAACTAGCTGATGAATCCGTTAGAAGTGATATATCAGATGACGGCGAACAGACGGGCAAAATCGCAGTTTTCGAAATCGACCTTTCTATGAGCAACGCGCGTATCTTTGCCAAGTTAGGACCGAAGCTGGATCTCGAAAAAGCGACAAGGGGTATTGAAACTATACAAAGGAGAAAAAGTCGGGTAGAAGAAAAGTTATTGCTAAGAATTTTGGATGCTATTGAAAAGGGTGAAAAAAGAAGCGTAATCGCTGAATTCATCTATTCAAATGAGATTGATGATCCGGTAGATCAGTTGAACAAACATCGAACTACTGCTGAATCGCTATGCAGCAAGTATGCTGAGGTATACTTGATGTACGAAGATAAATTAATAATTTAACTTCCCTAGATCAGACTACATTAAACGTCGACAATTATTACCTATCAACCGCAACCATAGGAGATTGTCGACAATGACCGAGAAATCGTATAGCAGTAGAAAACTTTTAACCGTGAGTCAATTCGCTATCAAACACCCTGCGTTTAGCGAATCATCATTGCGATGGCTGAGATTTAATTCACAAAATAACGACATGGCCCCCGCATTTTTGAAGCTAGGACGCAGAGTGTACATAGACGAGGAGAAATTTTTTCAGTGTTTAGATTCCATACAACAAAAATAGCTTAAATGTAACGCTGCGTCTAATAGCCCGTAAACGTATAACAATGTACAGAAATTGAACATGGCTACTCGTAGAATCAGACGAAGCAGAAGTATAGTTTCACCATTAATACTAGATAGAATCACTATGCTTTTCCCTCTAGAGGGGGTGGACTTCTCGCCCATAGAGAGACAGCTTAGAGAATGGGAAAACGATTCTGATATCCGCCTCTATCCCTCCTCCGGGCATCGTCGAGGATACCGTCTGAATTATAAAGTTATATTATCGTTACAGGGAAACAAACAAGACGCATTCCTACAATTTAGGCCAGATAACTTTGGTAGAAACCAATTGAGGATAGATTTCAATCCGGCTAAGTTGGGGAGTGAAAAGCTGGATAGAC
This sequence comes from Parvularculaceae bacterium UBA4496, assembly GCA_002388885.1. Taxonomy (GTDB): domain Bacteria; phylum Pseudomonadota; class Alphaproteobacteria; order Caulobacterales; family Parvularculaceae; genus Hyphococcus. Next base: position 26,240 of record DGNI01000062.1, on the reverse strand, counting down.
TGAATGTTTTCCTGCAGTGCCTAATAGGGTCAGATCATTACTACTCCGAATGGCAAAACGCGACGATATCGCGAATAGACTTTGCCGTAGATTTGCGCAATTATGAGCTAGATGATCTCCTAATTTTTGTGCGTGGTAAGCGTCGACATGGATGGGGGGGCGGAGACAACGGAATAGGACTAATACAGTGGGGCGGTGACAGGAGTCATCTATACTACGTTGCCTATGACAAGGCTAAGGAATTGAGGAGTAGGGGTATCATCCCGCGTACTGATAAGCTAACGCGAATTGAAGCTCGGATCCGAGGGAGTATGAAATGGCAAGATGTCTTTCTGCTTCAAAACCCTTTTTCCCGGATTCATCTTTATGTGGCTAGGCGTGCTTTTGCATTCCCTGTAAGTGAAATCGAATATGCCTTATTTTTCGATTCCTGTAGGTTGCATGGAAACATCAATGGGGCTCTTCAGCGCATTCCCAATAGAAATAAACGCGAACGTTATCGGCAGTACCTTGCTCCATTAGAATGCAGCTGGTGGAATCCTGAAGCTATATGGTCGCAAACTCATGGCGCGTTAGATAGGTTCAATGAGGACATGTGTAACCCGGATTGGGCGGCGTGAGGTGCATATTCGTGAAGATCCTATAGACTAGAAAGTAAAAATCTGCCAAAAATATCCATTAGTTGTTAAAAGTTGTCAAAAATGAGAATTATTCCCAGAGATGAGAATAGCTTATAAAGTTTGAAATTGATTTCAATTTCGGGAACCGATGACCTATCCTCACATCAAACACGCTTTCAGAGGGTCTAGATCTATGTCTACGGAGATGAACAAGTGGATGAAATCGCGGGATAAACATAAGGCTGAAGTCCAAAAGTATAGGGACATGGCTAGGGACGCAATGAAAGAGAAAAAGAATGCACAGAGCGATAGGGTGGAGTATTGGGCAGAGTTGCATGATAAATACAAGGCGGAGGCTGATAAGCACGCTACCGAAGCGAGGCGGGCTTTGAATGAGTATAAAAAAGCAGTGAAACAAGAGGAGGCTAGAAAGGCGGAAAAACTAGCTGAGAAGAAGAGGGAACAACAATTGAGGGATTATAGGAAGCGAATGAAACAGGTTGGTTCTAAGGAATGGGGGCGACAATGGGACGTTAAAAAGGAGGCAATCAAGGTAGCCGAAAGACAAAAGAAGGAAGAGGAAAAAAACCAAGCGAAATGGCAAAGCGACGAAAATGAGCGGGAGGCTAAAGCAAAAGAGTTGGAAGCATGGAAGGAAACTAATCCTTTCAAGGAAGCGATTTGTCCATATTGCCAGAAGAAAGGTTATATCACTACTTTTTCCCAAAGGGAGAAGAAAGGGTTTAGTACCGGAAAGGCAACTTTTGGCGTTCTCACTGCGGGGGTGTCATTGCTGGCTACCGGCTTAGCCAAAAAAGGATATGTGACTACCAGATATTGCCGTTATTGTAATATGAGTATAGGCTAATCAGCCCATGAGCCATAGTCTTTTGAATTCACTATTAGAATTATAGATATCGTTACTATGAACGAAATATCGACTCATTTCGCGAGACCGTGGGGAATAAGAACTCCAAATCTTACTCGGTATATGGAAAAGCAATACGTGGATGAGTTCTTTACACTTGGGAAACTACGGATTCCGTCATTTAAACGCTTTAGGAATAATCCCGACGAAGAGTTTGGAGATCCATTTGAAGGACGAGTTTCAGCGAAAATTTCCACACCAAACGGGTCTCTTGCTATCGGTGCTATCAATGGTCAAGAAGCCTATGTTTTATGCGCCACAACGGTACAAAGTCAATCATTGGAGGCGAAGTTTAGAACAGAATATGGTATTCGTATTTTAGATTCACTAGGTTTTGCAAGTTGCATATCTTCTCATATTGCGGGGTTCGTCGGCGGGTTAGAGGGGTTGTGCTCCTATAGAGATGACGTTTCTATCAATAAATTTATAACGGAGCCATTTCCCTCACCGGATAGGTTTCCTAATCCTGAAGAATGGGAGAAGGAGCATGACAAATTTGTTTCCGTACAATCACGAGATGCATTATTTATCAAGCGATCAATATTTTCCCATCAAGCGGAGTATCGGCTTATCTGGTTTGCACGAGGGACCGAGAAAGAATATATAAAGATTATTTGTCCGGAAGCGAGGCGGTATTGCCAAAAAATTGATTCTAACAATCCAATGCAGCTCACCGCTAAAGCGTCGACTGATTGAGGCGTTAAGGCCCACTTTGAGGTGACAGCGGCCGTCGCGATTAGAATTGGCCGTGCAATGTCAGTCAGGCCTGGTCTGAGTTATTCCATATAAATGCCTTCAAATAATCGACCGTGGATTTATTGTGATTTGTTGTTTAAAGGGCCACAGGTTCTATATTTTGGGATATGGGGTCGGTAGTTGGTATATAAAATTCTTAGTAGGTTTATTCTGCAAGCTTTGAAATTGATTTCAAATTAGGTGGTCTGATTTGTCTTTTTTCAACAAAGTGGCCAATCGCCAAGTGGATACCTAAGTTGTATTAATGCAAATCGTGACCGTACCCCCAATCTTCGAGCAGGGTTGAATGTGGGAATATAAGCATATCAGGCGGACGGCCATTTTCAGGAAAAGAGCTAAGCTTACGGCTCCAGATCGGGAACACCCCAGAATGACCTATTAAGGTCGCCCGACGCGATCTCTTAAAAACGTTGCGGTTGGTGTGTGGGCGGGCTAAGGTTACCTACAGATGCTCTTTCTTGCTTATTGAAAGGCATGGATAACAAAAAGGAGATTAGCGTAGTGAAAAAAATGATTTTCAACATGCCAGCCGTAGGCATTATGGTTTTACTCACTTTTTCGATGATTTGCGGGCCAATCTATGCTGGCCTGTATTCCATTACTGGCCTTGGCACATTGGATGGAGACGATTCTGCGTGGGAAAATGTTTACGCCTCCGATATAAATGACCAAGGCGTGATCGCTGGTTCTATAAGTACTCCCGGTCCAGGTAGTGATTGGCATTCATTCGTCTGGACTCAGGAAAACGGAATGCAAGACTTGGGAACTTTAGGCGGGAACAGTACAGCTTCTTCGATTAACGATAGCTCCGCGGTTGTGGGAACTTCCGGTACCGATCCCTTGGATCCAGGGGGTGCCTCCCATGCCTATCTGTGGACTTCTGAAGATGGGATTCAGGATATTGGAACGCTAGGCGGCTCTACTAGCCGAGCCAATGATATTAATGCTTTCGGACAGGTAGTTGGCCAATCTGATATTTCTGTTTTTCCTTTTAGCCAGCACGCTTTTCTTTGGGAAGAAGAATCAGGAATGCAGGATCTCGGTACTTTGGGAGGGTCGTGGAGTGAGGCGCGAGGCATGAATGATGTAGGGGATGTGGTTGGACAATCGCGAACCAGCGGGCTTGACGCGCACGCCTTCCTATGGGATAGCAGCAATGGAATGGTTGACCTAGGTTCACTCGGTGGTTCCAGTGCAGCAAATGCGATAAACAATCTGGGTGTCGTTGTTGGGTATTACCTTTTAAACTCTAACCTCCGTGCCTTTATGTGGGATGAAATCAACGGCATGATTGATATAGGTGATTTAGGCGGAAGTACCACTGTTGCTCAAAATATTAACGATCAAGGTGTGGTAGTTGGCTCGTCTCGTCTCCTAGATAACTCTACACGTGCTTTCATCTGGGATTCTACAGATGGCCTATTGGATCTTAACACCCTTGTTGATGCTCCAGGTTGGGAGTTAACTAGCGCCGCTGCGATAAACGGCAAAGGTCACATCGTTGGCCATGGTTGGCACAATGGTTTGTCTAGATCGTTTCTCCTTGAGCCTGTGGTTGTCCCTGAACCCTCAAGTCTAGGCTTGCTCGCAATTGGATTGTTCGGTCTATGGTGGGTTGGAAGTAGAAAGTATATAGCAACAACAGATCAAGTAAATCGTTCAGGTTGCCTTACGGATTCGTAGGAATCCTATGCCACTATCTGCAAACTGGTTAGCCTGCTAGCAGTAATGCTAGTGGACCGGGGTAAGTCCAAGCAGGAGGTAGAGATGTCCACTGAAACGGTTCAACTCCACTGAGATAAAATCCATCCAGGAGGCGGTTAGTCTGTATGCTGCGAAGACCACGAGAAGCACAAAGCCACCTTGCGCCAACCATCGATGTCTTCGACCGCACTTCTCTCCCTTCGATCCGAACTTCCACGGCGTAGGAGCGGTTGCGCAATTGCCCTACCCCACAGATGACGTGCGGGAGGTTGCCGAATTAGCCCAAATAACAGTAGAGAGACTCGACACCCCCGGCCACGCCTTCCTGAAGGCCGGTGTGGGGTTGATCGATATATTGGATAGGGCAGATACCATCAGTTCGAGATCTTGGAGCCTGGACAGCCTGAGAAAGCTGATAGGCTCATGAAGGTGATTGATAAGGTGAATCGACGCGAAGGCAAGGGAGTTGTTATTCTTGGCGTCCCAGGGGGCGGTAAGCGCTGGCATATTCGCCAGCAATTTACCTCTCCACAAAACATGACGATGTGGTCCGATCTGTCTATAGCCTATTCTTAGCCGCTGATGTTACGGCTGCCAGCTACTTTCGCCAGATCGTCTCATTGGGTATCACGTCTTCGTGGGACACAGGTGGGGCACTACAAGCTAAAAATACGCAATAGTTAGTAATAAAGTACAATCAACGTTTTTCTGCAATAGGTTGATTTTGCGATTGTTATTTGTTGCTCAGTGTGGGCCTCAATAGTATTCTTGGCATTCGTAATGCGTTGGTCGGAGGTTCGAATCCTCTTTCCGGCACCATATCAATCAATGACTTGCGCGATTTTCTGTCCCTTCCAAGGATGGCTTAGAATCCACCGATACGGCACTTATCTCAGGATTTCTATCTTTGGCCTCTGGGCAGCAACGACTGCAACCAGTGACTATTGAATACACCTGCCTTGCGTGCTTAACAGCGTTCTTGCAATCGGTGTGCCTGCCTAAATGAAATCTCTTATCAAACCTGGGCGGCTCATAGCAGGAAAACCGTTGCAGAATGTATATATTGCCCATTTGCGGATCTGTTTCTACATAGAAAATTGAATCCATCGAGAGAAACCTTCGTTAGCAGTTGACTGAACATTAGATACAGCTGGATTTTCATCACGGGGTTTTAAGTGCCAGGAATGACCCCCTCCTGGTTTCCCACCTAAGGCGAGTCGGGAGGGCTCTAATTTGATCCATCGAACAGTTTGTTCCATAGTTTCGATTGAAGATGTGTAATTGGATCGGGCTATCGATTAAGGCACTTGAGAACGTCTATGGTCAAGAGCCAGTCGTCGGGTTGGCTGTGGCACTTAACTTTTCGGCATATTGCAGTTCAGTGACAGCATAAAACTCACTGCCGATAGGTGTCGCATCCTGGCTGCCCTGGTTAATGCCATAATCGCTTATAGTTGCTAACAATGACATATACAGAAAAGGTTGTCTGAATATATCGTGTATGCCTTCTGGGTTCTCAGCTAACTCTAGAGAAGTCGTCCGATAGGAGACTATGTCAATGGCTTATCGTTTCCACCGCAAAGAAGCTGTAGCAGTGGGGTTCCGACGCATCGCCCGGGAGCAACTGCAAAAGGCTATCAATGAAATACAGGACAGGGAAATCGATAACGACACGACTGTACACCAGATTCGCAAACGTCTGAAGAAACTTCGCGCTTTAGTTCGATTAGTCCGTCCCGGGCTTGGTAGCACCTACAAAAAATTAAATACCGAATTTCGAGATATGGGGCGAGAACTATCGAGGCTGCGGGATGCTGATACCCGCATTGTCACATTTGACCAATTGGTAGATTCGAATCTCCTTTCGGGCTGTTCATCTTCAATTGATAAAGTTCGGCAGATCTTGAGCGATCAACGACAAGCGATAGCAGCCGATTGGAGGCACCTGGAGTCCGATTTAGAAAACCTTTCCGGTAGATTGCAAACGCTTTACGAACAAACACGGGAATGGGAGATTGAGGGAGATCCAGAAGCCGTCGCCATGGACGGCCTTTACAATATCTACAAACAGTCCCGAAAATCGTGCAAAGTGGCGTCAAAAAATCCTTCAGATATAAACCTTCATGATTGGCGTAAGCGTACGAAATACCACTGGTATCACGTCAGATTAATTCGAAATACATGGAAGCCAATTATGAGGTCTAGAGAAAAAGAATTGTCCAGGTTGTCGGATTTACTAGGCGATGACCATGATTTGGCTGTTCTGATTGCACATTTTCGGGAGAACTCCAGGACTTTTTCTTTTGTGGGAAAGGAGACACTTGATACGGTGGGTGAACTCACAGAAAATCGGAGGAAAGTTTTACAGGAAGAGGCATTTTCCATAGGACGGCGCATGAATGCAGAAGGCTCTAAACCTTTTTGTAAGCGACTGAGTCGATATTGGCGAATCTGGAAAAAATAAATCTATAAAAATTTAGGGGCTGAAGTAGCTAAGAGTCAGTGTTTCGTGTTTTTGACCCAGTATTTTAGCTGCCTTAGCAGTTCCTGGTGGTTGCCTCCGTTGAAGCGCCATTCACACTCCTTGAGGAACCAGTAAAAATTGTCTTGCTTGATGCCATTGAATTTCCGCATATGTCGCTTCGCCTGGTTCCAAAAATTTTCGATGCCATTGATATGATTCTGTTTATCCGCAAACAACTTTGAATGATTGATACGATGATGTCTAAAGTCACTTACATCCAGTGCATTGTAGGATCTGAATGTATCTGTGTAGACAATGCTATCGGGTTCAACCTTTTCCTCAATGATCGGCAGAATCGTCTCAGTTTTCGCATTGGGGATTATGGCGGTATACACCTTGCCACCCCTTTTTAATAGACCAAATACGGCGACCTTCCCTGATGCACCCCGACCACGACGGCCTTTGCGAACACCACCAAAATAGCTTTCATCGGCTTCCACTTCTCCCGACAATTCAAAGCTGGGGAGCTTGGAGGCAATGAGCTGCCTGAGTCGCATAAAATACCGAATAGCCGTGTTCGGTTGTACCCCAACAAGTTCTGCCGCAGCACGAGCACTAGAGCCAGCCACAAACAGCTCCATCAGTCGGCTCTGTTGTCTTGCGGTCAATCGGCTTTTTCGAACATACATGGTAGCTATCGTAGACCTCGGCAAAGGTCTTAGCTACTTCAGCCCCAAAATTTATTTATTACAGATTTAAGAAAAGTTGTCGAGACGCCATCTTCCTTCTGTACAGCATAATAAAGAACACTTTCCATAAAATCTGGTGCCAGCTGGGCATAGGTCAATGGTGTTGATATCGGTACGCCAGGGAATTTCCTGTAAGGCGCTCGGTTGGAAGCGTTTTGCCAGTCGTGGATTCCGGCCGACCACTTTGCCTGGTTTGAATATGGACTAGTGCCGGAAAAGCCGATCAATCGGCATGGGTCGCCCCAGATAAAAACCCTGTGCTTTTCGCACATTAATTTCGGCCAGGGTCTCCAATTCCTCTTTGTTTTCAATGCCTTCGGCGATTATCTTGCTGCCGGTTTCGTCTGCAAACTTTACCAGAGCGGCCGCCAGTGCCCGGGATTTCTGGTTCTCGTGAATGTTTAAGATCAGGCTTCTGTCGAGTTTTATGATATCCGGGTTGAGCTCCAGGATGTGGGTGAAGGTGGAATAACCGGCACCGGCATCGTCGACAGCCAGCGCGAGGCCTTTATCCCGTAACGGGGCCAGGGATTCTAAGAGCTGGCCGTAATCATCAATTGAAGCATGTTCCGTGATTTCGAGAACGAGCCTATTCAGGGGAAATCGTCGAAGGATACCGTGCAACTTCTGCTTTTTTATTGTGGCGGGGGAAACGTTTAATGCAAGGTATGCGTCAACTGGCAATTGATGGAAATGATCCAGCGCACTCTCGATCGCAGCGAGTTCGAGTTCCTCCTGCAAGCCAACTTCCTCGGCCTCGGAAAACCAGACATTAGGCGGCCGGATGGGCTCTGCGGAAAAACGGGTCAGGGCTTCGTAGCCGAGGATGCGTTGATCGGAAATCCGGAATATGGGCTGAAAAAAGCTGGCGAACCTTTTTTCGGTTATTACCGATTGAATCCGCTTTCGGAAGATTCGGTCTTGATATCTGTAGGTAAGATACCGCTCTATTTGTTTGCCGGAAAAATCGGCAAACATTTTCATCACATTGAGGTCTCGTTTATTCAGGTTTCGGTGGTGCCTTGTGCTGAAACAGCAGAAAGTTCCATAGATACGGCCATCCGAAAGGTAAATCGGGACACTGATATGAGCCCTGACCGGTAACTCTTTCGTGGCGGTGAGGTCCAATGCTTCGGGCAGCACGGAAGCGTCGTGGATGACCTCCGGCAAACGGCCATCGACAACACGTTGGCAGTAACTCTGGTCCAGGGGGTCGCTGTCTCCCACCTCCAGGGGGGGTGCATTTTCGTTGCAGTCCAAATGGCGGAATATTCGCATTCCATCGCTAAATTCAGAGATAAAAGCGGCGTCCATTCCCATATGTTTCCTGATGGTATGCAGGGCCTCAGACAACAGGGTGTCTATTGAAAGCTCGCCGTCGTATGTGAGCTCCGTGGCGTTGACATCGAGTTCGAGAGAGGCGTCTACCAGGCTGGCGGACATAAGGTCACCGTTATCCATGAACCGCGTTAATGCTTGTCAGCTCATGCTTCCCAATTGATTTGAATGTGATTTCCATTTTAACTTTCAGGGTAGTCAGGGTCAGAGTGATGCAGTTCTCACTCTGTCTGTGGACTCGACCGCCGATCCTGGAATTTGCCCTTTTGTCCTGAATCCCGATCTGGGAGCTTCCACAATAGGTAAATTTCCCAAGTTAGTTCGCGGCAATCCTTGTTTCAATTCTTCGAAAGCCTCAATCCAGAAATTCACTTTGAAGTTCTCCAATTAAGCAACCGTTAGGCAAGGTCGGTTTCGGCTCGGGAGCTGTTGGCGTTTCATAAGGTCTGACGATGCCAACCCATTCCCCTGCGTGCTAAGTCTTCTTTGGCTTTCCAGACGATAGTTCTAGGGACTATTTGCTTGTGTCGTGCCTATCGGAGCAGGCGAGCTGGTCCCGGCCATTTTCCTTGGCCGAATAGAGCAGGCTGTCCGCCGCTTCAATGAGGGATTCCGTGCTGCCGCTCTTGTCAGGGCAGGTAGATACCAGGCCGGCACTGGCAGTGAGTATTTTGCCGGTGGGCGATTCCTCGTTGGAAATTGCCAGTTCGCGGATTTCCTCAAGGACCTGCTCAACCAGCTTGCGGGCCTCGGCCAGGCCGGTATTGCCGTACACCAGCGCGAATTCCTCGCCCCCATAACGGGCAGCCATGTCCATGGCTCTGCGGCAAGAGTTTTTGAGCACGGTTGCCACCTGTTTGAGGGCGTCATCGCCAGCCTGGTGGCCGTAGGTGTCGTTGAGAAGCTTGAAATAGTCCAGGTCGAGAATGGCCAGTGACAATGGCAACCCCAACCGGGCGCAACGTTTCCACTCGTCGTCGAGGAATTCATCGAAATACTGGCGATTGGCGGTGTCGGTCAGTCCGTCCCGGCGCGAGAGGCTAAGGGCCTTTTCCTCCGCCAGTTTGCGCTCGGTGATATCCTGGTGGGAAAGGACGAAGTGGGAGTAGGCGTTCAAAATGAAGGATTTTACCTGCATCATGAACCAGCGCTTGGTGGTGGGAGAATGGCACGGGTACTCAAGATAAAAGTCATCCTTTGTACCGTTGATAACCTCCCTTATGCCTGCCGCCGCTTGGGTACCGAAGTCATCGCCCAAGGCCGCTGCCTTATCGCACTCCGCCAGGTAGTTGACCCCGGCCCAGTCTTCGCCCACCCGGCAGTCGTTGTTCTCTCCAAACTTGATCCAGTTATGATTCACGAAAACGATGTCACCCCGACCGTCAATGACGACAATGTGGTCGGAGATGGTGTCCAGAACGCGTCTGAGGAACTCGGGGGATGGTGTCATTTTAATTCCCGGAAAAGATCGAATGGCTTTTAGGCGGTGGAACGAACCGGGGGAAACACGGTGCCTCTACGCCATCGCCGGTTTCCTCCAGTGTAGCCCATTTGCCTCCAGGGGCTGCGTTGCCGGGGTCATTCCTGCCACGCTCGTACCTTTATAATTGAGCCTGGCTCGATCCCTGGATCTTGCCGGTATCGTCCAGGCAAAAAAACGCACAAACACGGAGGCTACGGTCGCGCTATGATGTCAGAGGGAGCGAGCAAGGGGAAATCGTGAAGCTGATATATACCGCCCAGAGTATGCTCCAGGTGGCCCACATCAGGAACTTCCTGGAAGCGGAAGGAATTCGTTGCCGCTTACGCAACGAATTCCTTGCCGGCGCTGCGGGGGAACTGCCGCCCATTCAGTGTTGGCCGGAAGTCTGGGTCGATGATCTTTATGCCCAGCGTGCCCGGGAACTGGTGGCGGAGCTGGTCGAACAGGATCGGGACGACGTTGCCAGTCCCTGGCAGTGTCCCTCCTGCGGCGAATGGGTGGAGGGCAATTTCCGGCTCTGCTGGAACTGTGACACACCGGCACCCGAAAAGGATCAATAGGATTCAGGGCACTAGGGAACGCACTGCGGTCGACGTCCTGCGGCCCGCGCCTGCTGGTAGGTTTGCACGGCCGAGGGCATGTATTCCTGGAGGTCCCGGATGCGCGACCCCGGCGACGGGTGGGTGGAGAGAAACTCCGGTGGTCTTGCGCCGCCCTCTTGTGCCATGTTGCGCCAAAGGTCGACACTCTCCCGGGGGTCGAAGCCCGCCCTGGCCATATATTGCAGGCCCAGGCGGTCTGCCTCGGTCTCGTCGCCACGGGAATAAGGCAACGACAACAGTAAATCGGCGCCGGTGCCGATCAGTCGTGGATCCATGCCGGTACCGGCGGCAAGAATGGAAACGCCCAATTCGGTCGCCAGTTGCGACGAAACCCGGGCAGCGGAATGTCGCGCGATGACGTGGGCCACCTCGTGGCCGATAACGGCGGCGAGCTGGTGCTGGTTCTTCGTTACCTTGAGAAGGCCGGTAAAAACGCCGATGTTGCCCCCGGGGAGCGCGAAAGCATTCACCGCGTCGTCCTCGAAGACGGCCACTTCCCAGTTGTAGGAACTGCTGATGGCGCCGGTAATGGTCCGGGCGACGCAGTTCACGTATTCCGAGGTCGTGGCATTATCGACCCTCGGTTTTTCCTGTTTCATTTGCTGGAAGGCCTGGTCGCCCATGGCAGCCATCTGCTCCTCGGATACCAGGAGCAACTGGTTGCGGCCCGTGGGGGATTCGGCACAGGCGGTAATGAGCAGGGCGACGGCGAGTGCGCATAGATGCAGAACAAGGGTGGATCTGGTCATTGCCGGTTCCTTCTCTGGGCGGAGGTATGTCGTGCGCAAGCCTTCATTCGATGGCCGGAGTCGGCCGCACCAGTATCTCGTTGACGTCCACATGGCGTGGTTGCGATACGGCGTAGAGCACCGATCTGGCGATATCATCCGGCTTGAGCGCGGTCTCCGGCGGGGTGTCGAAAAAAGCCGTGTCGACCATCCCCGGTTCGATGAGGCTGACCCGAATACCGCTGCCGCGCACTTCTTCCCGGACATTATAGCCAATGGCCGAGACCGCCCACTTGGTGGCGCTGTACATGGAACCGGGAATGGTCACCCGCCCGGCTGCGGAGCCGGTCAGCAAGAGATGGCCGCGGCTGCGGCGCAACGCGGGCAGGCAGTGCTGGACGGTGAGGGCGACACCATAGACATTGGTCAGGACCATGTCCCGCCAGACCTCGGCGTCGGCACCGCTGAAGCCTCCCGGCTCGCCCGGGCGCCCGGCATTGGCGTAGACCACATCGATGCGGCCGAAGTGATCGAGGGCCTGGGCAACCATGGCCGCCTGTTGATTGCCATCCTGGACATCGCAGCCGACGGTAAGAACCCGATCCTCTCCTCCCAGGGAGCCCGCCAGGTCGTCGAGTTTGTCCCGGGAGCGGGCCGCCAGCACCAGCCGGTAGCCTGCCTGTGCCACCGCCCGGGCCGTGGCGGCGCCAATGCCGCTGGATGCGCCGGTGATCAGGAAAACCGGGTCCGCCATAACACCTCCTTCGAGTCGGTTGATTGCCCTGTAAAGGTAGACGATTGCCGGCCCGGGTGCCGGTGCGTCAGTCAGTGCGCAGCGTGTTGCCCCGATCGGTGATGATCTTGTCCCCCATGCGCAGGCGCGCCCGCTCTTCGGCCTCCAGGGCCGCCGCCGTGGTGTGGTGCACACTGTCTTCCGTGAGCCGGGGGGTGATGACGTCCCAGGCCGACACCGTGAGGTTGGCCTGCTCGATAAACCCGCACTCCGCCAGCGCGGTTGACTCCCGCCAGGCATTTACCGCGTCCTGGTCCGCCAAATGGTGGATTCCCACGTGGCTGTGGGCCGGCGTCAGGTTCATCAACTGGCCGTGGGGGTGGTAGGCCAGGAAGGCACTGCGCACAACGCCCGGGCGTTTGTGGGCCTCCGACAGGTAAACGTCGTTGTACCAGGCTTCGAAGGCTTCCTTGTTGTCTTCCGCAACCTGCATTTGTTCCAGTACGAGCCCGGCACACTCCCTTGACAGGGGCGCCTTGTCACGGCGTTGCAGCAGGTAGTAGTGGAAGTCGTTCATTTCGGTCATGTCGATGGCATCGGTGACCATCATCCGCGGAGTCAGGGCATTGTCCATATGCTCCCGGGCGAACCGCTCGGTGTCGAACACCTCGTACAGCGCCAGATACCGGGCGGGCCCGCCCGAGGGTGGAGTATGAATTTCGGTGTCGCTTCGGGAAAAACGCTGGGCGGCAATCGAGCCCCGGAAGCGCAGGGCATCGCGCAGGTGAATATTGGTGTACCAGTCGTTGAATTCGTCATCGCGTCCCGGCACCGGGTTGGACAGGACCACTAGTATGGCTTCCATCATCGCGGCTACTCCTCTGGCTTTTTGTTGAATACTGTTATCAGTTTGACTCGCTGCCCCTTCGATGGGTGGCCGAGTCTACCTGGACAAGATCATAAGCCATTACCGCCCTTGTGTGGTGTCGACCGGGCGGTCACGCGCCGGCCCTTTATTTGCGGCGGCGGGATCAGTAAAATTGTCGGCCTTTTCGACCCTTTCACCCGACCGTCCCCCGAGGCAGCGCATGAAACCGACCAACAAGCCGGGCAATCCCAATTTCTCATCTGGTCCGTGCAGCAAACGGCCCGGCTACGACCTGGCAAACCTGGATACCCGGAGCCTGGGGCGCTCGCACCGCTCCGCCCTGGGCAAGGAACTGCTTGGCCGGGCCTGCATCGAAACGGCGGAATTGCTGGGACTGCCCGCCGGCTACCGGGTCGGGGTGGTACCCGCCTCCGATACCGGGGCCATGGAAATGGCCATGTGGTCCATGCTCGGGGAGCGCCCGGTGGACGTGCTTGCCTGGGAATCCTTCGGTCAGGGCTGGGTCACCGATATCGTCAAGCAATTGAAGCTGGACAACGTCAACGTGCTCAACGCGGAGTATGGGGAACTGCCGGACCTGTCTGCTGCCGATGGGGGCCACGACGTCGTGTTCACCTGGAACGGCACCACTTCCGGCGTCAAGGTGCCGGACGGTGACTGGATTGACGATGACCGGACCGGCCTGACAATCTGCGACGCCACCTCGGCGGTGTTCGCCATGCCCCTACCCTGGAAGAAACTGGACGTGGTGACCTTCAGCTGGCAGAAGGTACTGGGCGGCGAAGGTGCCCACGGCATGCTGATTCTCAGTCCCCGCGCCGTGGAGCGCCTGGAAAGCTACACGCCGCCCTGGCCTCTGCCCAAGATCTTCCGCCTCACCAAGGGCGGCAAGCTCAACGAAGGGATTTTTGATGGCGCGACAATCAACACGCCGTCGATGTTGTGCGTGGAAGACTATATCGACGCATTGAAATGGGCGGCCAGCCTTGGCGGTCTCGATGCGCTGCATGCGCGCGCCGACCGTAACGCCGCAGTGCTCTCTGCATGGGTCGAAAAAGCGCCCTGGGTCGATTTTCTCTGCGCCGACCCGGCAATCCGCTCGAATACGTCCGTATGTCTTAAAATCGTCGATGCAGAAATTTCTGCACTCGATGACGGTGCGCAGCGGGCTTTCGTAAAAGCCATGGAAAAGCTGCTCGATAGCGAAGACGCCGCATATGACGTTGGCGGCTATCGCGACGCGCCGCCGGGGCTGCGCATCTGGTGCGGCGCTACCGTCGAAACGTCAGACATAGAAGCGCTCGGTCCCTGGCTCGACTGGGCCTTCGCCAGCGCCAAAGCCGCGCTTTAAGCCAATCATTTCATTTTAAACCGGGGAAGACCCATGCCTAAAGTTCTCGTTTCAGACGCCTTGAGCGAAACCGCCGTCAATATTTTCAGGGAGCGCGGCGTCGATGTCGATTACGAACCCTCGCTCGGCAAGGATAAGGAAAAGCTGGCCTCCGTCATTGGCGATTATGACGGGCTCGCCGTGCGGTCGGCCACCAAGGCGACGGCCCCGATCATTGCGGCGGCGAAAAACCTGAAAGTCATCGGCCGCGCGGGGATCGGCGTCGATAATATCGATATTCCGGCGGCGACGGCGGCTGGCATTGTGGTCATGAACACGCCTTACGGCAACGCGATCACGACGGCGGAGCATGCGATCGCCATGATGTTCGCGCTCGTTCGTAATATTCCGCAGGCGAACCAGTCGACCCACGCGGGAAAGTGGGAAAAGTCGGCCTTTATGGGCGCTGAAGTCTTCGGCAAAACTTTAGGCGTTATCGGCTGCGGCAATATAGGGTCGATTGTGGCGAACCGGGCCGTCGGATTGAAAATGCGTGTGGTGGCGTTCGATCCGTTCCTGACGGAAGAGCGCGCCATTGAGCTAGGCGTTGAAAAGGCCGATCTCGATGAATTGCTGAAGCGCGCTAATATCATAACGCTTCACACGCCGCTCACCGATCAGACCCGCAATATTTTGAGCCGTGAGAATATCGCCAAACTCAAAAATGGCGCCTTCATCGTGAACTGCGCGCGCGGAGGACTTCTCGACGAAGCGGCGCTTAAGGACGCCCTTGACGAAGGCCATCTCGCCGGGGCAGCGCTCGACGTTTACGAAAAGGAACCGGCGACGGAACACCCGCTCTTCGGTCATGCGAAAGTGGTGGCGACGCCGCATCTTGGCGCATCGACGAAAGAAGCGCAGGAAAATGTCGCCATCCAGATCGCCGAACAGATGGCGGATTACCTGATGCGCGGCGCTGTATCGAACGCGCTAAACTCGCCCTCAGTAACAGCGGAAGAGGCGCCGCGCCTGAAGCCGTTCATTTCACTTGCTGAAAAGCTCGGTCTGTTCGCCGGCCAGCTTACGCAAACGGGTCTCAAGAAAATCGAGATTACTTACGAAGGCGAGGTTTCGGCGCTCAACACCAAGCCGCTGACGGCGGCGGCCGTAGCGGGTGTCCTGAAACCGATGCTGCAGGACGTCAATCTCGTCAACGCGCCGGTGATCGCGAAAGACCGTGGCGTGTCGGTCGCGGAAACCTATCGCGACGACGCAGACAGCTACGACAGTATCATTCGCCTCAAGATCGTTACAGAAAAACAGGAACGCACGGTTTCCGGAACGATCTTCGGCGCCTCGCCGCGGATTGTCGAGATAAAGGGCGTTGAGATGGAGGCGGGGTTCGCGCCGCACATGCTCTACACGACCAACGAAGACAAGCCCGGTTTTATCGGCGCTCTCGGTGCGACGCTGGGCGAAGCAGGCGTGAACATCGCGACGTTCAATCTTGGGCGATCGGCGCCGGGCGAAGGCGCAATTGCGCTTGTGGCTGTCGATGACCCGATCAACGACAGCGTGCTTGAAAAAGTGCGCGCGCTGCCGCATGTGATCCAGGCGGAAGCGCTCGCGTTTTAAAGCGCTAGTTTTCCGTCACCATCATCACGGGTTCGCCGAAGCCGAGATCGGACAGCCGCGCGGCCTGCGTTTCCGCATCACCGACGACCACATAGTTCATGGCGTCAGGGCGGACGTAATTGTCGGCGAGTTCCTTGACCCGTTCGACGGTCATTGCCTCGACGATTTCGTCCTGCCGGCGCACATAGTCGTATGGCAGGCCGTAATCGGCGATGTTTTCGAGAACGCCAAGCTTCGCCCCCAGCGTTTCGAAGGCGCGCGCCTTGCTTTTCAAAAGAAAACTTTTCGAAACGTCGAGGTCTTCTTCGGTGAAGGTGGCGCCGTAATTTTCGAGAATCTCCTTGACCAGCGCCGCCGCCTCATAGGTCACGTTCGACCGGATGCCGCTAGAAATTACGAAGTTGCCGTAACGTGCGGAGCCGGAAAAACCCGAACCGATGCCGTAGGTATATCCCTTGCCTTCACGCAGTTCCTGCGTCAGGCGGGACGCGAAGCCGCCGCCGCCGAGGCGGTAGTTCATGAAGCTCGCCGGATAATAATCGTCATCTGTGCGCTTCAATGCCGGGTAGCCGAACCGGATTACCGACTGTTTCGCCCCGGGTATGTCATAGAAATAGACCGTGCTCTGTTCCGGCGCTGCAGGCGCATCAGCGGCTGGATATGAGACGTCTTTCGCCGCCCAATTGTTTTCCAGCCGGCCGAGCGCCGATTTGACATCGCTCTGCGTCACAGCGCCAACAACCCGGAAATTGGCGGCGCTCGGCGAAAGGTTTGCGGCGTAATAGGCCTTGAGATCGTCCAAGTTCATCGCTGTCACGCTCGCCTCGTCGCCGCGCACCGGTTTGGCGAGAATGTGATCCTCGCCGAACGTCACTTCCGCATAAGCGCGGTTGGCAATGGCGTTTGGATTTGCGCTCAATGACTGGATTTCATTGACGACGCGCGCCTTGGCGAGATTGAATTCTTCCTCGTCCCAGCGCGGTTCAAGGAGTATCTCTGTCATCAGGTCTATGGTTGCGCCGAAGTTACGCGCAAGCGTCTGACCGGAAATCACAAAACGCTCATCGCCGGCGCCGATGGAGATCGTCGCGCCGAGCGCGGCGATCGCTTCTTCAAGGTCGGCGGTGGAACGCTGCGCCGTTCCCTTGTCCATCATCTCTGCGAGCAGGTTTGCGGCGCCGGGTTTTGCCGAATCATCCAGCAGGTGCCCGCCGTCGAAAGAAAGCTCGAATTGCACCAGCGGCAATTCGCGGTCCTCTACGCCGTAAACGGCAAGCCCGTTGGCAAGTTCGGTTTCCCAGATTGCGGGGACTTCGACCACAGGCTTGTCGCCGTAAGGCGGCTCCTCAGTCCTGTCGAAACTTGACGGCGTCCGTTCATAATCTGCGGTCACATTGGGGTCGACTTCCGTCTCGGCGCCTTGCACGATTTCTTCCTCGGAGACCTCTGCGCGTGCGGAGCCTTCGAGCGCGAGTTCGGCTGACCCCTGCGGCACGAAGCTTGTGGCGACGAACGGCTTGTCCTTGATGTATTTGTTATAGACACGCATCACATCGTCGGCGGTTACCGCGCGAATGTTCTCGATATCCTGATTGATAAAGCCTGGATTGCCAGCGAAGATTTCATACTGAGCGAGGTTGAACGCCTTGCCGAGAACGCTCTGGATGCCGTTGTAGAACGACACTTCCTGCTCGGTTTTGACGCGGTTAAGATCTTTTTCAGCGATGCCGTTCGCCTCAAACCGGGCAAAACCTTCGTCGAGCGCAACCTTGATATCGTCGAGGTCAACGCCGTCAAAGGCGCGGACCTGTAGCATGGTTTCGCCGGATAGCTCGGAATTGTACCCGAATGCGGCGACATTCGCCGTCAGTTTCTTTTCGTCGATCAGGACTTCGTTTAGCGGCGCGCGCTTGCCGTCGGTTAGAAGCGCGTGCAGCACGTCGAGCGCATAGATGTCCGTGTCGTATTGCGGCACGGTCGGCCACGCCATGGTCAGTTCCGGTAATTGCGCGAAATTATCCTCATGGAAAAGCAGTTTTGTTTCATCAAGTGAAACAGGCTGCTTGGGCAGCCTTTCGACTTCCGGACCGCGCGGAATTTCATCGAAATATTTATGCACCCACTGTCGGGCCTGCGCCGTATCGAAATCGCCGGCGATGACCAGCGTCACGTTGTTTGGCGTGTACCAGTCCCCATAGAATTCCTTGACGTCATCGAGCGTTGCGGCGTCGAGGTCCTCGAGCGATCCGATCACCTGCCAGTTGTAAGGATGGCTCTCCGGATAAAGCGCCTTGCCGATCACGTAAAACGTATGGCCGTATGGCTGGTTATCGACGCCCTGACGCTTTTCGTTTTTGACGACCTGTTTTTCCTTGGCCAGCACCGGGTCGGTGACGGTGTTGATGAAATATCCGATTTTGTCGGCCTCGGCCCAGATCATCTTTTCGAGCGCGTCGTTCGGCACGGTCTGGAAATAATTGGTGCGGTCGCGGCTGGTCGAGCCATTGGCGCCGGAACCGCCGATCCGCGCCGACATGGCGTCGAGCCCGCCCTTGCCGAGATTTTCCGATTCCAGAAACAGGAGATGTTCAAAGAGGTGGGCGAAGCCGGTGCGGCCCACTTTCTCGCGCGCCGAACCTACATGCGCGGTCAACGCTACGGCGACCACTGGGTCTGAACGATCGATGTGGAAAATGACCTTGAGCCCGTTATCAAGTTCGAACTCTTCGAAGGAGACGAGCTGGTCTCCGCCGGCGCCTTGCGAAGCGCCAGATCCATCCGCGCCCCTGCCTCCGCAACCGGCGAGAACCAGCAAAGCGGCGGCGGCAATAATCAGTCTGTTCATCTCATCCCCTCAATTCTTTGAGTGCGTGTTGGGGCGCTGTTCTGTTTCTAGCCAACTTAAAAGTGGTGCGGCAGTCCTATTCGGATTTTTCTTTTTTCCGGTAGATGCCAGTGAACCAGTCGTCCCATTTTTCCGTTTTGGCGTTGTACTGCTGGAAATACTGGCGCACGGAGCCATCCTCCTGAAGCGTCCAGGTTCCCATGAAGGGCGATGTGTTTCCATTGTGGTAGACAATATCGCCTTCCAACACCATTTCACCATCTTCGTTGAGGCCGCCAGCGTAATCAATTGTAGCACCGATGCTGACCCAGACTTGGCGAAACTTTTTCATGCCGGGATCGTAGAAATTATAGCTTTGCCCGGATGTTCCGTCGGCTCCGGTCCAGCGCTCGACGAGCAGGCAACCATACTCCTCGATGGTGATGGAGTTCTCTCCGGCTTTTTTGCCTTCGAGATTGAATACGTCCCAGTCGCCCGTCCAGAAGTCGAAAGCACGATATTCTTCCGCTGCGCATGGGTTTTGCCGGGCTTGCTGCGCTGGCTGCTCTGGCGACTGTTCGTCAGTCTGCGCCGATGCACATGAAGCGAAAAACGCTGCTGTAGCGGTCAGGATGAATTTGTTCATGACGCTTGATAGCCCCTTGTTGATTCGCGCCGGTATGGGTTTTGTAGCGCCTCCACGCGGCCTCAAATAGGCCTGCCGCGCTGCGATCAGCGCAATCCCTATACGATAGATGGTTCGGCTTTTGCGGCCAGCCGAGCCCTGCATTGACCGGCTTAGGGAAGAGCCTATGGTGCGCCGCGTCAAATTCAATTCGTATGCTTGGAGGCAGTATGGCGGACGTCGCGGTCGTCGGCGCGCAGTGGGGTGACGAGGGCAAGGGCAAGATCGTCGACTGGCTGTCGGCCCGTGCCGATGTGGTGGTCCGTTTTCAGGGCGGCCATAACGCCGGCCACACGCTAGTCATCGACGGGACCGTCTACAAACTGTCGCTTTTGCCGTCGGGCGTCGTGCGTGAAGGCTGTCTGGGTGTCGTTGGTTCGGGCGTCGTTGTCGACCCCGCAGCGCTTCTTGCCGAAATTGAACGGATTGAAAAACAGGGCGTCGATGTAACACCCGACAATCTTATCATCGCAGAAAACGCGACGCTGATTTTGCCGGTGCATCAGGAACTCGATGCGCTGCGTGAAGGCGCGGCGACAGGCGTCAAGATCGGCACCACCAAGCGCGGCATTGGCCCGGCGTATGAAGACAAGGCCGGACGCAGAGGCTTGCGTGTTATCGACCTCTCAGACCCGGCGACGCTGAAAGCAAAGATTGAAAATCTCCTGATCCATCACAATGCGCTGCGGCGCGGCTTCGGCGTTGATGATTTTGATGCGGATCAATTGTATCGGTCGCTTTGCGAAATCGCACCGAAGATCACGCCGTTTGCGCGCCCGGTGTGGCGCGAGCTCGATCAGGCGCATAAGGACGGCAAACGTATTCTGTTTGAAGGCGCGCAGGGCGTGCTGCTTGATGTCGATCACGGCACCTACCCTTACGTTACGTCATCCAACACAGTGGCGGGGCAGGCGGCGACAGGCTCCGGCCTCGGACCTCGCGCGGTCAATTACGTGCTCGGCATTGTCAAAGCATACACCACGCGCGTGGGCGAGGGTCCGTTTCCTACGGAGCTCAAGGATGCCGTCGGCCAGCGACTCGGAGAACGCGGTCACGAATTCGGCACGGTCACCGGGCGCCAGCGCCGCTGCGGATGGTTCGATGCTTGCCTTGTGCGCCAGTCATTGAAGATTGCCGGCGTTGACGGAATCGCTCTGACGAAGCTCGACGTGCTCGACGGGTTTGATGAGCTCAAGGTTTGCACTGGCTATAAGATCAACGGTGAAGACTACGACTACCTGCCGGCGGGCGCGCATATCCAGTCTGTGGCGGAGCCGGTCTATGAGACGATGGAAGGCTGGAGCGGTTCTACGGAGCGCGCACGGTCATGGGCGGACTTGCCCGCAGAGGCTGTGAAATATGTGCGCCGCATCGAAGAGCTGATCGAAACGCCCGTAGCGCTTGTTTCCACCAGCCCCGAACGCGATGACGTGATTTTGATGCGCGATCCGTTTCAGGATTAGGCTCTCGGGGTTTTGAAAATCCTGTTATGGCTGTGCGAAGGCTTGCCGGATAAACTACTGCTTACGAGGTTGCTTATGAAACGCGTCAAGAATTTTATCTNNGATCATTGCGGCAGGCGTCGCTATATTCGCGCTGACAAGCAGAACGGCGGCCACCGATGCCGAATATGTCTATGACGGCGCGCCCGAGATCATCGCTGCTACGTTTGAGTCCGCGTGGTGCTCTTCCTGCAAGATTTTGGTTCCGCGCCTTTCGCAAGTCGTTCCGGATTTTGCCGACAAGCCCGTGAAGTTCGTTTCGCTCGATTTCACCTTTGGCCAGCGTGACGATATTCAAGCACAGGCTGAAGCTGAAGGTCTGGCGGAACTCTACCCACGATTCAAGGGTGCGACCGGATTTACGCTGCTGGTGGATGCTGACACAGGCGAGATACTCGACAGTCTGACGGTCAATCACTCAACGCAGGCGATGCGTGCGGCGATTGCGCAGTCGCTTGCGCTGGCTGCGCAAAGCGGTGAAATTAGCGAATAATCGCGCGGGTTGAATTTTATATATCTGTATACAAACGAATTGCCGTCTGGTGCGCCAGTGCGGGTTACGTTAGAGATAGCGCGGGTCTTAGCGTAGACGCCAAACACGGCGCCGATTTAACTTGCGAAAGGTTGTTTTTTAAGGCACGATCAAATCGTTCCGAGGGGCGTCCCGCCTGTCGGCTTTGTCCGACAGCTCGCGCGGCGCACACCTCCCGGCGCATATCTTCGAAGCTTCTTCAGAAGAACGCCGCCGAGAGCTATGTGCGCCATACTAACAAGGTTAGAGCGAGCCTGGGCGCATGGGACTGAGATGAACCCTTTTAGAACCTGATCCGGGTCATTCCGGCGCAGGGACGGAGCAAAAGCACGGTCTCTTTTGCAGCTATGCTGTGTAAGGGGCCAAGCCGAAGCCGATTTCCTCATCGCTGGGTCCGCAAAGCTATAGCTGCGGTGAGGGGACCGGCGAACAGTAAGCGTTTGACGGATTATAACGATTTTCGCGCACGGCTTTTCAGCCGGCGGCGCGTGTTTTATGCTTTAGGCAAGGATGCTTCATTTGGCGGGCCTAAATAGGCCAGCTGAAGGTCTTGCGCATTTTTCACACTGAAACTTTGCACCGCCTGCCTGAAAGGGAAAAATTCATGAACCGTGTTTTGATAACGGCATTATCGGCCGCTGTTCTGACCGCGGGCGCTTCGAATGCGACCCAGACGCCCGTTCGCGATCTTCAACTCAAACGACAGTCCGCCGCAACGCTTTCGCTTCAGGATGCAGCGCCGGCGGCATCCGGTTTCGTGCTGAAGGAACTGTTGCGTGACGGTTACGAGATTATCCATGTTGATGCGCCGGTCGGCACAGCCAATGCGCGCTTCATCCTGCGCAAGAGCGACACAATCTATTCCTGCGATCCGGTGATGTTCCGTGAGGGCGGCGGCGAGGAGGCGATCAGGATTTTGCCGACGCCCTGTCTAAATCTCACGCCCTGAGGCAACGGCGTAATGCGTCTTTTCATCATCGTTGTGCTTCCGTTTTTATGCGCGTCCGGTGTTGCATCCGGGGCTGCGGCCGACGGCGCCTGTGAAACGGCAGAAAATGGGGGAGTCGATTATGTGGTTTGCCGTTTTGATCCTGCGGCAAGCGATATCCGCCTTTTTCTTAGTAATGAATCCGGAGAGCCCTACGGTCATTTCAACTGGGTGAATGAGGCCCTTGCAAAAAATGGCGAAAAGCTCGCCTTCGCTATGAATGCCGGCATGTATCATGAAGACCGTTCGCCGGTGGGGTTATATATGGAGGCTGGCGAAGAAGTCGCGCCGCTGAATACGAACGATGGTCCCGGCAATTTTCACCTGAAGCCGAATGGCGTATTTTGGATCTATTTTGAGCACGGCTCCAAAGCTGCCGGTATCTCGGCTTCAGAAATGCTGGAACTCGAAGCGCCTGACGCGATCTATCACGCCACGCAATCCGGCCCCATGCTCGTCGTCAACGGTGAAATCCATCCGCGATTTCTAGCGAATTCCGATTCGTTTAAGCGCCGTAACGGCGTCGGCGTCACCGAAGAGGGCGAAGTCATATTCGCGCTCGCAGATACGCCGGTGCGGTTTTATGATTTCGCCACGTTTTTTCGTGACGAGTTGAAAACGCCGAACGCGCTCTACCTCGACGGAACGATCTCGCGCCTCTATGCGCCGGCGCTAGACCGCAACGATCCGGGTGTCCCTATGGGCCCGATTGTCGGCGTTGTGGTGAAAAATGACTGAACTCGTAATCGACAAGCGCTTTTGCGGCCCCCGCGCCTTTGCGAACGGCGGTTATGCAGCCGGACGGTTTGCATCGGTGATTGGCGGTCCCGCCGAGGTCATGCTTAAAGCGCCGGTCCCATTCGATACGGCGATAATACTCGTTGCCGATGAACGTGAGCCCAGCCGATTCAGGGCGATGGCTGGCGATGTTGAAATTGCGACCATCAGGCCCGGCACCGTATCCGTCACGCCGCCGTCGCCGCCCGATAATAATGCGGCCGTCGCGGCGCGTCAGGCGTTCATCGATGACGGGGACATGACGCTTTATTATCCATATTGCTTCGTGTGTGGAAAGAGGCGCGCCGAAGGCGACGGCATGCGGATTTTTGCAGGACCTGTTCCTGACGTCGATTTTAATGCCGATCAATGGACGCCGTCAGACGATCTTGCGGGCGAGGACGGGCTGGTGCGTCCTGAATTCGTCTGGGCGGCGCTCGATTGCCCGACCGCATTCGCGCTGCGCATGGATAACGCGCCTGTCCTGCTGGGCCGGTTCACAGTGGAGGTGCGCCGCCGCCCCGCACCGGGAGAGCCGCTGATCGTAGCCGCCTGGCGCGACGGCCAGGAAGGCCGCAAACATTTTTCATCATCTGCTATTTACGACGAAAAGCGCGATATTATCGCTGTGGCGAATGCGGTGTGGATCGAGCTCAACGACTCCGCGATGCTGGCGCGGTTAAGAGCGGAAAACGCCTGAAATTAATAGAAAGGCCGTGATGTTTGAGATTTTGTTTTTAACGGCGTCGCTTTCAGCAGGCTCTGTCGCTTGCGCGGATCACTTGGCGGCGCGCAATCAGATTGAACAGCAATATCTGCAAGGTCA
Organism: Parvularculaceae bacterium UBA4496; assembly: GCA_002388885.1. Lineage (GTDB taxonomy): Bacteria > Pseudomonadota > Alphaproteobacteria > Caulobacterales > Parvularculaceae > Hyphococcus. The sequence goes on along the minus strand of DGNI01000062.1, from coordinate 2,147 downwards.
TCTTGATGCAGCCGAACTACAGGCGACCGCCGCGCTTGACTGTGAGAGTGTTGATCCATCAGACCGGTTTCACCTCGAGCTTCAGCTTGCAAAGATTACTGACCGGCGGGGACTTCATCAAAACACGCGGCCCGTTACGGCGGCGGAAGCATGGTTGCGCCGCGCTGAGGAAACAGCAGCGAGCTTAGGCAACAAGGAAAAGGCGGCGATCGCTTTGGCATGGGCGGAATATTTTTACCGCGCTGAAATAGCGGACCGGCAGTTTGTGGAAGCTGAAAAATACGCCAGCAAGGCCGCCTCGATGTTCCGCGATTTGGGTGATGCGCATGGCGAAGCGGACGCGGTGCATCGCATGGGGCTGATCCGGTTTCAGCAGCGTGCTAAGGGCGGCGAAGCGGCGCTCGCGGAAGCGCACGCGCTTTTCGATCATTCTCTCGCGCTTGATCAAGAAGGCGGCGCGAGAGATATCTTTTGTGGCGATTATCACCGGCATGTGGGCTTTATCGACTATGTGCGGGAAGACTACGCCGCTGCGCTTCCGCATTTTCAAGAGTCGCTATCGTGCCGGCGCGCTGCCGGAGCAATCGATCAGGTTGCCTTTGCGCTGCAGACGCTGGCGTCGGCGTTTGTGCGGGCGGGCGATGCGAAGGCGGCCATTCCGTATCTGCTGGAAGGTCAGATGATTGCAGAAGCCATTGGCTCGCCCGTCGCCAAGGCGCGGCTGGCGATGACGGCCGGCGACGCCTATGCTGCGCTGGAACAAACCGACGCCGCCTGCGTTGCTTATCGCGCGAGTGAAAAGTCCGCGGCGGGCGTATCGCTGACGTCCTATGTGGATGCCGCGCGCGAAAATGCTGAGGACGTTTGCCGCCAGTGATTGTTGCCGGCGCCTGACGAGCGGGCTGGATCCGCGCCGCACCGGGCCGCTCTTTTGGTCTGCTTGAACGCGCCACCCCCGTCTGTTAGAACAGTCTCATATTCCGAGGGGCGCCGGCGGACCGGCTGAGATTGCGTACTCCCTTCTGTTCCAGAAGCCGCGCAAGCACCCTTTGAACCTGATCGGTTTCACCGCGTAGGGACGGAGGCTTAAATGATCACCACATCGACTGTTCTGACATTGTCGCTGGCGAAAGCCTTCGGCGTTTACATGATCGCCGGCGGGCTGTCGGGCTTGCTGGCGCGCGACCGCTGGGAGGCGATCCTCGTCAACTTCCGCGAAAAGGCGGGGCTCACCTACATCTCCGGCGTTTTCGTGTTCACGCTCGGCGCCGCCATCATCATGGTCCACAATATCTGGACCGACCCGCTGGCGATTTTCATATCGCTATTCGGCTGGGTCGCGGCGGCGGAGGGCCTTGTGCTCATCGCTTACCCGGAACCTTTGCTGAAATGGGCGGCGTCTTTCGTTCGTCCGGGCGCCGTTAGGGCGTTTGCGATTTTCACGATTGTTTTCGGCCTCGTGCTTCTCTTCCTCGGTCTTACCGGCCGCGCGGGCCTTTAAGCGTCATGACGGATAAGGATGAGTTGAAGGACGTGTTGCTGCCTGAAGAGCGTGTGCTCTGGTCAGGGAAGCCTGAATGGGACTATGCGGAACGCCCAAAAACCGGCTGGGGTGCCAAGTCGGGCGTCATCAAATTTGCTGTCAGTGTTTTTCTTATCATTAGCGTTTTGATGGCCTTCGGCATGCTTTTCGATCCGGAAGGTTTTGCAGGCGGCATCCTTGGCGTCTTGATATTGCTATCAGCTATTTCGTTTGTCATCGCGCTCTTCAATATTTTTGACAAGCATGACCCGATGCAGCTCAGGCACGATCATCTCTACGCGATTACAAACAACCGCATCATAATTCATGATCTAAGCAAGCTGACAACACGCAGCATTATGGGGCCGGTGCTTTACGAAGTCTCAACTGTGCAAAACGGATCGGTGCACGACATAAACGTCAATTTCGCCAATAAAGAAGAGGATTTTGCGACGTTTCATGCGCTGTCGGATTGCGCTGCGGCTGAAAAGTTACTTATCGAAAAATTCTCCCGACGAAAGGTAGAGCAATGAACAAACACGTCCCCCAATCCGAATTCAAAACCCCGGAAGTGACCACTGGGTCTCTGCCGTCGAGCCGCAAGGTGTATGTTGCTGGCGATCAG
>DGNI01000187.1 GCA_002388885.1 Parvularculaceae bacterium UBA4496 | reverse complement strand
GAGCCACACCGTGTCGGCATCCTTCGGGTGCGAGGCGACGGCGAAGCCGAACACGGCCGGCGGAATCTCCCTGATTTCCGTAAACGTGTCGCCGGCGTCGCGCGACAGAAAAACGCCGTTATGGTGCTGGCACCAGATCGTATCAGGGTCGCTCAAGCACATGGCGAGGCGGTGGGGGTCTTGCGTGTTCAGTTCTTCCGACTGTTCCGGCGGCGTGTAATCGGAACGCAAACCCTTGCCGGTCAGCCGCCATTCCGCGCCGCCATCGTCGCTTTTCCAGATACCGCCGCAGGAAATGCCGAGCGTCAGTTTTTTGCTGTCCCGCGGGTCGACCAGCACCGAATGAATGCCGGGTTTGTCATAACCGCCGCCGAACCAGCCGTCACGCTCCGGACGGTCCCAAAGTGACTCGATCAGTTTCCAGTTTTCGCCCCGGTCTTCGCTCTTGAAGAGCGCGCCGGGGATGGTTCCGGCCCAGATGACGCCGGGCTCGTCATTGCCGCCGGGCTCCAGCGTCCAGATGAGGTCAAGCGAAGGCGCCTTTTCGTCGCCGTCATCCGCTTTTGCAAAGGCGGGAGGGGTCAGTTCTTTCCATGTGGCGCCGTCGTCATCGGAGCGGTGCAGCTTGCAACCGAAGTGGCCGAGATTGAGCGCGGCGTAGAGCGCGCCGTCGCGGTTGTCTTTCAGGACTGCGCTGACAGGCTCGCCGAGAAAGTCCGGTTTGCCGGTTTCCCATCCGGAACCGTTGCGCTTGTAAGTGAAAAGCCCTTTGCGGCTTGCGACGTAAAAAACATCGGCCATTTTTCTCTCCTGTTAGCCGCCTGAAAGCGCCTGAAAGACGAATACCTGATCCTTGTCCGTTACCGGATCGCTTAATCGAATACGGTCAGCGATCATGTCGCCATTGACGAATATGTTGACGTGCTTTCTCAGCCGCCCCTGATCATCGAGAAGATAGGATCGAAGCGGCGCGTTTTCCTCGAAGACGGACTCAAGAACTGCACACACCGTCTCGCCGCTCGCCTCAGCAGGCGGGCAGGGCAGGTGTTTTTGCAAATTGTCGGTGAACTCAATACGCGCCATGTCGCAGCCTCCGTGCGTTTGCTGGCGTCAGCGCATTCGAGCTTTTGAACGGCGGGCTGTCAATATGTCTGTTAACTGGTCTCCGCCAGGAACGACAGTTGCGTCACCATGGCGTTGCGCGATTCCGCTTCGCGGTCGGTGAGTTTGGTCGGATAATCGCCGGTAAAGCAGTGGTCAGTAAAGGCGGGAGCCGCGTCGTCGCGCTTGCCCTTGCGGAACGCCTGGTAAAGGCCGTCCAGCGACAGGAAGGCGAGGCTATCCGCGCCGATCATGTTGCGGATTTCTTCTATCGTATGATCAACGGCGATAAGCTCTTCGTATGAAGGCGTATTGATGCCGTAAAAGTCAGGATGAATAATCGGCGGGCAGGCGATGCGCATATGCACTTCCGCCGCGCCGGCGTCGCGCAGCATTTCGGTGATCTTGCGCGATGTTGTGCCGCGCACGATGGAATCGTCGATCAGCACCACCCGCTTGCCCTTGATGAGCCCGCGATTGGGTGAATGTTTGCGTTTGACGCCAGCCTCGCGGATTTTCTGCTGCGGTTCGATGAATGTGCGCCCGATATGGTGGCTGCGGATCAGCGCCATCTCGTACGGCAACCCTGTTTTCTGCGCATAGCCGATCGCCGCCGGCACGCCAGAGTCCGGGATCGGCGAGACGAGGTCGGCCTCGCAGGGCGCTTCCCTGGCGAGGCGCTCGCCAAGGCGTTTTCGCAGCTCGTAAACGCTTTCGCCATCGACCACGGAATTCGGCTTGGCGAAATAAATCAGTTCGAAAATGCAGGGGCGGGCGTGACTGCGCTCCGGAAAGACCTGGCGGCTTTCAACCGAGCCGTCAGCTTTGCAGACAACGACTTCGCCTGGTTTGATATCTCTTACGAACGTCGCGCCAATAATATCGAGCGCACAGGTTTCCGACGCAAGAATCGGCGCGCCGTTGAGGTCGCCCAAGACGAGGGGGCGAATGCCGACAGGGTCGCGCGCGCCAATCAGGCCTTCAGGCGTTAACACGGCAAGCGCGTATCCGCCCTCTACCTGTTTCAACGCCTCAATCAGTTTGTCGGTGACAGACAGATATTGTGATCGGGCCGTGAGTTGCAGAAAGATTTCTGAGTCCGAGGTCGACTGAAAAATACAGCCACGACGGACGAGGTCAGCGCGCAAGACTTTAGAATTGGTGAGATTGCCGTTATGTGCGATAGCGATGCCGGTCTGGTCGAGGTCTGCGTAAAGCGGCTGCACGTTTCGCAAAACCGTATCGCCCTGCGTTGAATATCGCGTATGGCCGATGGCGCCGTCGCCGGTGAGCGCGCCTAGCGTCGCCGCATCGGAGAAGTTGTCCGAGACGAGCCCTAAAAACCGCTCATTGTGAAAGTGCTTGCCGTCATAGCTGGCGATTCCGGCGGCTTCCTGACCGCGATGCTGCAGGGCGTGAAGACCGAGCGCCGTCAGCGCGGCGGCGTCTTTCGTGCCGATGACGCCGAAGACGCCACATTCTTCGATTAGCTTGGGAGGGCCAATGATTGCTTCAAGTTCGGCTTGGCGCGCTTTGTAAGCCGGACCTTGGATTTCGAGGAATCTGGCGGCGCGTTCGGTGAAAGTCATGGACGCGGCGTCCTGATCCTCGGGCAACGTCACTGAGGCGATTCCTCTTCGATGATGTCTGCGATCGGGTCGAGTTCGTCTTCCTCGATTTCCGGATTATTGGCCGCGTCGGGGGACGTCGCCGCAATTGTTGGGTCCGTCGTCGTCACCGTTGTCACGATTTCGTTGAGGCCGTTGCGGTCGCTGCGTGGATATCCGCTGAGCGCAGCATCCATTTCGTCTTCTTCGCCTGCAGGTTTGACCGGCGCATCGAGATCTGCAGTCTCGGGCGTAAAGCTTTCAAACCAGTTCGCCATGCCTGCGGCGATAGGCCGGGTCATGGCCGTTCTGATTTCGTCAGGCTGTTTGGCTTCGTCGAGATAATATGTGTACCCCAGATAGCCGAGGCCGATCAGGACAAGCCCGCGGAGAAACCCAAACACGCCGCCGCCGATGCGGTTGGCCAGCGCGGCGCGCCCTTCGAGCGGTAAACGCTTGAGGGCGATGTGCAATCCGATATGCGACGCGAGGAAAAAGACGGCGATCAACAGACCGGCGATAAACGCCGTCCCAAAAAAGCTGCCCGCCTGTCCGGTAATGGCGAGCGCCGGGTCAATGAAGAGAAGCGTAACGCCGCCTGCGACTGCAAGAGCGAGAAGTGTGGAGAGTTCGCGCAAGCCACCGCGCAATACGGCAAACGCGGTTGAGATGCCCACAACCACGACAAACAGGAGATCAAACATTACAAAGCCTGCCTAAACAATGCGCCCGCATACAGCCTACATGACCCCGCCCGTTTTCTAGGCTGAGTCGCCACGCTCCCCTGCGGTCTTTCCTAGCCGCGATAGGCGGATTTCTCAACAGCTTTGGCGGGCTATCCGCGGGTCCAGGCGACTAAATCTGCAACGGTCGCGGCTTCGGTCACTTTAAGCATATCGCTCGACGCACCAGCGGGCGCCAGCGCCCCTGCAAATCCAAGTTTTCGCGCCTCTTTTAGGCGCGCCTCGGTCTGGTTAACGGGCCGGACCGCGCCGGAGAGCGCCACCTCGCCGAACACCACCCGGTCACGCGGCAGGGGCGTGTCAAAGAGTGATGAGCATAGGGCAGCGGCTGCGGCGAGATCGGCAGCTGGTTCGCCAATACGCAAGCCCCCCGCAACGTTCAGGAAGACATCGTTACGGCCAAAATCGAGACCGGCACGTGCGTCGAGCACTGCAAGAAGCATCGAAAGGCGGGCGCCGTCCCAGCCGACAACGGCGCGGCGCGGCGCCGCCAGCGATGACGGCGAGACGAGGGCCTGAATCTCGACAAGCACCGGCCGCGTGCCTTCGATGCCGGCAAAGACGGCCGCGCCGGATACATCGCGGTCGCTACTGGTCAGGAACAGCTCGGACGGATTTGCGACCTCCTTCAGGCCTTCGCCCGACATTTCAAAGACACCAATTTCATGGGCGGCGCCGAAACGGTTCTTGACCGCGCGCAGGA
>DGNI01000018.1 GCA_002388885.1 Parvularculaceae bacterium UBA4496 | reverse complement strand
CGCTGTCAGCGTTTCGATTTGCGGCGCATCGATCCGGAAATGCTGACCGATCATTTGGCGTCAATCGCCGAAAAAGAAAGCGTCGCCGTCGACCGCGACGGGTTGTGGATGATCGCGCGCGCAGCGGAAGGGTCCGTTCGCGACGCGCTGTCGATCCTCGATCAGACGATCGTGCAGCATGGAAAGAAACGCGGCGACGCGGTGACGGCGGATGAAATCCGGGAGATGCTCGGTCTTGCCGACCGCTCGACCGTGTGGGCTTTGCTTGATGCTGCCTTGAAGGGCGATGCGAAGGAAGCGCTCACCGGGTTCCGTTCGCAATATGACGCGGGCGCGGAACCGGCGCAGATTATCCGCGACCTCCTCGACCTGACGCATTTGCTGACGCGCATCAAGGCGGCCGGGCCGGAGGCGGCGAGTCATGGCCCAGCGGGCGAGGCCGATGCGGAGCGCGCCAAAAACATGGCCGACGCACTCGAAATGAATGCGCTGACGCGGGCCTGGTCGCTGCTGATGAAGGGATTGAGCGAAACGCAGGTTGCGCCGGACGCGGCTGCTGCGGCAGAGATGGCGATGATCCGGCTGTGCTTCGCCGCCGACCTGCCGACGCCGGACGAGGCCCTGCGCGCCTTAAAAAAAAACAGTAACGATGCCGTAACCGCCGGCAACGCTCCGCCGCAGCGGCAGCGCTCGAGCGAAGCGGCGCCGGCCGCTAAAACTCAGTATACGGAAGTCGTCGACATCCATCCGCCCATGTCGCAGCGGCCGACAGATGGCGGCCCCTGGTTGCGTGCGTTTGACGATGTCGTAAAACTCGCCGGGAAGATGCGCGATGCAAAACTGCGCACCGAACTGGAAAGCTACGTCCACCTTGTGTCGTTCGCTGAGGGCCGGATCGAGCTTCGCCTCCATGACGATGCGCCGGGCGATCTGGCGAACCGGCTGGCGTTAAAACTCAAGGAATGGACCGGCCGCCAGTGGATCGTTACGGTGACGTCAAAGGCGCAGGGCGCCGAAACCCTGCGCGATGCCCGCGAGCGCGAAGTGATGGAACACCCACAAGTCAAACGCGCGCTTGAAATCTTCCCGGGCGCGGAAGTGACTGCGATCCGCGAAACCGAAACCGCGGTGGAGGCCGCGCCCGATGAGGCCGATGACGACGCGCCCGTCGACCCCGATGATGATGCGGTGGCCGAAGCCGTCAGGAAACGAACCGAAACAGGAAAAGCGTAAATGGATATTTCAAAGCTGATGAAACAGGCCGGCGAAATGCAGGCCAAGATGCAGGAAATGCAGGAACAGCTCGCGGACCTGGAAGCCACGGGCGAGGCTGGCGGCGGCATGGTGAAAGTGACCCTCAACGGCAAGGGCTACGCCAAAGCCGTTGCGATAGAGCGTTCTTTAATGAAAGAGGACGAGGTGGAAATTCTCGAAGATCTAATCGCGGCCGCCATCAACGACGCGAAATCAAAACTCGAATCCGAAACACAGGAACGCATGAAAGACATGACCGCCGGCCTGCCGCTCCCGCCGGGTATGAAGCTGCCGTTTTAGGTTGTGCCGATGGGATGGCTTGAATTCATTGCACGTATAGTCGAATCGCTTGCATGGCCGGCAGCATTGATAATTCTGCTGCTCCTTCTCCGCGAGCATTTGTTGCGTATTCCATCCTACATCCGGAAAGCAAAATACAAAGACTTTGAGATAACATTTGGTGATAGCATCGATATTGTTGAATCTGATGCAGACATTGCAGGCATCGAGGTTCCGAAAGACTTACCGAATGAGTATAATGAGTTATTGCAGAATAATAAAAATAGATTGCATGTCGTTGTTATCGAAGCCTGGGCTATGATTGAGCGTGAGCTCGTGCAAAAAGTTCGTAAGTCTAAGGAAGGCAATAAAAAACTCTCAGTAAAGGCAATGGGCAAGATATTGCGTGAAAGAAACTTCTTGTCTGAGGAAGAGGTAGAGTTGTTGAATTCGTTTCTTCAAACTCGGCACCGTGCTGTGCATGAAGAAATTGATGAGTTGAAAGAAGAAGATGTGGTTGACTTTCTGAGGGTGGCAGCAGCTCTTCTAGAGCATATCAAGAAAATCCCTGACGTATAGTCATGCCCTCAGCCTCCATCGGTCCAGAGTTGCAGCGCCTTATCGATCTCCTTGCGAAAATGCCGGGGCTGGGGCCGCGCTCGGCCAAGCGCGCGGCGCTGTACCTTCTGAAAAAACGCGAGCCGGTGATGCGCCCGCTCGCCTTCGCGCTCGACGATGCGGCCAACAAGGTGAAGGCGTGCGGCGTTTGCAGCAACTGGGACTCGATTGACCCCTGCGCCGTCTGCGCCGATGACGAACGCGACGGCGCGCTGCTCTGTGTCGTGCAGGATGTGGGCGATCTCTGGGCGCTCGAACGCGCCGGCGCCCACAAGGGCCGCTATCATGTTCTCGGCGGTTTGTTGTCGCCGTTAGACGGCGTCGGGCCCGATGATCTGAACATGGGCGCGCTCATCGCCCGCGCAAAAGAAGAATCGGTGTCGGAAGTCATTCTCGCCCTGCCCGCCACGGTCGATGGTCAGACCACGGCACATTATCTCACCGAACACCTTGAAACCTCCGGCGTCAGCGTCACGCGGTTAAGCCAGGGCGTGCCCGTCGGCGGCGAGCTTGATTATTTGGATGAGGGAACGCTCGCCGCGGCCATGAAGGCGCGCCGTCCGTTCTAAGCGGCTTTGAAACGCCGCAGGACGAACACGAACGCCAGCACCGTCACGACAAAGGAAAGATTGAATCCAGCCTTTATCGGGTCGCCGGGCAGGACCAGCGGTATCAAAAACAGCGGCGCCAGGATCAACTGTTCGTAGGGCCGCCAGCCTTCGCGCGCGGACTGCATGGCGAGCAGCGCCAGCGGAACCGCCATGATCACCAGCTCATAGTAATAAGCGTAAGGCGCCAGGAGAAACGCGCCGCAGGCGACGACGGCGGCTTTCAACGCCGCATTGTCGCTGCGCCGCCAGATCGTCACTGTTGTCCAGACCGCGGCGGCGGCGCCAACGGCGTGGAGCGCAAGCGCAAAGACGGGCGGGAAGCCCGCCAGCGAAAACGCCGCGTAAGCCGTCGGCATCTTGAACAGCGGCATGCGCCCGGATTCCACATTGGCGCCCGCGCCGAGAATGCTTTCGAAAAACGCTAGCCATGGTCCCGTTCCGAAGACAGCGAGGCTTGCGCCAGCCAGCACAATGGATCCGGCCGCAGCGACGCCGAAAGCGCGCCAGTGACCACCGGCGATATAGGCGAAGGGCAAGAGCAACCCCAGTTGCGGTTTCATGGTGAGAAGCGCCGCGCAAAGCCCAGCCGCAGCGGGGCGTTTGTCGGCGAGCATGGTCGCGCCGAGAAGCAGGCTCGCGGTCAAAAATCCGTTCTGTCCGGTGATGACTGCCTGAAACAGTGTCGGCGCCGCGAGCAGCAGAACCAGCGCTTCGGCCTTTACGCCGGCGCCAC
>DGNI01000113.1:286-3646 GCA_002388885.1 Parvularculaceae bacterium UBA4496 | reverse complement strand
CGCAGGCGGTGGCGAGATCGACCCCGGCCCCCACAGCGCCGCCCTGAATGGCGGCAAGCACAGGCTGGCGGGCGTTTTCAAGCGCCGAGAATGTATCCTGCAGGGATTTCACGTGATGCCGGAAGGCTTCCGATGCGGCTTCGCGGTTCTCCGGCGGCGCATCAAGCGCGCCCGACATGAACACTGAAATATCCATCCCGGCGGTGAAATGCTTTCCTTCCGCAGACAGAACAATCACCCGCGCCCGGGCGTTATCGGATATATCGTTAACGGCGTCCGGCAGCTCCCGCCAGAATTCGGGAATGAAGGAGTTGAATTTGTCGGGCCGCGAAAACCGCAAATGAGCGATTCCGTCGGAAATTTCGAGATTGAAACAGGTATAGCTCATGATTGCGCCTCCATCAGGGCCCGGATTCTGCACTTTCGCTTTTCCGTGATATATTAACGCTTGCCAATAGCGGGGCGCACCTGATCGCCATGTCTTCGTGGGGAAGGCGGAGCGCGCTGGCGCCGATTATGCTTTGTTATTGGGCCGGACCGGTGGGAAGCGCGTGTGGGCGGCTTCGCTGAAGGCGTCCTCCCGTGCGGTAGTAGAGTAGAGCACGTATCAAATGGCGCAGGACAAGGCTGCAGAAATCATTAATCTCGCCTCGTCGCGTGGGGGCGCGGCCAATGACGGTGAGACGGCGGGGTCCTTCCTCGCCTCGGCAAGGGCGGCGGCGGGGCTCGCGATCGAGGAGGTCAGCGGCGCCACCAAGGTGAAAGTCGCGCATCTTCAGGCGATTGAGGAAATGCGGGCCGATCTCCTGCCAACGCTTCCCTATACAATCGGTTTTGTGAAAGCTTACGCCCGTTATCTCGGTCTCGACGCTGATGCCGTGGCGGCCCGTTTCAGGGATGACATCGCAGCAACGGCGCCGGCTACGCTGGTTCCGCCGCAAGCCGCGCGAACAGAAATATCGGCAGGCGGCGAGGGCGCGCGGATCGTTTCCGTCTTTGCAATTCTCGCGATTTTGCTTTTCGGCATCTGGGTCGTTTTTCAACTCACTGGCGGGCGGAACGAAGACACCGTCGCCGTAGAAGAGCCGCGCGTCAGACTAGGCGACGCGCCGGCGGCGCAGCCGACGCCGCGGCCGTCGCAACGGGTGAACCTAATTGAAGAACCCGCCGCAGCAGAGTCCGCGAACGATGACACGCCGGAAAGTGATGCGGCGCTGACGCCGGATGTTGCAAGTGTCGATGAAGAAGCTGCACTGCCAGAAAATAACGCCATTCCGGAAAACGCCAGTGCTGCGGAAGAAACAACCGCGCCTGCGGCAAGCGAGGAAACGCTGTCTCAAACCGTTGAAGAAACCGAAACTGTTGAATCCGCGCCAGCGCGTCCCCTACCGCGCCGCCGCGAGACGGCGCCTGAACCGGTGATCGTTGAAGCCGAACTCTTTAGCTCGGCGGCGCCGCTCTATCCGGAGCGTTGCGCGCGCAGTGCTCAGGATCTCGAACGGGTGACGCTCATCTTTGACATCAACACAAGCGGGCGCGTCGCTAATCCGCGCGTGGCGTCGTCAACGAACGGCTGTTTCGAAGCGGAAGCGCTGCGTACTATCGCGCGTTGGCGGTTCGCGCCCAGAACAGTCAATGGCGCACCCGCCGTCGCCGCCCGAAAAAGCGCCACGCTGAATTTCAGAAAATAGCGGTAACCGGCGGCGTATCACGCGCACAATCGTGATATTGTTCGGGCTGTCCGCCCATATCTCTTAGGAATTCCTGTGTTAGACTGGTAGTTCAGCCTGGCGAGATGCACAAATGATCGACCGCGCACGCCGCCGCTTTCTGGACGTCCTCGCCTCGATCTACATTTACAATGAGCATCGGGGCTATTCGAGTATCGACCGTGTTCTTGAAGCCGTCTATGCGCGTCATTCAAGCGAGACGTGGTTTATCGATGCCGTCGAAAAACATCGCCGCGACGAGCGCAAGCATTATTTGATGTTCCGGCATTATTTCGAGCAAATCGGACGGATGCCTTATGCGGTGGACCGCTCCTGCGGGCATATTGACCGGCTGATTTATCTCACCTTCGGCTGCGGCATCGACGAGCTTGATACGGATGCAGTGACCGCGGATGACGAACTTTTCTTCAAGCTGTGCCGTATCATCATGATCACGGAAATTCGCGGCATGAATCAGCTTGAAGTTCTGCTGGAAGACAAGCTTGTGACGTCGGACGAGCAGCTGAAGAAAATATTTGAAGTGATCCGCATCGATGAGCCGAGCCACTGGATGCCGTATCGTGACTGGCTTTTAAAGAACAATGGCGGTGATCCGAAATGGAACGAGCGCGCCGCCGACTGGGCCGTGCACAAGAGTCTTGTTCTCTGGAAAGTGCCGTCTCTTTTGTTAACCCCGGGCCTCAAACGCCGTACCGAATGGCACGATGCAAGCGATCCGCCGGGGCCGCTGCTTGAAGCGGCGTGAACAACAGAAGTGCTTGTCGAAAAGCTAAATGCTTATCAACGAGGTAGCTATTACCAATCAAACTTAATTGAGTCGAGTACCGATGAGGTGGCTGGTTTGTTCGGAAGGTCGCCATAGGTTTCAATAACAAGGTACATAAAATCTCCGCGGCGTTTCGCATAATATGATTGCAGGATGCCATTTTCGTTGAATACCAGTTTGGTGTCTAACTGTACAAATTCATACCCGCCAATTTGGCTTCTGCCATAAGTATCGGACAGCTCATAGTTTACCCCCGAACTTGTGAGGGCTTTTTTCAAATGAAAGAAGTAGTCTTCCCCGGAAACTATCCCAGATAAGTGCGATACATTTTCGGCTAGCACCGTAATTGACGGGTTGATATCCACCGGAGAGCCTAGGGCGTGCTTAGCGAAGCTGAAGAGCGTATGTACCTTTTTTGCGTTCACTCTTGCCGCACGTTGCATATCTTCGTTATCGCTGAAGAGAAGTTCTGAACCAGCTTCTTTGGTGTGCATTTGTTCTTCTGCGCTCATATTATGCCAGTCATCCGGTTTGACTATAGAGACCCCGAAAAACTTGTTTTCAAAAACATTTTGACTTGTTTCTATCGTTGCTTTTGATTTCGCAGCATCTTCAGAATTTCTACTGCACGCCTCTAAATTTAATAATAGAAAAAGCGAAATAAAAATTCGGAATAAGTTCATCATGCTTAAACTCATGGTTCAATCGTCAATAAAAACGCTTTTTCGGCTCGATATATTTGATTTCGTCTGTAAGCGTAAAATCATGCACCGGGCGATAGTCGATGGTCGCTTTGCCGTTCGCGAACCACGCGGCGGTGTGTTTCATCCAGTTGGCGTCGTCGCGGTCGGGGAAGTCTTCGCG
>DGNI01000113.1:0-170 GCA_002388885.1 Parvularculaceae bacterium UBA4496 | reverse complement strand
GGCATGGCGTCGTGAACTTCGCGGATGCGCTTGCAGCCTTGTTGCAGCGTCTCTTCGGTGCGGAAGACGGCGCAGTCCTCCTGCATCACGCCTTGCATGCGCGCGCGCAACGCCGCCGTCGGCGTTCCGCCTTTGACGTGCCGGAACTTGTCGAGACGGGCGAGGGCTTC
>DGNI01000041.1:13906-15565 GCA_002388885.1 Parvularculaceae bacterium UBA4496 | reverse complement strand
TTGCCGGACCCGTTCGGCCCGAAAAGCTGCAGCGCCTCGCCGGGCGCGAGGTTGAAACTCACGCCGCGCACGATGGCGGCGCCGGCGCGGTCGCACCCGGCGTTTTCCGCCTCAAACCCGATCTGCTGCGCGTATGGCTCCATTCCGGTCCTGATTATCCCACTGGGGCATAAAACCCGCAGCATTTGAACGGGTTTCGCCCCCCACGCAACCGGATGGCGGAAAATGGCGCGCGACAAAGAGCGCGGGGGCCGCGGGTTTGTGCGAGTAATCGAGACACCCTAGATTACGCTGATGAAGCCGATCCATCGCAATCGCCGCCTTGGCCTGATCGCCGGCGCCGCCGTCATTCTTGGCGGGGCGGCGTGGCTCGTTTTTGCCGCGCTCGAACAGAACATTTCCTATTTCTACACCCCCGCGAAAGCGCAGGCTGAGGGCGTCGCGCCCGGCGAGCGCATCCGCCTTGGCGGGCTTGTCGAAAACGGCAGCCTTGAGCATGGCGACGGCCTCAACATCACTTTTCGCGTAACCGACGGCGAAGCGAGTTTGCCTGTAAGCTATGACGGCATCGTGCCGGACCTTTTCCGCGAAGGTCAGGGCATGATCGCGCAAGGATCTTTCAATACGGATGGCGTCTTCATCGCTGAGACTATCCTCGCCAAGCACGACGAGAATTACGTTCCGAAAGAATTACAGGGCATCTCGCACGAGGCGGCGGACGGCGTTTATACACCGTCTGCGGATGATTAGTGTAATGACCTTATGAGACTGTCGCTTTCGTAAAATGGGGCCCCAACCCCATTTTACCCCTTCGTCCCGTAAATCCTGTCTCCCGCGTCGCCGAGACCCGGCAGGATGTACCCCTTTTCATTCAGCTCGCGATCGAGCGCAGCCGTGATGATCGGTATGTCCGGATGGGCTTTTGAAAACCGTTCGACGCCCTCAGGCGCGGCGACGAGGCAGAGAAATTTCATTTCGCGCGCGCCGGCGGCTTTCAGTTCATCCGCCGCGGCAATCGCCGTGTTGGCAGTGGCCAGCATCGGATCGACCATGATGACAACACGCTCGCCGAGCTTGTCCGGCGTTTTGAAATAATACTTGATCGCTTCCAGCGTATCGTGATCGCGGTATAATCCAACATGGCCGACGCGCGCCGAAGGAATAAGGTCGAGCAACCCCTCAACCAGGCCGTTGCCGGCGCGCAGGATCGACACAAGACACAGCTTCTTGCCGTCGAGATAGGGCGAGGTGATTTTTTCCAGCGGCGTTTCGATTTCAATATCGCGCAGCGCCAGATCCTTCGTCGCCTCGCAGCCGAGAACGAACGCGATCTCACGCAAAACCTGCCGGNNCCGTCTCCTTATTGCGCAAAATCGTGAGTTTGTGCTGGATCAGCGGGTGATCGACGATGGTAAGCGTTTCAGTCATGTTTCGCCTTTTCTTGTGCGCTTCGCCGGTTCCCCTTATCTGTCATGAACTTGAAAATGTCTATTGAGGACCGCCGCTCATGCTGAACGACTTGGATCATGAATTCATCGAACGCGCCTTTCTGGAGGCCAAAAAAAGCTATGATGCGGGCGGGCTTCCCATCGGCTCGGTGCTGGCGCGGGGCCCTGAGATGATCGCCGCCGGGCATAACCAGCGGGTGCAGAAAGGCGA
>DGNI01000041.1:0-13873 GCA_002388885.1 Parvularculaceae bacterium UBA4496 | reverse complement strand
GCTTTATACCTCGCTGTCGCCCTGCATGATGTGTTCGGGAACCATCGTGCAGTTCAAGATCCCCCGCGTCGTCGTCAACGATACGAAAAACTTCGGCGGCAATGAAGAATTCCTGCGTGAGCGCGGCGTTGAGGTGATCGACGTGGCGCACGCCGCTTCGCTGGAGCTGATGGCGCGATTCATGAGGGAAAAACCGGAATTATGGAATGAAGATATCATGGAGTGAGGCAGAGTTTTGCTGTCATCACCGGCTTTATGCCGGTGATCCAGACTATTTGAGTTTCTGCTGGATACCCGGGACAAGCCCGGGCATGACAAGTAAAATCAAACTATCGCCGCAACTGCTTCGGAAAAACTCGCCGTCGTATCTTTCCCGCCGATATCACTCGTCCCGCGCCCGTCGCTGAGCGCTTTGGCGACGGCGGCTTCTATCGCATCAGCCGCTTCGTTCGCGTCAAAACTGTAACGCAACATCATGGCGGCGCTTAAAATCGCCCCGGCCGGATTGGCTTTGCCCTGCCCCACAATATCGGGCGCCGAGCCATGGATCGGCTCGTAAAGTCCGTGCGTCCCCTCGCCCAGTGAGGCCGACGGCGCGAGCCCGATAGAACCGGAAAGCACCGACGCTTCGTCGCTTAAAATATCACCGAAAAGGTTCTCCGTCAGGATCACGTCAAACTGCGCCGGCGCCTGGATCAGTTTCATGGCCATGGCGTCCACCAGCACATGCGAAAGCTCAACATCCTTGTATTCGGCGGCGTGCAGCTCATTGACGGCATTGCGCCACAGGCGGCTCGTCGCCAGCACATTGGCTTTATCCACCGACGCGACACAACTCTTGCGCTTTCTTGCTGCTTCGAACGCGATGCGCGCGACCCGCGTTACTTCTTCCTTTGTATAAAGGCATTCGTCGCGCGCCGTTTCATTGCCTTCATCACGCTTGCCGAAATACATGCCGCCAGTGAGTTCACGAACGATCAGTAAATCAACGCCCTTTGCGTGCTCCGGTTTCAATGGTGACAAATGTTCCATACCGGGCGTCACGCTAATCGGTCGCAAGTTTGCGTAGACCCCGAGGGTTTTTCTTAATTCAAGAAGACCGGCCTCGGGCCGTGGACCGCCGCCATCCCATTTCGGCCCGCCGACGGCGCCGAGAAACACGGCGGCCGCCTCTAAACATGCGGTTTTCGTTTCCGCCGGAAACGGGTCGCCATTCGCGTCAATAGCGGCGCCGCCGAACAGGCATTCGATATACTCTAAGGAAAGCGAAAACTTTTCAGACGCAGCATCCAGCACAGCTCGCGCCGCGCCCGCCACTTCAGGCCCGACGCCATCGCCGGGCAGAAATGCAATCCGTTTCGTCATGGGCGTTTCACCTCAAAAGCCTCAATTTCCGGCAGATGGCTCATCAGCGCTCCGAGCTGATCGACGCCGTTCATCAGGCACTGCCGTGCAAAAGGTTCGATATCAAAATGCGCCTTTTCCCAATCGCTTACAGCCACAATCTGCCGCTCAAGATCAATCGTGATCTCCGCGCCCGGCGTATTGAGCAGGCTCGCATGGGTTTTCGGATCGACCTCTATGGCCAACAGGCCGTTTTTGAGCGAATTGCTTTTGAAAATGTCGGCGATATCGGAACTGATGACAGCCTCAAAACCGAAACTTTTCAATGCCCATGGCGCATGTTCGCGCGAAGACCCGCAGCCGAAATTGGCGCCGGCCACCAGAATCTTGTGCGTGTCGGGATTATACCCGTTGAACGCAGACGAATTCTTCGGACGGCCACCCTCGTCGTACCGCCAGTCATAAAAAACGGACTGACCAAGACCTTCCTTCAACGTCGTCGTCAAAAATCGCGCCGAAATGATCTGGTCGGTGTCGATATTCTCCTGCCGCAGGACGACCGTCCGCGACTTCAGAATATTGAATGAATCAAAGGACATTTATGCGCTCTCCTTCATAGAGCCGAGATAGGGGCGCGGGTCGGTAATGCGGCCCTCAATGGCCGAGGCCGCCGCCGTTGCCGGACTTGCAAGAACGGTTCTGACGCCCTTGCCCTGACGGCCGATAAAATTCCGGTTGGACGTCGAAACAACAAGCTCCCCCGGCGCGCCGGCGTCGCCATTCATGGCGATGCACATGGAACAACCCGGTTCGCGCCATTCGGCGCCCGCAGCGAGAAAAACTTCATGCAGCTTTTCGGCCTCGGCGGCGCGTTTCACCGCTTCGGAGCCGGGAACGACAAGCGTAATGACGCCGTTTTTCACTTTGCGTCCGCGCATGATCGTCGCCGCCTCGCGAAGATCGGAAAGTCGAGAGTTCGTGCAACTGCCGATAAAGACACGATCGACGGGCGCATCCGAGAACGGCCGGCCGATTTCGAATTTCATGTAATCAGCGGCGTGTTGCTGCGCATCGGTTTGCGGTCTCGGCGCGTTGGCGCTGACCGGCGCCGCTGCATCAGGCGAAACGCCGTAGGTGATCATCGGCCGGATCGCGCCAGCATCAATTCTGATTTCCTTGTCGAAAGCCGCGCCCTCTTCAGTTGGTAATGAGCGCCAGTCCGCCAGCGCGTCATCCCATTCATCGCCTTGAGGGGCAAAATCGCGGCCCTTCATCCATTCAAATGTCGTTTCATCGGGCGCAACCATGCCGACGCGCGCGCCCGCTTCGATAGACATGTTGCAAAGGGTCATGCGTCCTTCCATGGAAAGCGCGGAAACCGCTTCTCCAGCAAATTCCATGGCATAGCCCCGGCCGCCGTCGGCGCCGATTTCGGCAATCATGGCGAGCGCCATGTCTTTCGCGCTGACGCCGGGCGCAAGGGCGCCGTCAAAAATCACACGCATGGATTTCGGTTTTCTCTGCAACACGCATTGCGTCGCCAGTACATGACCGACTTCCGTGGTGCCGATGCCAAAGGCGAGCGCCCCGAAGGCGCCATGGGTCGATGTATGGCTGTCGCCGCAGACAATTGTCTTTCCCGGCTGCGTCAGCCCCAACTCCGGGCCAATGACATGCACAATGCCGCGGCGCGGGTCGCCGAGGCCAAAAAGTTCAACGTCATGCTGTTTGCAATTGGCGATCAGCGTTTCAACCTGCCGTTTCGCTTCCGGCGTCGCGTAAGCGAGTTCGCCATTTGCATTCGCGGGTAATGTCGGCGTTGAGTGATCGAGCGTGGCAATGGTGCGGTCTGGCCGGCGTACTTTAAGGCCGCGTTCATTGAGGACGGAAAACGCCTGCGGCGAGGTCACCTCATGAATGAGATGCAGGTCGATATAAAGTACTGCCGGGGCGTCGGCCGTCTCTTCGACGACTACATGCCGTTCCCAGAGTTTGTCGAACAGCGATTTCGCATCACTCATGACGCCGCCTTTGTTTCTGTTACGCCCGCACCCGCGCGGATCGCCGCCGCCTGATTAACCGCCGCGACGAATGCGGCGACGGCGGCGTCGGCGATATCTACTTCCTGCGCCTTTCCGGCATAATGCCTGCCTTCGACCTCCACAACCGCTTCGGCGCGCACGATGCCTTCTGACGCAACGTGATTGAGATCGAGCGTATGAATATGCCCCGGCACATCGGCGATGGCGCACACGGCGGCGAAAGCGGCGTCAATCGGTCCCTCGCCCTCATGGGTGACGGTCCGCCGCTCGCCGCTGTCATGTTCCATGGTGATGCGCGCGTGCGGACGGGTTTCATCTTCAAAGTTGACGTGCAATTCGGTCTTGCGCATGCGCCACGGGCCGATGCGCCCGTCTGTTTCGACATTGCCAGTAACGATGCGCACAAGATCGGCGTCCGTCACTTCGCGGCAGGTGTCGGCCAGACGCTTGAACGCTGGGAAAAGATCCTCGATCTTCTGTTTAGAGACGGCAAACCCCAGCGCATTCACGCGCGCGGCAACGGCATGCTTGCCGGAGTGCTTGCCAAGCACGATGGAATTCGACGGCATGCCGACGGCTTCTGCATCCATGATTTCATAGGTGCGCTTGTCCGCCAGAACGCCATGCTGATGGATTCCTGCTTCATGGGCGAAGGCGTTTTTTCCAACAATCGCCTTGTTGCGCGGAATCGGATTGTGCGTCACGCGCGCGAGGGACGTAGACGCAGCAAAAATTTTGGTCGTATCGATCTGCGTTGACAGATTGAAGAAATCCCGGCGCGTCGCCAGCGCCATCACCGCTTCTTCCGTTGAACAATTGCCGGCGCGCTCGCCTATGCCGTTAATGGCGCATTCGATCTGCCGGGCGCCGCCGCGCACTGCCGCCAGTGAATTGGCGACCGCCATGCCGAGATCGTCATGACAATGCGTCGAGAACGTCACGTCACCAGCACCTTTTACGGTTTGTTTCAGGAACCGGAAAAGCTCGGTTATTTCTTCCGGCGTCGTATATCCGACCGTATCGGGAATATTGATGGTCGACGCCCCTGCTTCGATCGCCGCTTCGATGGCCTCCACCAGATATTCGCGCTCGGTTCTGATGGCGTCTTCCGGCGAGAATTCGACATCGTCGCAAGCCGAATGTGCGAAGGCGACTATCTCTGATATGCTTTTCAGAATTTCATCCTTCGTCATTTTCAGCTTGGCGTCCCGGTGAATCGGGCTCGTGCCGATAAAGGTGTGGATGCGTTTCTTCTTCGCCGGCTCAACGGCGCGCGCCGCCGCTTCTATGTCGTTTTTATTGAGACGTGCGAGCGAACCGATGGTCGGCCCCTCGATTTCCTGTGCAATCGTCCGGATCGCGGCCGCATCACCGGGAGTAGCTGCCGCAAACCCTGCTTCGATGATATCGACGTTCAAATCCTGCAGCGCACGCGCAACGATCAGCTTTGCGTCCGTTGACATGGAAAAGCCCGGCGCCTGTTCTCCGTCGCGCAGGGTGGTGTCAAAGATTTTAACGTGACTGTCGTCAGCAGGTTTCACGCCGTCTTTATTATTCTGTTCGGTACTCATTTTTGTATTCCTTCAAATCTGTTCCAAAGCGCCACATTTGTTGCGCGCGGCGATTAGCGCCGCGCGGGGCTAAGGAGCAGATTTGAAAGAATAAGCCCTCTCACGCTCATTCCGTCGCAAGCCGGGAGCCAGTCCAAATAAAAAGTCGGGCTTTTTTGCCCAGCATTTCTAGTTTGCGCGGCCCCGGCTTTCGCCGGGGAGAGCGGATTTAAAAAGCAATACGTCACTGCTAATCCCCCATGACGCCGCGGCGGATGGATAAAACACCCGTGCGTGAAACTTCTGACAGGCCCAATGGCCGCATCAGGTCGATAAACGCATTGATCTTCTCGCGCGTACCGGTAACCTCAAAAACGAACGATGTGTGGGTCGTATCAAGCGCACGAGCCCGGAAAATATCGGCGACGCGCATCGCTTCGAGCCGCTGCTCGCCAATACTCACGACCTTGATCAACGCAAGCTCGCGTTCCAGCGCGTCTTTTTCCGCGCTGACGTCAATAACGCGGCGCACCGGCACCAGCCGCCCGAGCTGCGCCTTGATCTGTTCGATTTTTGCAAGCGTTCCCTGCGTTACGATGGTAATCCGCGACGTGTGTTTCTCCACATCGGTTTCCGCGACCGTCAGGCTTTCGATATTATAGCCGCGCGCAGAGATAAGCCCGACCACACGCGAAAGAACGCCCGGCTCATTATCGACGATGACGGCCAGCACCGCTTCCTTTGCTTCGCCTTGTTCAGGCGTCACCGGATAGACGGATTGAGAAGGCGCCTGAGGCGTCGGGTTCGCGGATGTCATACCAGCACCTTTCCGGCATCGCTAACTTCATCGCCCTTGACCTCGCCGAACAGCATTTCGTTATGGGCCGCGCCGGACGGGATCATCGGGAAGACGTTTTCTTCCTGCGTCACCACGCAATCGAACAGCACCGGCTTCGGCGTTTCGATCATTTCCCGGATTTTATCGTCGAGTTCATCCGGCGTTTCCGCACGAATGCCATGACCGCCATAGGCTTCCGCAAGTTTCACAAAATCCGGCAAGCTGTCGGAGTAGGAGTGCGAATAGCGTCCGCCATGAAGAAGCTCCTGCCACTGGCGGACCATGCCCAGATAGGCGTTGTTCAAAATGAAAATCTTGATGGGCAGATCGTGCTGAACCGCTGCCGACATTTCCTGCATGGTCATCTGCACCGAGGCGTCGCCGGCGATGTCGATCACGAGCGCATTGGGGTGCGCCGCTTGCACGCCCAGCGCCGCAGGCAGCCCGTAACCCATGGTCCCGAGCCCGCCGGACGTCATCCAGCGGTTCGGCTTGTCAAAATGAAAGTGTTGCGCCGCCCACATTTGATGCTGTCCGACCTCAGTCGTCACATAGACGTCCTTGCCGCGCGTCAACGCATAAAGACGTTCAACGGCGTATTGCGGCTTTATCGCATCCTTCGACGGCGTGTAGTGGAATGACTTTCGTGCGCGCCAGCCGTCAATTTGCGTGCGCCACGATTGCGTTCGTTTGTCATCGTATTTTTCCTGCGCCTCACGCGCATTCCATTCATCGAGCAACGCCTCCATGACTTCACCGGCGTCGCCGACGATACCGATATCGACATGAACATTCTTGTTGATGGATGACGGGTCGATATCGATATGAACCTTGCGCGAAGTCGGCGAAAACGCATCGAGACGACCCGTAACGCGGTCATCAAAACGCGCGCCAATACAGATCATCAGATCGCAATCATGCATGGCGTTGTTGGCCTCAAAACTTCCATGCATGCCAAGCATGCCAAGCCATTGTGGGTTTGACGCCGGAAACGCGCCAAGCCCCATGAGAGTTGATGTCACCGGAAATCCCGTCGCCGCCGCCAGCTTTCGCAACGTCGTGCTGGCCTCAGGGCCGGCATTGATGATACCGCCGCCGGTATAAAAGACAGGGCGGCGCGCATGACGCATCAGATCGACGGTCTGGTCGATTTTGTTTCTGTCGAGTTCCGGGAGAACGATGCAGTTGCGATTCTGCGCTGCATCTTTCGCCGTATAAAGCGCCTTCTCGAACTGAATGTCTTTTGGAATATCGATCAGCACAGGCCCAGGGCGGCCGCGGCGCGCCACATGAAACGCCTCATGAACGACGCCGGACAAAGTCTGCGCCGACTGCACGAGGTAGTTATGCTTGGTGCATGACCGCGTGATGCCGATCGTATCGCATTCCTGAAAGGCGTCAGTGCCGATCAGCGGCCGGGCGACCTGACCGGTGATACAGACCACCGGAATGGAATCCAGAAGCGCGTCGGCAAGGCCGGTCACCGCATTGGTGGCGCCGGGGCCGGACGTCACCAGTGCAACGCCGACCTTGCCGGTAGAACGCGCGTAGCCTTCCGCAGCATGCAGGGCGCCCTGTTCATGACGAACAAGGACATGGCGGATCTTGTCGCACGCATGAAGCGCATCGTAAATCGGCAGGACGGCGCCGCCGGGATAGCCGAAAATCACCTCAACGCCCTGCTCCTCCAGCGCATCGAGAAGAAGTTCGGCGCCGGGCTTTGATATCGCCGAAACTGTTTTCGCTTTCTGTGTCGCCGCCAGAGAAGACATGGTGATTCTCAAGCCTCTTTTGTGTTCGCGCCGGGTTGCAGCCACGGCATGCGGGCGCGCAATTCCTTGCCCGTTTTCTCGATGGGGTGGTTAAGGTCGGCTTCCAGCATCTGCTTGTAGCGAACCTTGCCGGCCTGGTTTTCCATGATCCAGTCATGGGCGAAATTGCCGTTCTGAATATCCGTCAGCACTTCGCGCATGCGCTGTTTGGTTTCGCCGTTGATCACGCGCGGACCGGAAACAAAGTCACCATACTTCGCCGTTTCGGAAATGAATTTGTGCATGCCTTCGAGGCCGCCCTCATAAAAAAGATCGACGATCAGCTTCAGCTCATGCATGCATTCGTAATAGGCGATTTCCGGCTGGTAGCCGGCTTCGACCAGCGTTTCGAAACCGGCGATGACCAGTTCCGAGGCGCCGCCGCAAAGCACCGCCTGCTCGCCGAACAAATCGGTTTCGGTTTCTTCCTTGAAGGTTGTTTCAATGGCGCCGGCGGTCGCGCCGCCGATGAGGCTGGCATAGGCGAGCGCTTTTTCTTTAGCGTTACCTGACGCGTCCTGATGCACCGCGAACAGGCATGGCACGCCGCGGCCGCGCTCATATTCGCGACGTACGAGATCGCCCGGCCCTTTCGGCGCCACCATGATGACGTCGACATCCTTCGGCGGCTGTACGCGTCCGTACAGCACCGTAAATCCATGAGCGAATAGCAATGCATCGCCAGCCTTCAGATGCGGCGCGACTTCCTCGTTGAAGATTTTTTCATGAGACATGTCCGGCGTCAGGATCGCGATCAGCTTTGCGCCCGCGCAGGCTTTCGCAACGGAAGCGACTTCAAGGGCATCTTCGGCCGCCCTTTTGGCGCCCGGCCCGCCCTCACGAACGCCGACAACTACGTCGCAGCCGGAGTTTTTAAGGTTCAGCGCATGGGCGCGCCCCTGACTGCCATAGCCGATGACGGCGACCGGTGCGGACTTTACGATTTCCGGGCTTGCATCATCTTCCGTATAGACTTTCATTTCTTCTTTCCTTCAGTCGTTCAGAGGTTGAGACGTGACAGCGCCCTTCGACGCCGATGAAACGAGTTTTGCGAATTTGTCGAAGGCGCCGCCCATGCGGTTCGCCGCCCTTGGCTTGAACGCGGCTTTGCGCGCGGCCCAGTCAATATCGGCGTCTATGCGGCGCGCCTCGGCGTCGATGCGTATGATGTCGCCTTCCTCGATAAGACCGATCGGTCCGCCGACCGCGGCCTCTGGCGCGATATGCCCTATGACAAAGCCGTGTGAAGCGCCGGAAAAGCGCCCGTCCGTCATCAGCGCCACTTTGCCCGCGAGGCCTTGTCCGGCGAGCGCCGCCGTAACGGCCAGCATTTCGCGCATGCCGGGCCCGCCTTTCGGTCCCTCGTAACGGATGACGACGACGTCGCCTTCCTTGATGTCGCGATTGGACACAGCTGCGAATGCCGCTTCCTCGCCATCGAACACGCGCGCAATTCCTTCGAATGCAACGTCAGCGTAACCGGCGGTCTTGAGAACACTGCCCTCCGGCGCCAAATCGCCATACAGAATGCGCAAGCCGCCGGTTTTTTTGATGGGGTTGTCGACAGAGCGAACAACCTGCTGTCCCGGCGTTTCCTCGGCTTTGGAAAGTTCCTCAAATATCGTCGCGCCGCTCACAGTCGGAATTTCAAACAGCGCGCCGCCCTCCATCAAGCGCTTGCCGAACAGGCGCACGCCGCCCGCGGCATAAAGGTCTTTCGCAAGGAATTTCCCGCCCGGTTTGATGTCGAGAATGACCGGCGTTTCGCGCGACAGCTCGTCAAACAGGTCAATGGAAAAAGGAACGCCTGCTTCGGCGGCGATGGCGGCAAGGTGCAGAACCGCATTTGTCGATCCGCCGCTGGCGACAACCGATGTCGCGGCGTTTTTCAGGCTTGCTTCGGTAACGAACGTCCGTGCTGTTTTGCCCTCATGCGCCAGCTTCGCCACGAGTTCGCCGCAACGTGTCGCTTCAGAGGCTTTGGCTTCGTCTGTGGCCGGCGGATCGCCGGCCCCCATCGGTGCGAGCCCCAGAAAAGCAAGCGCCATGGCCATGGTGTTCGCCGTAAACTGTCCGCCGCAGGCGCCGGCGCCGGGGCAGGCGGCGCGCTCAATCTGGTCAAGTTCCGCATCGGAATAATCGCCCGTGGCGTGGGCGCCGACAGCCTCGAACACATCCTGAATCGAGAGATCTTTTTCTTCGCCGCGGAATTTGCAGTGTCCCGGCATAATGGTGCCGCCGAAAAAAATGACGCCCGGAATATCCATTCGCGCCAGCGCCATGGCCGCGGCGGGCAAGGTCTTGTCACAACCTACGAGGATGACCGCAGCGTCGAGCGAATGCCCGCGCACGGCGAGTTCGATGGAATCAGCGATCACTTCACGGGAAATCAGCGACGCACGCATGCCCTCGCCGCCCATAGTGATGCCGTCAGAAACGACGATAGTGTTGAAATCAACCGGCGTGCCGCCGCCTTTCCTGACACCTTCACGCACTGGCGCCGCCAGCTTGTCGAGATGCATGTTGCATGGCGTCACTGTGGACCAGGTGTTGACGACCGCGATCATGGGTTTGGTCAAGTCTTCATCGACCAAGCCGGTTGCGCGTAGCATCGCCCGCGCCGGCGCCCGCGCGGGGCCCTTGGTGATAGCGTCTGATCTTTTCTTCTTCTCGTTCGTCATCCGTTCAATCCCTCGAACGGACCTTGAGACATGAAAAAACCCGCTTCCTTTCGGGAGCGGGTGTCTGAAGGTCCGTGCTGCTTTTGCGTTAGCGCGCGGGCTCCATGGCCGCTCCCCGGAAGGGGCTAATAAGGAGCACCACCACCACGAGGAGGCGCACGGACGTAATCACGAGGTTCGTAACCGAAGCCGCGAATTGAGTGATTATTGCTTTATCCATCAGCCTACGCATGGTTCTCTCTCCGCGCTCTCATTGCTGCGCTGCACAGCGCTTACAACAGGAAGTGATTAACAAACAAGCAAAAAATGCCCGTTTCTGCGAAATTTTATTTTGATGCGCACGCCGCACGCACTGCATTAGCCGATTCTGCTAAGCGCGTAGACCCGCCCGAAACAAAGGCTGATGCTATGAACGCTCGCAACGCCCGCGCAAAAAAATGTGTCTCAGATAAGCTTTTCACAACACCAATAAATTGCGCAAGCGTGCACCGGCCGGTGCTGCAGCAAAATATGGTTTGGCCTGTCACTTTTTCTTCTGATCGGCGTCTAATGGTTTGAAAGGATGCTTTGGCATGCAGCAACAACTGGATTACGACGCGATCGACGATTCGGTTCTCGTCCGCCGCGCTTCCGAAAATGACGTTTACGCCATCAGAGAAATCACGACACGCAACAATCAACGCCTGTTCAGAGCTGCGTGGAGCGTCCTGAGAAATCACGCCGATGCTGAAGACGTCGTTCAGGAAGCCTATTTAAAAGCCTTTCGGGCGCTTCATCTTTATGAAGGAATATCAAGTCTCTCAACTTGGCTGACGCGTATTGCCGTCAATGCAGCGCTTGACCGAAAGCGCGCCGCAGACCGGCGTAAAACTGATTTATTACACCAGGATGTCGCAATGCTCGACGAGTACCGGGCGCGTTACGCCCACGCCGCTGGCGTCTCTCCTGAATCCGCGCTTGCCCGAAAAGAGCTGGCGCGACTGTTGACCGCATCCATAGCCGAGCTGCCGGAGGACTACCGGACGGTATTCGTACTGCGCGAGATTGAAGGCATGTCGGTACGCGATACAGCGACGGCGCTGGAACTATCGGAAGACGTCGTAAAAACGCGAATGGTCCGCTCGCGGCGCCGACTGCGTGATGCGTTATCGCCTGAAATACAATCACTGCTCGACGAAACAATTTCGTTCGCCGGCGCAGACTGCGAGGCAATGACCGCTCGCGTTCTGTCCGCGCTTGGCTTTCCTGACACGCCATAAACCATAAAGGACAAACCTTATGCTCAAAGCAAACAACCTTCCCGCGTCGCGCCGCGCAATTCTTGGCGGCGCCGGCAAAACATTGTCCCTCGCCGGCGTCGCCATGGTGCTCAGCGGCGGCGCGACGTCCGCTTTCGCCGGAAACAAAACGGAAGCCGCCGAACAGGATATAGGCATTTTGAACGCCGCCATTGCACTGGAGCATGAAGGCATCGCGGCATATCAAATCGCCGCAACCAGCGGCCTTTTACAACAGGCTGTCGTTGAAATCGGCGAAACCTTTCAGGGGCACCATAAAGGCCACCGTGATATTCTGGTTAAAGCCGTGCGTAATCTTGGCGGCGAACCGGCAGAAGAAAAATCTCTCGAAGAATACGCCGCTGACCTCAACGCGTCTTCGTTAAAAAATCAGGAGGACGTGCTGCGCCTCGCGCTAAAACTCGAACGCGGCGCCGCCAACGCTTATCTCGGATTAATTCCGTCTCTCGGCGCCGATTATCACCAGGTCGCCGCTCAGATGGCTGGCGACGAAGCATTCCACGCCGCGATCCTTGCCAACGCTTTGGGTGAGGCGATTCCGAAAGAAGCGCTGATCTTCGGTTAAGACGCAGTCATCACCCTCATCGAGAACGAAAGATACGACAATGCTTGCAGAAATCGGCATCGCGTTGAGCGCGTCGGCTTGTTTGCTGTATGGCGCCGCTGCCATGCATCTCTCTCCCGCCTCCATCAGCGAACAGGCTTCGCCAACGTCGCCGGAGGGAGGCGACCATCCCCCAGGCGCCTCCCTCGAACTTATCCAGCAAGGCGAGACTTTATATCAACGCCGCTGCGGCGCCTGTCACTCGCTTGATCAAAACCGTATAGGCCCGATGCATCGCGGCGTTTACGGGCGCAAGGCCGGCAGCGTCGAAAGTTTTCGCTATAGTCCGGCGCTGCGCGACCTTGACGTTATCTGGAACAGTGAAACACTTGACGCCTGGCTTCAAAACCCGACCGCGTTTGCGCCGGGCACGACCATGGGGTTTCGCCTGACAAACGCCGAAGAACGCCGCGCAATCGTCGCTTATCTGAGATCGCTTTCCGACGCCTCCGGCGCTGGCGACCCAGACTGATCACACCCTGCTGACACCTCAAAACGGATTGAACTGACCATGACATCACTGGCTTACAGGCCGGCACAGCCGGATATTGTCGTCAACAAGACAGACGCAGAAGAAGCCGTGCGCACCTTGTTGCGCTGGATCGGCGATGATCCGGATCGCGAAGGTCTGCGTGAAACGCCAGCGCGGGTGGCGCGTGCATTTTCTGAATGGTTTTCCGGCTACAGCCAGAATACGGGTCAGATCCTTTCAAAAACATTCGGCGAAATCGAGCGATATGACGACATCGTGCATTTGCGGGGCATTCGCCTTGAGAGTTACTGCGAACATCATCTTGCGCCGATTATCGGCACGGCGGATGTTGCATACATACCGCGCGAACGTGTGGTCGGATTGTCAAAACTCGCGCGGCTGGTGGATGCTTACGCTAAGCGGCTTCAGGTGCAGGAAAAACTCACCGCGCAGATCGCAAACTCCATAGAGGCGGCATTGCGTCCGAAAGGCGTCGCCGTTTTGATAAGGGCCGAACACCACTGCATGGCGACGCGCGGCGTTCACAAACACGGCGTCGATACAATTACAAATCAGTTCACCGGCGTGTTTCGAGAAGACCAGACGCTGCAGCAACGCTTTTTGACGTTTTCTGGCGTCTAGTACAGGTTACGGGCGAATTTGCCCTGTTCCGCGCACGATGTTCTTATATGTCGTCAGTTCTTCAACGCCGACCGGTCCGCGCGCATGAAGGCGTCCCGTGGCGATACCGATTTCCGCGCCAAGACCGAACTCGCCGCCATCGGCGAACTGCGTTGAAGCGTTGTGCAGCACAATGGCGCTATCGACGCCGATGATAAACGCATCCGCCGTTTCGCTGTTTTCCGTGACAATCGATTCCGTATGTCCGGAAGACCATTTGGCAACATGCGCAATCGCTCCTTCGACGCCATCTACGACAGCGACTGACAAGATCGGCGCCAGATATTCCGTTCGCCAGTCTTCTTCCGTCGCTGGCGTGACAGACGCATCCAGTTTCCGGATCGCAGCCTCCCCGCGCAGCTCACATCCCTTTTCACGCAATGCCGATGCAATGGCGGGCCAAATGTCTTTTACAATCGCTTTATCGATCAGCAGCGTTTCCGCCGCGCCACAAACGCCAGTTCGCCGCATCTTGGAGTTCACGGAGATGTCCAGCGCCTTTTGCGGATCGGCGTCACGATCGACATAAACGTGGCAAATGCCGTCAAGATG
>DGNI01000134.1:2460-8974 GCA_002388885.1 Parvularculaceae bacterium UBA4496 | reverse complement strand
CCGGCGGTATTGTCGGCGTCGTACAACATCGCGCGGCGGAAGACGCGCCTGATGAGTGGGCCGTCGGCAACGCCGGGTACGTCAAGCAGTCGCAAATCATTTCGGTGTTTGAAAACGCTGGATTCGAACTCGTCGACACTAGCGAGATCAATGCAAACCCGAATGACCAGCCGACTGCAGAAGACATCGTCTGGCGCCTGCCGCCAACGCTGGGAACCAGCCGCGATAATCCTGAATTGCGGGCGGAAATGGAAGCGATCGGCGAGTCAGACCGGATGACTCTGAAATTCCGCAAGCCGGAATAGTTGGGTAACCCGACAAAAAAACGCGGCGCTTAGAAGCGCCGCGTTTTTTTGATAATCTATCGGTCCTTTATTGGCCCGTTCCGCCGAATGTGAATTCGCGCATGACGTGAAACCCGACCGTAAATTGATGCCGGTCGCCAAACTGCGAAATGATCGGCGTCGCGGCGTAGTCGTCAAAGATGTAATTATAACTTGCGTATGGGTTCAGCGACCAGCGGTCGAGGATGTTGATATAAGCGTTTACGCTGCCTCCTACGTCACGGAACCCTGAGTCTGCATCGAATACAGGCAACACGCCGTTCGACGCCAGTGATTGTTCTGGCGTCACGGAGAAGTAGGCATCAGCGTAACGATCGCCGATCCAGCTTGCGTGGCCACTGGTGGAAAAAGATACCGGGCCGGCGCGGAAGAGCAGCGCCGTCAGGTATCCGTCGACAATCGTGCCACGGTGACCGGTCTTGAGGCCGTGCCGGGCTTTCGCCTTTACGGCAAAACGATCAAGAAATGTGGTGGCTACGAAGCCGCCGAATTCGAATGTCGTTCCAACATCGCCAAGCCCCAGCAAGGCGGGGTTGTCGTCCTGGTCGCGTCTACCGCGAATGCGGATTGAGGGCCCGAAGCGAAAGCGAGAAAACCCGAACAGACCAAAGTCGGCGCCGTCATCGTCCAGAAAGACGAAGTTACGGAACTTCACATAAACTTGCGGATCAATGTCGAATTCATAATCGTCAGAGCCGAAATAATCCGGCTCGTAAACCGGGCCGACGCCAATCGACAAATTCGTTTCTTGCGGAATGAGAAATGTCAGCACGCCAAAAAAGCGCCGGTTGTCGTCTTCCTCGCCCAGCGTGATCGTACCGCCGACAGGGTCATCGTCATAAGCGGCGTCACCAAACAGAAGCGGTCGTGTTTTCGGTTCGTCGAGCCGGTTGGCGTCGCGTTCCTGTTCGACGGTGAGGATAAGGGCGTCTTCCAGCTCCTGTTGATCCTCCTCACGCTCCTGTCGCGCTTTGTCGCGTCTTTCCTTTTCGGTCTCGCCGAAAAGCATGGGGCTCAGTTTTGGATCGTCAATCTGCCGTTGCGCCATTGCCGGCGTGGCTGTCGCAACGACAGTACCGGCCAGCGCGATCGCCCCCCATGCGCCCAGATTCATATGTCTTCCCCTCATCACGCTACCGGACCGTCTGATTCCGTCATTAACCATATTGGGCTGCATTTTATCCCGCAAGCGTCGCATTACCACAATAAGCTCTGCCGTTTCGGCTCCAGCATGAGCCGGAATTGCTGAATTTTCCTTACATTTGGCCGATTCGGACGCTGCAGATGCAACAAAATACGAGCAGCTCCAGCGCTGGGAGCGCAAAAGGGCTTAAATGGAGCTCAGGTGTGATTACTTATCGACAGCTTCGTCGATCGCTTCGCCGGCATTGGTGATGTCGCGCCCGGCGCCTTTAATCGTCTCGCAGGCGCTGAGGAAAAAGGTGAAAGCCAGTAAAATTGTAATGACCCGCATGGCGCTAAAACCCCTGATTTCCGTTTCGTGAGGGCGGTATTATGTGTTGCGCCCCGCCTAAACAAAAGGGGGCGAAAATCGCCCCCTGACTACTTAAATTCTGCTAATGTTTCGAAGGGCTTAAAGCGCGCCTTCACGCTGCATGCGCTTGCGTATCAGCTTGCGTGCGCGGCGAACGGCCTCCGCCTTCTGGCGGGCCTTTTTTTCGGACGGTTTTTCGTAGAATTTCCGGCGCTTCATTTCCCGGAACGTCCCTTCACGCTGCATCTTCTTTTTGAGCGCTTTAAGGGCCTGTTCGACATTGTTGTCGCGGACAAAAATCTGGACCAAGGCGGATCGCCTCCCTTTCAAATAAAAACGTCACGGGGGCGGCCGCGACGCGAAAAACCAAAC
Source organism: Parvularculaceae bacterium UBA4496 (assembly GCA_002388885.1). Taxonomy (GTDB): domain Bacteria; phylum Pseudomonadota; class Alphaproteobacteria; order Caulobacterales; family Parvularculaceae; genus Hyphococcus. Next base: position 6,763 of record DGNI01000134.1, on the reverse strand, counting down.
CAGCTCACTAACCGCCTGTTTCCTTCAGGAGCGTGAGGCGTTGGGGCCTATACCAAAGGCCCTGACGATTGTCTACAAGACTTGGGCATATAGTGGCCGACAGGGATAAAGCCGGTGCCGGATAGCCAAAATAAAGGTCAAAAACCAGCTGAACCCGCTGAGAATGACGGGTTTGAGCATATCCGCGCGCGGATTTTGCCGCTGTTCCTCGACCGCGTTCCGTTTGACGGCTGGACCAGTAGGACGCTCGCAGACGCCGCGCGAGAAGCCGGGACAAGCAGGGCTGCAATCTCGGCGGCGTTTCCGCAAGGGGTTTCGGATGTGCTGAGGTACTGGTCGGAGCAATCCGACGCGCTAATAGTTGAGGCTATGGCTGCGCCGGAATTCGGCCGTCTCAAGATCCGCGAAAAGGTGGCCTTCGCTGTCAGTGCTCGGCTGGACGTGCTGCGCCCGCACAAGGAAGCGGCGCGGCGCGCCGCCGCAACGCTGGCGCTCCCGATTTACGCGCCGTTGGCGGCGAAACTGGCATGGGAAACCGCCGACGCGATCTGGCGGGGCCTCGGCGACAAATCGACGGATTTCAATTTCTATTCGAAACGCGGGATTTTGACCGGCGTATGGACGAGCACCTTTGCACGCTGGCTTGCAGATGACTCAGAAGACGAGGCGCCAACGAAAGCATTTCTCGATGCGCGCATTGAAAATGTGATGCAGATTGAAAAGGCGAAAGCTGAAATTCGTAAGTTGAATATCGACCCGAAAAAACCGGTCGAGTGGCTGGCGAAGCTGCGCTATCCGGCGCGAAGCGCGGCGAACACAAAAACCGGTGACAGCGCGTGTGAGGCGAAAATCGATGAGGCGCTGGAGGACTCATTCCCCGCGAGCGACCCTCCTTACTGGACGCCCTAATTTTTCTACGAGCCTACTTCAGCGGTCATGAATGCGTCTGTTGCAGCGCCGAGTCGGCCGGCGAAGCGTTCAAAGAACATCGACGCGTCGTCTAGCGTGACGCCCTGCATATAGAGAACAATGAAGACAGCGACGACGGCGAGTCCCAAAAACCGTGAGACGCATCTGCCAGCAGCGAGGAACAGGAACGCCGCAGCGGCGATCTGCAATGGTCCGCCGATACTGCCGCTCATGAGCGCCTGCGAAATTCCTTCAAGCGACGTGAAGTCGTAATTTGCCGGAGATGCTGGCGCGCTTGCCGTAGCTTTGTTTGTCATTGTGCCTGCGCCGGTGAAGACGAGAAGCGCCGAACCGGCGCCTTGGGCGAACTTGCGTAATGCCTGGATCGATTGCGGGTAGGGCGATGTGTAGCGGCGAGAGCCGGAGCCTGCGTAACGGGCGGGTTGAATGATGAGCGGCGTCGGCATGACACGAGCTCCTTTCTACTCAACAGTTACAATCGCGTCAGCGATCCACCCTCCCTGATTTGCAATCGCGTAACGGGTAAAACGCTAAGTCCGAACTATGACGAGACTGTGGCGCCGTGTTTTCAGATGTGCTGAAAGCCGCGCGGTCTCAATTACAAATGCGTGAGCAATTTTGTTATTGTGAGTAGGGCCGTAAAATGGCGCGTTTCATGATCGAGCAATTATTCGCGTTACATGGCCCATCTTTCGGCCGTCGCGCACATCGCGTTTTCCATAAAGGTACACGCATGTTTCCGGTTGCTGCGCTAACGTACGCCATTCTTTTACTTCGGCGCCGATGAGGTTTTCCATAACGGCATTTGAATGACGCGTCGTCTCGGCGATGGGCCAGCCGGCGACCGCTCGAATATGTTGTTCGAACTGCGACACGGCGCAGGCATCTTGCGTCCAGTGTCCGGAATTGTGAACTCGCGGAGCGTATTCATTGATGACAATGCCGCCGTCATGCAGCACAAAAAACTCAACTCCAATTACGCCGACATAATCGAGTTCTTCAAGCATTTTACGCGTGACGGCGCATGCGTTTTCAGTTGTTAGCTGATCGACCGTCGCGGGGACGGTCGACGTTTTGAGAATCCCGTTGCGGTGAGCATTTTCAGCCGGATCAAAGAGCTTGATTTCGCCGTCGCTTCCGCGCGCGCCGATTATGGAAATTTCGCGCTCGAACGGAACAAACGCTTCAAGGATCGACGGCGCAGCGCCGACCTCCGCCCAGGCGAACTCGATTGCTTTTTCATAAGCGGCAGAAAGATCGGAATCTTGATTCGTGAGGCGCGTCTGGCCCTTGCCGTCATAACCGAGCCGCCGGGTTTTCAGAATTGCCGGACTGCCTACCTTTTCGAGACCGGCTTTTAATGACTCAAGATCGTCGACGGCATGATAATCGGCTGTCATCGCGCCGATGGCGTTGACGAAATCCTTTTCAATCAAGCGGTCCTGCGACGTTTCCAGCGCCTTCGCGCCGGGGCGCACCACAGCGCCATTAGACGTAAGAAACGCTACAGTGTCCGCCGGTACGTTTTCGAATTCATATGTGACGACATCAACAGATTTTGAAAAAGCGGCGAGGGCGGTTTCATCCGTATAGTCGGCGACTGTCTTCACGGCGCTAACGTCATAGGCGGGCGCTGCGGCGTCGGGACAGAAAATATGTGTTCGAAGTCCGAGCTGTGCTGCAGCCATGGCGAGCATCCGTCCGAGCTGGCCTCCGCCGAGTATCCCGATAGTGCCGTTAGGTTCGACGATCATGCGAGGCGTTCAGTCCTCAACTGTTTCAGCGACGCTGGCTGTCTGGTTGGCTCTCCATTCTGCAAGACGAAGGCCGAGTTTCTCGTCGCTGGTTGCTAGAATCGAAGCGGCAAGCAAACCCGCATTGGCGGCGCCCGCTTCGCCGATGGCGACGGTCGCCACCGGCACGCCGGCAGGCATCTGCACGATGGATAAAAGGCTGTCGAGGCCTTTCAATGCCTTCGACTGCACCGGAACGCCAATCACCGGCAGCGTTGTCATAGCTGCGACCATGCCGGGAAGATGAGCTGCACCGCCAGCGCCGGCGATAATCGCTTTTAGTCCGCGGGACTTTGCGCTTTCAGCATATTCATAGAGCCGTTTCGGCGTGCGGTGGGCGGAAACGATTTTCGCTTCATAAACTGCGCCGAGCACGTCCAGCATGTCAGCTGCGCATTTCATGGTCGGCCAGTCGGAGCGCGAGCCCATGATGATGCCGATTAGAGGCTTGGTTTGCGCACTGTCGCTCATGCGTCTGGTCTCCCGCCGGAAAGCGGCGCTTATAGCAGCGGGAGTGAGGTGCGCAAGCAACTGGTCCGGACGAGGAGACGCCAGCCTTAAGACGGGGGCGCGAGGACCAGCGCCTCCTCTCACCGGACGCGGGAGCCGGTCGCGTCATAGAAGGGGACTTCACACGACCTTATCCGCACGAAACAACGTGGGCCGCGGCGACGTTTGTCACAAGGGCCCAGCGGCGAAGCGTGCGGCGGATGCGCTGAGCCGTGACGCAATTATTAACGCCGTGAAAGGCTGAGCATTTTCATGCAATTTGCAGCCTGTATTGTATTTTTTGGCAAGGGATTCCGGTCACTGGCGAGACGAGGCCAATCACGATATGCATGAATATGTCATGACGGTTAGAGGAAGTGGGAAACTGGCCGTCGGGAGGGCGACATGAAGATTGGCGATTCGCCAAAAACAGCAGGCGCTGTGAAGGTTGAACGCAGCCGGGCAAGAGAGACTCTACGCGTCGGGCAGGGTGCTGGACCAAACGACCAACTAGTGATTGCGGGTGTTCCGGAGTCGGATTTGACGCCAAAAGTTCGTGAAGCGCTGATGACGCTCATGAATGAGGTGCAGTCCCTGCGCGCTGAACTGGCGCAAACCCGTGAACGGTTGGGCGATCTCGAAAAACTCGCTGACCGCGATCCGTTGCTGGATGTGTTCAACCGACGCGCTTTTGTTCGGGAGCTCGACCGGGCGCTGGCCATGATTGATCGCTACAATATGCGCGCAAGCGTAGTTTTCATCGATCTTAATGATTTGAAAAAAATCAACGACAGCAAGGGGCATGGCGCCGGCGATGCGGCGCTCGCCCACGTAGCGGCAGTCGTATCGGCTAATGTGCGCCAGACTGACATTCTTGGCCGTCTCGGCGGCGACGAATTCGGATTGCTGCTGACCCAGGCTGATCAGAAAACGGCTGAACACAAAGCCGAGGAACTAGCGCAGGCGGTTTCTGAAAAGTCGGTTGAGTGGAAGGGCGAACCGTTCACAGCGCATATTTCGAGCGGCGTTGTCGAAATTGTTAAGGGGCATTCGGTGGACGAGACCATGGAACGCGCAGATAACGCCATGTA
>DGNI01000134.1:0-2453 GCA_002388885.1 Parvularculaceae bacterium UBA4496 | reverse complement strand
TAGGCGATAATGTCCGGCAGCATTGTGTCTTTGATTTCCTGGATCGCGTCCTTCAGTTGCAGTTTCTTCTTTTTGAGGCGCGCTATCGTCAGCCGCTCATAGGGCGAGTTTTCCTCAAGCGATGTAATCGCGGCGTCGAGGTCACGATGCTCTTCTTCAAGGGTCGCAAGCCGGATCGCCAGCGCTTCGTCATTGGCGCCGTCAAAGTCGGAATCGCGCGCAAAAAATCGTTCGCTCGTCAAAAGCGTTGNNTTAATTTGGCCGGGGGGCCGCCTCGCTTCAAATCGGTTTTGTCCTCGCCGTTGCCGGTCCCGTTTCCGTCTTTCGGCGGCGTTCCTTCTGTCATTCCTGTTTCCCGGCGGGAATATTCCCGCGCCCGGCCGCATTCTGGGCCGGTTCGAAAATATTATCGACAAGGTCTTGAAGCAATTTCTTCGAAAATGCCGGGTTTTTTTCCGCTCCCAGCAGTTTTCCGTAAATGGATAGATATTCAATCGCTGATTTGGCGGGATTTGTAGCCTTTGCAGGCTCGCTCGATTGGTCAAATTTGAACAATAAATTCTGGACATGTTTTTCCGCGTCCAGCTCGGCAGACTTCACATGATCTCGCAGCCGCGCCACATCCGCGTGAATGCCGTCATCGATTGATTTCAGGTAACGCCGTGCAGCCCGCAGCGGGTGAATGACACTCGCAGTCCATTCGCGTTTTTCTTCGACCGCGCTCTCAAGAGTGGTTTCATCGAGAGGCGCCCTGGTTTCTGCAAGCCAGCAGCACCATAACGCCACATTCACGTCGAACCCGCATTCGTCCTGAAGTTTCAATAGCGAACGTTCGACCGGCTTGCGATTATATCGTTCAAGCGACCATTGCCAGAAGGGGTTTTGAACGTTCTCGCTCAAAGGTTGCGCCGCCCTTTTTCAAGGTCTTCGCCCCAGCGTTTTGTGAGCGGCGTATCTATGTCGAAAAGGTCGAGCGTTCGCCCCACGGATTGATCGACAAGTTCGTCGATGCTCTGCGGTTCGGCGTAAAACGCAGGCAAGGGCGGCGCTATGATCGCCCCCATTTCCGCAAGGCTTGTCATGGTGCGGAGGTGCCCAAGGTGCAGCGGCGTTTCACGCACCATCAGCGCAAGCTGGCGTCGCTCCTTCAAGACAACGTCTGCAGCACGGCTCAATAAAGTCGAGGTTACGCCAGTGGCGATTTCCGACATTGTTTTCACAGAGCACGGAACAATCAGCATGCCCATGGTTTTGAAAGAGCCAGATGCGACCGGCGCGCCTACGTCGCCTATGGCGTAACGATAATCGGCCAGCGCGGCAATTTCTGCGCCCGACATATCGAGTTCATACCGAATCGTCATTTCGCTCGCCCGGCTTAATATCAGGTGGGTTTCCACACCGGCATCGCGTAAAGCTTCTAGGGTGCGCCGTGCGTAGACCGCACCTGAAGCGCCGGTTACGCCGACTATGATTCGCCGAAGCGATTCCATAACAATCTCAACATGTTGGTTAATGTTCTATAAGACAGAACAGAGGGTTGCGGCAAGCGCAATGGTTACCCATCTCATAATAAGACGCCGTGACAAGTGAGGGTCAGGCGTGGTTAAATAGCGATGTTTCCACTAAGCCAAAGGAGGCCAACCATGGCAGTAAAAGCTCATATGGAATCGCTCAACAGGCGGCACCAGGAGCTGGAGGCGGCGATTGCGTCGGAAGTCAAAAATCCAGGCTACAACGACCTTCGCCTAGTGGAGCTGAAACGCCAGAAGCTGAAGATCAAGGATCAGCTAGAAGAGCTCAAAATACATTCGAAAGACCTGAACTGAGTGGAATAGTTGAGGGGCAGCGTTAAGCCGCCCTGTTGACGTCAAGAACATGAACACCAATAGCCGGCAGGACTTAAGCCAGCGGCGCACACGGAATGTGCGCCGCGATTTTATTTTGGGAATTGGAAAATGGCACAACGATCAGTGATCGTTACAGGCGCGGCGCGCGGCGTCGGCGCGGCGGTGGCGCGGCGGTTCGCAGCCGCGAGTGACAAGCTGCTGCTGGCGGACGCAGATGAAGAAGCCGGCAAGAAATTCACGGAAGAGCTGCAGGCGAACGGCATTGAAGCGACATTCGTTCATGCAGATGTGTCAAAACGGCTGGACGTGCACAATGTTATCGCGGAAGCAAAGGACGCTTTCGGGCGCATCGATATTCTGGCGCACACCGCAATGGCGCAATTCTCTGCGCCGTTTCTTGAAACATCAGAGGATGATTTCGATCGCGTTGTGGCGGCGAATATCCGTGGCGCGTTCCTAATTAACCAGGCTGTTGCGAAGCACTTCGTCAAAAGACTGGATGAGGGCGATAGCGGCGAAACGCCCGGCGCAATCGTCAACATCGGGTCGGTTGAGGCGGTGACCGCGGCGGCGGATCACGTGGCTTTTGCGGCCTCGCAAGGCGGG
>DGNI01000173.1 GCA_002388885.1 Parvularculaceae bacterium UBA4496 | reverse complement strand
GGGCGATCCGTGCCCGGTTGATTCCTTTGCGCTGTCACGACTGATGATACAGATGCGTCCGTGAAAGGCGCCGCTGTTCGAGACGACTTCGCGGGCGATGAGCGGGTCATACGTAAAGAGCGACATAACCAGCGATCCGCCGCCGCGATTGCATAGATCAACAGCGTCTTCGAAGTCCTGATAGGGCATAAGCGTCGAGACCGGACCGAAAGCTTCGACTTCGTGGACGGCCTTTGCCTCTCCTGGGCTATCGCAACGCAAGAGAATTGGCGAGACGAATGCGCCGGCTTGTGCGTCGTCGCCGATGATAGCTGCGGCTGTCGGGTCACCAAAAACAATGGTTGCTTCACCTGAAAGCGTAGACACTTTCTCGCGTACATCATCCCGTTGCGACTGGGAGACGAGGGCGCCCATGCGCACATCCTCGAGCGAAGGGTCGCCAAGCGTTGTCTTGGATAGTTTTTCCGTGATTGCTTTTTCAGCGGAGTCCATCAACGCGGCAGGAACCAGCGCGCGGCGAATGGCCGTGCATTTCTGACCGGCTTTCACGGTCATCTCCCGCACGACTTCCTTGACGAACAATTCAAATTCCGGGCTGTCTTCAGTCGCGTCCGGTCCGAGCATGGAGGCGTTTAGGGAATCTTGTTCCGCCACGAAACGCACGCTTTCGTTGATAATTGTCGGGTGCGCTTTCAGCTTCGAGGCGGTTGCTGCTGATCCTGTAAAGGAGACAACATCCTGACCGTTCAAATGGTCGAGCAGGTCGCCGGTCGATCCAACGATGAGTTGCACGGCGCCGGCCGGCAACAGGCCGGTCTCGATCATGATTCGGAACGCCGCTTCGGTTAAGTAAGCCGTGGCCGTTGCAGGCTTCACGATCGCGGGCATGCCGGCAATCAATGTCGGCGCCAGCTTTTCCATCATGCCCCAGACGGGAAAGTTGAAGGCGTTGATATGTACAGCGACGCCCCGGCGCGACGTATAAACATGCTGCGCCATGAAGGTGCCGTTTCGTGAAATCTGTTCGACCGGCCCGTCGAGAATAATTGTGTCGTCCGGAAGTTCGCGTTTCGATTTCGATGCAACCCCGAGAAACGTGCCCGCGCCGCCGTCAATGTCGATCCAGCCGTCCTTGCGCGTCGCGCCCGTGTGATGATTAAGGGCGTAAAGTTCCTCCTTGCGCTCCATCACGGCGAGGCCCAACGCTTTGATCATGCCGGCGCGTTCCATGAACGTCATCTTGCGCAGGGCAGGGCCGCCGACTTCGCGCGCATATTCGGCCATTGCTTTGAAATCGAGCCCGCCGGAGCCGGTTTTAGCGACGGTTTCGCCGGTAACCGCCGAAGGGATGGACACGAGGTTTCCTTCGCCCTCCGTCCATTTTCCGAGTGCGTAGTTTTTCAATGTAATGACGGACATGGGGAGGCTCCCTTGGATTCAGTTCTTACCGGCCTTTAAATGCCGGTTTGCGTTTATTCATGAAGGCGTCGACGCCTTCGCGATAGTCGTCCGACCTGCCAAGCTCGCGCATCTTGTCGCGTTCAAGGTCAAGTTGTTCGTCAAGCGGGCGCATGAAGGCGGTGCGGATCAGCTTTTTCGTTTCCGCAAGGCCGCGTGTAGGCGCGACGGCGAATTTATTGACAAGCGCATCGGTTTCCGTCGCGAGCGCTTCATCTTCGATACATTTCCAGATGAGGCCCCAGTCCGCTGCAGTTTCCGCCGGGAGCGGATCGCCAGTTAGGGCGAGCCCAAGCGCGCGCGCCTGACCAGCGAGCCGCGGCAGCGCCCACGATCCGCCACTATCGGGCACAAGACCGATATTGGCGAATGACATCACGAACTTTGCTGACTTGGCTGCGAGAACGATATCGCACGCGAAGGCGATGCTGGCGCCTGCGCCGGCCGCGACGCCGTTCACCGCGCAAACAACTGGCATCGGCAAAGATGTCAGCCGGCGGATTAGCGGATTATATCGTTTTTCAACAGACTCACCGAGATCGACAGCGTCGCTTCCCGGCGCCACGGCGCGATCCGAAAGATCCTGACCTGCACAAAAGCCGCGCCCGGCGCCTGTAAGAAGCAGCACACGTACGGATTTGTCATTCTCAACTGCGTCGAGCGCAGCTTGCACCTCTTCATGCATCTGGATGTTGAAACTATTGAGCCGATCAGGGCGGTTCAGCGTTAAACTTGCGGCGCCGTCGGAAATATCGAAAAGGATCGTTTCAAAAGCCATCATGCGCTTCGCCTGTCGGCGCTCCTGTCGGAAAATATCTGTCGCCTGGATTGCGTAGGCTGCGCGGACACTATAATTGAATGATCGGTCGGTCAATTATCGGAAGCGGAATACGGAAAATGACTTCTGGCTCCAAAGATGATGCTTTGGCGCGCGCTATTGCGCAAAAACTTCACACGCAGGAGGGCACGACAAAAGCCTGGGACCTGAAACTGAAAGACGCCGGTGTAGGCTGGGCGCGGTGTTCCATGACGCTGCGCGAAGATATGTTGAACGGGCACGGCACGGCGCATGGCGGTATGATCTTCGCGCTTGCGGATACCGCTTTTGCCTGGGCATGCAATTCGCACAATGTGACGACATTTGCCCAGCAAGCTTCAATTTCATTTTTGTCGCCCGGCAAGCTCGGCGAAAACTTGACCGCTGAAGCGCGCGAAGACGTCCGGGAAGGCCGTACCGGAGTTTACACCGTTAAAGTCACCGGCGAAGACGGGCGCAATGTTGCGATTTTTCAAGGTTTGTCCCGCACCGCCGGCGGGCCTGTGATCGAAGAGGAGAATTAAGAATGGCTAATGCGTTTATCTGTGACGGCGTGAGAACACCCATTGGCCGTTATGGCGGGGCGCTTGCNNACGACCTTGCGGCCATTCCACTTCGTGCGCTGATGGCGCGCAACAAGGATGCGGATTGGGGCGCCCTTGACGATGTCATTCTCGGCTGCGCCAATCAGGCGGGTGAAGATAACCGTAATGTCGCGCGGATGGCGGCGCTGCTGGCTGGCCTCGGTGAAACAGCCCCCGGCGCAACGGTGAATCGGTTGTGCGGCTCCGGCATGGACGC
>DGNI01000209.1 GCA_002388885.1 Parvularculaceae bacterium UBA4496 | reverse complement strand
CCGTCTGGGGCCGCGGCTACGTTTTGCGCGACCCGCAGGAGGAAAAGGCGGCAGACGTCGCTTAACACAAAATCTATCTGCTACTCACGCTACAACTTGCACAAAAAAACGCCCCGGGCTTTCCGGGGCGTTTTTTTGTTTTGCGAAAAATATTCAACCGCCATATGCCTTAAGCATTGCTCGAGTTTAAGGCCCGCGCCACAGTGAATTGAGAAAGCAATGCCGAGCACATGAACAAAAGCTGCGTTGTGCTTACAACCATCAACAAACCCGGTCCCGTCATTCATGAGTTAATGGACCGAGGGTTCGAGCTTATTGTCGTCGGCGACAAAAAGACGCCTGACGGTTATCGCTCGTTAGATTTGCATTTTCTCAACATTGAAGACCAGCGTGAGCTGTTCGGCGACTTCGCCGACATGCTGCCCTATAACCATTACGCTCGTAAAAATCTGGGTTACCTATACGCGATCAGAAATGGTTATGACCGGATCATCGAAACCGACGACGACAATCTTCCGATGGAAGGATGGCCCTGCCTCCCCGAAAGCAAGCGCGGCGCGCAGATAGAAGGACCGGAATTTCCTAACGTCTACAGATACTTTACCGACAAGCATATTTGGCCGCGCGGTTATCCGCTCGATCGCATTTCCAATCCAGCGCTCGCGATCAAAGAAAATATTTCCGCAGATAACATTCACGTATGGCAAGGGCTTGTTGACGGCGATCCGGATGTCGACGCAATTTTTCGCCTAACCAGAAAGACATCTGACGAGCACTTTCAGTTTGAACGAAAAAACGCCGTTATCGTGAAAAAGGGATGCGTTGTCCCGTTCAATACGCAAAATACGACCTGGCTGAAACAATCGAGCTTTGCGTTCCTTTACCTGCCCTGCACTGTAAGCTTCAGGGCGACGGACATTTTGAAATCATACGTTGCGCAATTTTGCATTTGGGCGCAGGGCGGCGCCATCGGTTTTACGCAGGCGACTGCGCTTCAGGATCGAAACGCACATGACCTCATGCGGGATTTTGAGGATGAGCAATATCTTTATACAAACTTTTACAGGATTATTGAGACGCTTCGGAAAGTCCCGTATGATGGGCAAGCATCCGATCTTAAAAAAGCCTATGGCGCCCTTGCCGAAAACGGATTGGTGGAGCCGACGGAAGTTGAGCTTGTGGAGCAATGGCTTAACTTAATCGAGACTGTGTGACAATCGATACGTTAAGCCGGTGACATAATGGATAAAAAGCAAATACTGATCGTTATTGGGTCCTACGCAAATACTGACGCCGTCAGAGAAACTCTGCCGACGATTCTTTCTGAAATCGCGGAGAACGACGCCGCGCTCATCGTTCATGATTCCACTGAAAAACGGCATGGCCAGAAAGAAAAGTGGGGATATCTTCGCGAGATGGAGGAAAAACACGATTTTTTTCTGATCTTGAGCAGCAACATGTCGATGGCCCATGCGCGAAACATGTGCCTGCAGCTGGGCCAGCAGCTCTACTTGCCAGACTACATCGCCGTGATGGAAGACGATCACGGTTTCCGCCCCGGCTTTCTTGGCGAACTCATCAGCACCATGAAAACCTATTACGGCCAAGTCGCGCCCAACGGCATGCGGTTTGGCTTGTTTTCCGGTTGCGCTTCTCACAGGCGCGCAAAAGACGCGCAGATCGCCGCCTCAAATCATTTTTCACCGCGAATTGACGAGAAAACAGACCCTGGCGCAATCGGCGGCGTTAATAGTTGCTTCCGCGCCGCGCCCGCACATCACTGGAACCATGTGCTCATCGGATATGATACAGATGAATATCTGATCTCTACGCATCAAACAAAAAACTTGAATTTCCGGAACTATCATAAGGGTTTCACCAATATGCTCGTGCAGGGCGGCGATTTGATGTTCGATGTCGATAATGAAAGTCGCGGCTGGTCAAAAGGAAAAATGAGCGGCCTTTGGGACAACGATTACGCTGCCAGCGATCCGCGAGCCAAGTTTGACAAAAAATAACGCCCCGGGCTTTCCGGGGCGTTTTTTTGTTCTGAAATTGTGCGCACTTGTCAAAGATCGTTCCAGTGCAGGACCGCATTGTAAAAGTAAGCGTGATCGTGATGATTGACGTGCCGGTGCAATGGGTTCCAGGCGAACAGCACCACCTGCCCCTCGCCGACTTTTTCCTTTAACAGCGCAGGCGCGCCATTCATGCCGTCAGCGCCGCCGAGAATGGCGCCGGAGCGCACCAGCGGCGGCTTCTTTTCATCACCGTCTTTATTTTCGTCCTTTTCTTCGTCATCGAAAGGCTCGGGAATCACCTTGTCGCCGAACTGCATGACCATATGGGCCGCGCGGTCCCGGTCGGAAACCTGATATAGCGGGCCGTTGTTCCGGAAGGCGTAATCGAACGCATCGTAGCCGTAAGTGAGCGGCGAGGCGCCGGTCATTTTCGTCGTCAGGATCGAGCCCGGCGTGTTTAGACCTGACGGACGTGCAACCCCGATCTTGCGCGTCATGCCGGTTTCCGCCGCGATGACTCCGCCCGAACGCAAGCCGATAAACGTGCCGCCGTTCCGGATGAATTTTTCGATTTCCGCCATGCCTTCAAAGCCGAAGCCGCCGGTGATGTCGTCAGCGCTGACAATAACACCGTGGCTCGGCGTTGCTTCCGATTGTTTATAGGGAAGCGGCGACCATTTGGTGTCGACGCCGGCGATAATATCGCTCGCCTGCGCCCCCCCGCCGAATGACGGTCCGATGATGACGTCATAGGAATCGCGTAAATTTCCGGCCCGGGCTTCGTCTTTTGTCAGCATCGTGAACGGAACGCCGGACTGGTCGAGCGTAAAGCGCACCCAGCCCGTGTCCTGCGTAGATGTCCAGCTGTGAAGTATTGCAACGCGCGGCAGGTCCAGAAGATCGCGCTCTACGTTTGGCATGAGCAGGAGCGACTGGCCCTCAAGGCCCTTCGCCTCGAGCGCCTCGCGTAGCGAATCGCGATCGACGCTTTCCGTGTCGATAATCAGCGATCCTGCCGGGAACTCTCGCCCGATAGTTTTAAACGAAGTTTTCGCCGACCAGATTTCGGCATCACCAAGCGCAAAGCGGAAGGGGCCCAACTCATTCTGACCTTTATGCGGCACAACAACGTAACGGCCAATACCATTAAGCCCTGACTTGGCGAATGGTGTCGTATCATCGCCAAGCGGCGACGCTGCTAGATCAAGAACGGATTCATCCTTGATCGGTTTCACATCAACGCCGAACTGAAGCCCTAACGTCCAGGCGACATCATCATAAGGCGAGACGTCAACCTTCTCTGGAAACTTCTGCTCCTCAAGAAGATTTTGCGCCAGCGGGCCGTAGCGCTGATTCAGCTTGACCACCAGGTCCCCGCGGGCGATGCGCCCGTCATCCTTGCCAAACGCGGCATCTGCGACAGAGATCTCAATCGCGTGGCGACGAAGCACGTCAATCATATCCTGCGCAGCGTTACGGTCATCCTGTTCAATAGGAATGGCAAATGCATAAGGAGCTTCCTTTATCGCACGCGTCATTGCGTTAACGTTTTTGCGATAGAAATTACGCAGATAAACATCCGGTGTCGACGAAACAAATTCGAGCGATGCGAAAACGCCGGAGAGCATGTAATTTGTGTTGTTGCGCATCGACCACATGAACTTGCGTTCCGGCGGGTCGGAGCGGTACCAGGTTTTCTCCGTCACTTTCTCATTGGCGTAGCGGCTGTTCGTGATGTCACGCTCAACAGTTTTCGCCACATGATTGCCGAAGGTTTCGTAAAACCGGCCGTTGGCGTTGTGATTGTTGGTGACCCAAAGGAGATATCCCGGATACCAGCCCGTATAAAAACCCCATGTCCATACGCCCGGCAGGCCCATGCCGGTCAGCCGCGAGACTTCATAGTTGGCGATAGACTGCCATTCGGTCACCGTGATCGGATCAACGGCGAGATTGTAAGGGCCTGTGCCTGTTGACACATAAAGCAGCGGCACGGACTCGTGCATGTCGAGCGAAAATGTCGGTTGCCATTCATAAAACGCATTGACGTAATTACGCGTCAGCGCCTGACTGATCACCAGCCCGTCACGGTTGTTGTCATGGAACGTGTAATGCCCCCAGAAGGGCGGGCTTGTCGGCGGCTTGTCGTAGTAATCTTCAAATTCGCTCAAATTCGCCTTGGTCCATTCGACCTGTCGCGCGCGCCCGTCGACTTCCAGCACCGGTGTGATCAATGTCACGACATTGCTTCGGATCTTTTGAAAGACCGCCCGCTCATCAACCGCAAGACGGTAGGCGATCTCCATCGACGCTTCAGGCGGTCCGAGTTCGGTCGCATGAAGGCCCGCCGTGATCCAGTAAAACGGTTTGCCGTCGGCGATGAGCTCATCAGCAGCTTCCTCAGAAGTATTCGCCGGGTCGGCCAGCGACTGCAGGATCGACTTGTATCTATCGATATCTTGCACAGTTTCTTCATCTGCGATGACCGCCATGATCATTTCGCGGCCTTCCTCGCTCTCACCAAGACTGATAATTTCGACGCGCGGGCTCGCCTCCGCCAACGCTCGAAAATAGCGATGAATGTCATCTACGTGGGTAAGCGCACCTTCCGTACCAACTGTATAGCCGAGCACGTCACGGGGGCTGGGCATAGTCGCATGTTCCGGGAGCTCCGCCACCCAATCGTTTAAAAACCGCTCATCTGTAGTTTCGGTTCTGATCGTCTGACTGGCGGTCTCGTCGATGACGCCGTCCTGCGTTTGCGCAGCGGCAAGCACCCCCAATGCAAAAAGCGACAATGACATCCGCGCCCCTCCTCATTCTGTCGCACATGAGTTCCGGTCGGCTCATGCGTCGTGACAGTGAGAGTGTCGTCACGGCGCCCAGGTGTCAAACGGAGATAATGAGACAGTTGTAGCGGCGTTCAGGCTGCGCTGACTGCGCATTCCATGGCGAGGACCGCTTTCTTGCGCGCAACACCCCAGCGATAATTGTGGATAATTCCGGATGAAAGAATAACCCGGTGGCAGGGGATCAGAACCGAAATCAGATTGGCGCCCACCGCCGAGCCCACGGCCCTGTTGGCCCTCGGCGCTCCGATTTCTTTCGCGATGTCGCCATAGGTGACGCACGCGCCATAGGGAATTTTTAAAAGCGCTTCCCAGACTTTCAGCTGAAAGTTCGTGCCCCGCACGTGAAGCCGAAGCGGCTGCCCAGCTTTACGGTTCAGCGCAAAGTCGAAAGCTCGCGCCGCCAGCGGTTCCACAAATTCCCGGTCTTCGATGAATTCCGCCGCGGACCAGTCATGCCGCATTTCCGAAAGGTGCAAGTCATCGCCGCCATCCTCCGCGAAACTCATCCAGCAGACGCCCTTGTCCGTCGCCGCAATCAAAACACGTCCCAGCGGTCCTTCGACAAATCCGTACCGGATGCTTAGCCCCTCGCCCTTGCGGCGATACTCGCCAGGCGTCATCGCTTCTGAGGCAAGGAAAAGATCATGCAAGCGCGACGACCCTGAAAGCCCGGCGGAATAGGACGCAGACAGAACATCTTCGCCGTCAGCCATAGCGCGTTTTGCTTCCTGCGCCGCCAAATATTGCAAAAAGCGTTTCGGGGAAACGCCGGCGCCGGCTTTGAAAACGCGCTGGAAATGCGCCGGCGACAAGCCCACATGGGCGGCGGTTTCTTCCAGCGTCGGCTTTTCATCCGCATGCGCCGTCAGAAAATCGATAGCGCGGCCGACCGGCGCGTAGCCGTCAAGGCGTGTAACGCTGTGCGCCTTTGCGGGGATCATACGGGTCATATTGGTCAATGTGGCGTTCATAAGGTTTTGTTAAGGGATTACCGCCCCCGAAAAACACCCGAATCTTGCGCAAAATTTCGTGCGCTTTACGCGGTATTAACCCTACCTGAGCGTAAATGCACTTGAAACAATTTTCGAGAGACCGCCATGCAGGATCTTCAATACATTGTCGGCATCGGGTTTTCAGGCGCTGATCTCCCGCGCGCCATTATTCTCGCGTTTTTGTTCGCCATGTTTGCGAAGGGCGAGACGAACTTGTGGAAGCTCGGTCTGCTCGCGCTCCTGATCGACAGGACCGTCTGGCCAATCGCCGCCATGGGTTCTTCGGGCGCTGAGATTCAGTCGATCTATGGGGCCATCGGCGGCATGTTCAAAACCTTCGGCAATGACCTCGGCATTTACATCGTCCGCTATATCGGCCTTGTGCTGATGATCGGCGGGTTCCGCTGGATCAGGGCGGGCCTTCACGGGTTCCCGGGCAAAATGGCTTCGGCCTAGACTTTTTCGAAGGCGATGACCGCGTTCAGGCCGCCAAACGCAAACGAATTTGAGAGCGCGACGGAAATGTCGCGCTCTTCTGCGTTATTGGGCGTGTAATTAAGGTCGCATTCGGGATCCGGCTCGTCGTAATTGGCCGTTGGCGGCACGACGCCGTTCTTCAGCGCCAGGATGGACGCGATGCATTCGACACCGCCGGCCGCGCCAAGCAGATGCCCATGCATTGATTTCGTGGAGGACACGGCAAGCTTGTCAGCATCGGCGCCGAACACTGACCGGATGGCTTTGGTTTCCGTAGGGTCGTTCAACAACGTGCCGGTGCCGTGTGCGTTCACATAGACTCTAGAGCGATCGTCTATCTTCATCTTTTCAAGCGCCAGCGACATGGCGCCCGACGCGCCTTCCACTGCCGGATTGATCATGTCCTTGCCGTCTGCGTTCATGCCGAACCCGGCGATACGGCAGAGAATATCGGCACCGCGCGCTTTCGCATGGCTTTCTTCCTCCAGCACCAGAACGCCGGCGCCTTCGCCAATAACAAGCCCGTTGCGGTTTTTGGAAAACGGCCGGCAGGTTTCGTCCGCAAGGATGTGCATCGCCCGCCAGGATTCAAGCGCGCCGTAACACAAGATCGCCTCGCTGGCGCCCGCAAGGCCGACATCCGCCGCGCCGGATTTGATCAGATCAGAACACACGCCGATGGCATGAGCGCCGGTTGCGCACGCGCTCGAAACGGCGAAAGCCGGCCCTCTCAATCCATGCCGGATCGACAGCTGGCTGGCCGGCGCGTTGGGTATGACTTTCAGGATCGTCAAAGGATGCGGGCGGCGTTCGCGGCACAGCATGTTGACGTAGCCCTCGTCGAACGTGATCTGCCCGCCGATGCCCGTGCCAATGATGCAGGCGGTGCGGGCGCCCAGCGCTTCACCGAATTCAAGGCCCGATTGTTCAATCGCCTCCTCCGCCGCCATCACCGCAAGCTGCGAGAACCGGTCCGCGCGCATCAGTTGCACGCCGAGCCCCTTGATCCTGTCTTCAACACCATCAACCGGCGCAACGGGAACGGTCAGCGAGTATTTATCAGCCGCGCTATATTCACGCTTGAGGATAGCACTCTTGCCGGAAGTCAGGCCGCTCCAGAAATCTTGAATGCTCGCGCCGTTCGGCGCGACAACGCCCAGCCCTGTAACAACGACATTCCGTGTCATGAACAGTTATTTCTTGATCAGCTTGTTTAGCGCGTCGATGAGGTCGCCGACGCTCGCCATATCGCCAAACGGATTTTCGTTGGCGTTAAACGGCACTTCGACGCCGAGCTTTTCTTCCACTTCATAGATGATCTCGACAACGGAAAAGGAATCGATCCCGAGATCGGCGATCTGCGTGTCGCGCGTCAGCTCGCCCGTCAGGCCTACCGCATGTTCCTTGATGATTTCGAGCAGCGAGGCTTCAAAGTCAGCCATGGGAAGGATTCTCCGTTGTGTTCTCCGGTCATAGCCAAAGCCGCCGGGAATTTCCAGTTACTGTCGCAGGTTCTAGTCGCGGAAATTCTGATACTGGAAGGGCTGTTCCAGCTTCATCGCCTTCACAAAGGCGATAACTTCCTGCAGGTCGTCGCGCTTTTTGCCGGTAACGCGCAAGGCCTCGCCCTGAATCGCCACCTGCACCTTGAATTTCTCGCTCTTGATCGCCTTGACGATCTTTTTGGCGAGCTCCTTGTCGATGCCCTGTTTAATCAGGACACGCTGGCGCACGGACTGGCCAGCCGCCGGTTCTTCCTTCTGATAGTCGAGCGAGCCGGGTTCGATCCCGCGCTTTTGCATATTGCCTTGCACGATCTCATGCATCTGCCGCAATTTCAGATCGTCATCGGCGAAAATCGTAATCACGTCCTCTTTCATCTCTACGGAAGACTTTGATCCTTTGAAATCGTAGCGCGTTAAAATTTCCCGCATGACGTTCTGAATGGCATTGTCGGCTTCGGACAGATCGACTTCCGAAACGATATCAAATGACGGCATCAATAATCTCCGTTTTGTCGCAGCATAAAAACGCGACTCTGAAATAAACGCCAGACGGTCTGTAAGCCGGGTTCTGTCCTCATCGCTGAGGGACGGCCATTCCTCTAGGACCGCGCTTGCGCGCGGCCTCAAGCAACCAACCCGGACAGCTCAGCACGAAGACCTGCCTGTCACGCCGTAGCCCAAAGGGCGCCGGCGGACGCGCTATCCCTATTCGGTTTTGCTCCAGGCGGGGCTTGCCATGCCCGTTCCATTACTGGTCCGGCGGTGCGCTCTTACCGCACCTTTTCACCCTTACCCTCGTAAAGAAGGCGGTTTGTTCTCTGTGGCGCTTTCCCTCGGGCCCCTTATCACTAAAAAGCCCGGCCGGGCGTTACCCGGCGCCTTGTCTCCATGGAGCCCGGACTTTCCTCCCGCTTCGCCCAAAGACGAGGCCGGCGGCCGTCCGACCGTCTGGCGAAAGGCTATGTGAGCCCGCGAAACCGGACCGTCAACCCGCGCCTATTCGAGAACCGCCGTATTGTTCTCAAAGGCGCTTTCCGGCTCGGTCGCGCAATCGACGCGGAACTCGCCGCCGGAGTTGGACGGCAGGGTTCCTTCGACCTTGTGCGTCTCGCGGGGGCCGATTGCAGGCAAATTGGAGATCCGGACAAACACATCGTTCGCATTGCCGCGCCAACCGAGAGAACACCCAACCGCATCATCGGGCCCGGCATTATAGACCCAGAGCTGCACTGCGCCGTCCGGCCCTTCATTATCGACTCGGCGAATAAGAACGTCGAATTCCGCAGCGGGTTCATCGACAATCTCGGGGTTGACCCGAACGGGATCCGGGTTTGTCCGCACCGGGGGCGGGTTCGTGCGCACCGGCGGCGGATTGGTTCTGGTCGGCGGCGGCGGCGCGTTGGCGCGTGGGGCGCCGCTTGAACCCGTTGTTGTTGTCGTCGTGCGCACTTTCGGGCCGTTCAGCGGCCTGCACACAATTCTGACGCCGATGTCGGTTTCAGCATCCGCGTAGTAAAACGCCTCGTTGATGCCGGTGCGCTTGTACCAGGCCGCCGAGACTTCCGCCTTGTAGGCGCGCGGCCGATTATATTCGCCGCCGTCATCGAGAAATTTCTGCTTCGACGCGCCGGATTTCTCGTCAAGACGGTCGTTGCAGTATTTGATCGGCGACACGCGTTGATTGGCGACCGAATAGGATCGCAAGTCGATATAAGGAATAGTTACCTTCAGGATCTTGGCCGGTTCCGGATTTTGCAACGGCATGCCGCCGCCGTCGATCTTGATCGAGCCGCCGGCGAACCCTTTTTCGTTGCTCCATTTTTTCGAACGGGAAACCGTGACCCAGACATCAACTGTTTTGTTGTGGATCGTGTCATACCGGTTGGTTCCGGCGCCATCGACGACAATCGTCGGATAACCGATATCCGATTGCACGCCAGCTTTTTTCAAAGACTGCTGAATGTCGATAAAGCCGGCAAATGCAGCACTGGGCGCCAGGCTGGCCAATATTCCGTATACCACTGATTTTGTGCGCATGATCTCTCCCCTTTCAATGCGGCGTATCTCAATACGCGGAGGAATTGCGCTCAGAATATGGCTGGCAAGGGGCGCGGACAAGACGCAATTCCGGCCGTGCATCACAAACATGCGACAGGCCATGGTAAGTCGCCGCTTATTTCGCAGCCTGCGCCAGCGCCGCCCTTGTTCGCGCATCAAATCCTTGCCCCAGCGAAGCCGGACAAAATCGGCGCTGGAAGGCGAGAAGGCCTGCAGCGTAGTCGCCGGGATATGCGTCATAACCGATATCAATCAGCGCGTTCAGCGCATCATCGAATGACACCGCCGCTCCCTGATTCGGATCGCCATCGAACGGCGCGAGCGCCAGTCCTTCATCGGCAAGGCGTTTCCACGGAAATTTTTCGCCCGGGTCCTCTTTCCGTCGCGGCGCCACATCGGAATGACCCAAGACACGCGCCGGAGCGATATCATGCCGGGTACGGATGTCTTTGAGAAGCAATATGACCGACGCAATCTGCGCTTTGGAAAAGTCGCGATAGCCGAACTGATGACCTGGGTTGACGATCTCGATCCCGATGGAGCGCGCATTGATATCGACATCGCCTTGCCAGAAAGCGACGCCGGCGTGCCAGGCGCGGTTCGCCTCCTCGACCAGCCGGTAAACGTCGCCGTTTTCCTCTACACAATAATGGGCGCTGACTTTCGCCTGTTCATCGCGCAGGCGCGCAAGCGCTTCGGCGCCGGTCTGCATGCCGGTGTAATGCAGGATAATCGTATCGATATCGCGTCCACGTTCGTCAAAATTCGGCGACGGCGCCTCGATCATCTTCATGTCTCTATCCCGGCGGTTCTGCTAGCACGCCAGTATTGGGCTGTTTCTTGATATTTCGCAAAAGCACGACGCCGACGCCCAGCAATGTCATGAAACCGCCTATCGCCATACGCGGACCGAAGGGATCACCCAGCAGCAGGACCGAGAAAAATACCGCGAAAATCGTGGTTAAGAGGACGCTTGGCGCAACGACGCTGACCGGCAGCCGGTGCAACAGCCAATAATAAGTCGAATGACCGATGATCGAGGCCGCCACCGCCGAATAGACAATCGCGCCGAAGAAAAGCGTTTTATCAACGGCCTCAAACGCCGCCATCTGATCTTGCTCAAAGACCATCGTAATCAGGGTCAGGCCAAACGCGCCGATCAGCGTGAACCATGCTAGCAACTGGCGGGGGTTGAACGCCGTCGATCTCTTTACCAGAACCGCGCCGATCGCCTCCGAAAACGCTGCCGCTGCAACCAGCCCGACGCCAATACCGATCCGCGCTTCCGGATCGGCTGACGGAGACCCGCCCGTTGCAATAATGGCGACGCCGGTAAATGCGAAAGCAATCCCGGCAAGTCTTCGCCATCCCGGCCGATCACCGAGAAAAATCATGGCGAGGATCGTTGCGAAAGGCACATGCAGCTCAATGGCGATGGCGGCGGCGGACGCCGGCGCCAGTTTGACGCCGGTGAACATCATTGCGTAATTGAATATGCCAAGACAAAGGCCGCCGAAAAAAATCCGTCCCATTTCACCGCGACGCCAGCGCAGGAACGGCGACATCAGCGCTGCAACCAGCGCCAGCCGAAGCGCCGCGTAAAACATCGGCGGCACTTCGCCGACCACCGTTTTGATGACGACGAAATGAAAGCCCCATACAAGGCACATTAAAAGAAGAGCGCCAATTTCGCGCAGGCTCACGGGACCCCTCTCCCTTCAGGCTAAATGATATGAGCGGGATTTGCGCTTACGCTGAACGCAGCGCGCATCGCAACCGATAATATCTAATGGGTCTTTTAGGCCTAGATGTTGGCGGGTTTCCATCGCCTTGGGGATGTCTTGCGGGAAGAAAAACCGCTGAGCGCTGTTACCGCCAGGACAAACGGCGCGGCAACGGCAAAGGCAATGATGATTACACAGGAAAACAGAATGACGCCTGCAAAAATAGCCACCTCAATGAGTCTGTTCATCAAGGCATTTTCCCGCTCAGCGGGTTTTATTTCTGTTTCCTGACTGTCAGCCACGGCCCTCACCCCAACGCTAAGCAACACAAATCACATCAAATCAGACCGCACAGGGTGCGTCCAGCACGTTTGCAGGTGTTTGGAGCACTCGATTAGGCGTAATCAGTTAATATCTGTTCATACGCATTATTAATCGCCGCCATCCGCCCTTCGGCGATTCGCACGAGATCCGCCGGGACGCCCCGCGCCATCAGGGCGTCAGGGTGATGATCACGTGAAAGCGCCCTGTAGGCGGATTTTACCGCTTCAAGGCTCACTCCGGGTTCAATTCCCAAAATGAGATAGGGGTCATCGTCCGCCAGCCCCAGATGCGCCGCCTTCAGCCGGTGAAAGGCCGGTGCTGAAACACCGAAAGCCTTGGCGGCCTGATCCAGCAGCTCAAGTTCGCGCGGATGGGCGACGCCATCGGCCACCGCGACGTGAAACAGGCAGTCGAGGACGTCCTCAAGCACCACCGGCGAACTTTCGAATATCCGGGCCACCCGTTTTAGATACTCGCTATAGCCCGCCACATCCTGCTGAGCCAGCTGATAGATCATTCGAACTTTGTCGGCTTCTTTTTCCGGGAAATGAAAATAATCGCGAAAAGCCTCGATCTCGTCATCAGTGACGACCCCGTCTGCCTTCGCCATTTTCGCGGAAAGCGCTATCAGTGCGATGGAAAACGCTGCCTCGTCGCGGCGTCTCCGCTGATCGGCCAGCGCCTCCAGCAGCGCGCCAAGCGTGCGCTTGCGGGCCTCGGCAAGGCTCTCCTCTATCCTGTCCCAGAAACTCATGGGCACGCCTCTTAATTGCCTATGGCGCGTAGCGCCAGCATCACTGGCGCCGCAGTTTAAATGAGCCCCGAATCTGGGGAAAAATAGCCTGAAAAAAATTTTCTCAAATACGCGCAAGCGCTTACCCGCCGGCTTGCGCACCCCTTGCGCTTCGGGTCTTGGGTCACGCTTTGCAAAACAGAAATTTCACCGACACAATTTCTACACAAACTGATGAGCGCGGATTTGGCGCTACGAAACGAACGCAGAAGGGGCAGGCATGGGGCGAACGTTTCAAGGGTTGGGCGTCTTGTTGAGCGGACTTTGTTGCGGGG
Source organism: Parvularculaceae bacterium UBA4496 (assembly GCA_002388885.1). Classification (GTDB taxonomy): domain Bacteria; phylum Pseudomonadota; class Alphaproteobacteria; order Caulobacterales; family Parvularculaceae; genus Hyphococcus. Next base: position 11,383 of record DGNI01000209.1, on the reverse strand, counting down.
CGGCGTTCACAGTGATCGCCCTTGTTATTGCCGGCGTCCTGAACTGAAAAAACCTTACGCTGCGTGACGCGAACGCACGCTGCCTGTTTTTCTGGCAGCCGCGCAAAGCCAGATTTTAACCGTCAGTTTTTCCTTGTCCGACGTCGCAGGCGAAAGCGTCTCGATCCCTTCAAGCGCCAAGCCCGCCGCCGCACACCAGTCCCGGACTTCTTCATCTGAAAAACCAAGCCGGCGATGGGCGTGCTCTTCACGCAGGAATTCAAGATCATGCGGTGCAAAATCTGAAATGATGAGGCGTCCGCCGGCGTTTAACAGGCGAGCCGCCTCAACTACTGCTGCGCCGGGTTCCGCCAGAAAATGCAGCACTTGATGCAGGCACACGACATCGGCGCATTCTGGCTCCAGCGGCAGAGAGAACAAATCGCCGTGTCGCGCCTGCGCATGCGTTATGCTCGCCTGGTCAAGGTTTGCGCGCGCAATCGACAGCATCTCATGGGAAAGATCGTAGCCGATCGCTGACTTGTATCTGTCTGCAAAAATCTCGAGCATGCGGCCAGTGCCAGTGCCGAGATCGACAAACAGATCGATTTCGCGGTCGCCGACCAACTCTATGATGCGCGATTCAATATCGTGCTCAGGCAGATGCAGCCGGCGCAACATATTCCATTGCCTGGCGTTCTCTTCAAAATAGGCCGCGGCTTGCGCCGCTCGGGCGAGCCTTGCCTGTTCAAACCGTTCTCCATCGCGGGCCAGCACGCGGTCGTCGGCGGCGGCCATATCCCGCACAGCCTCAAACACAGCCGCAACAGAAGGGTTGTCACTCCCGCCCTCCGAGATCCGGTAGAACATCCATGCGCCCTCGCGGTGACGTTCCGTCAGCCCGGCGTCAGCAAGGATTTTAAGATGCCGGCTGACCCGCGGCTGGCTCTGGCCGAGAATGGCGGTGATCTCGCTCACCGTGAGCTCGCCACGGCAAAGCAGCGCCATGATGCGCAGGCGGGTTTCCTCGCCAATTGCGCGAAAAATGTTGAGCGCCGTATCAAGCGTCATTTGCTGGAGCCTGCCTTTATCCTGAATCAAATATAAAGATATCTTTATATGATAGCAATCGCACCAGATTTGCCCCGGTAGCGCCGCAGTGAGGCCACATCGGAATGCGCATTGTTAGCAGGGTCCAAATTCCTATATCCTTAGGGCTCAAATGATGAGACCTGAAAGATTGTTCGCCGAGGGGGCCTGACCGCTATGAAGCTTGTCTTAAGTATTGCAGCCTTTTGCCTACCCTTGGCGGCGGCGGCTCAGGCGCAAATTACAGGCGCCGGCGAGGCTGATGATATCGCCGCGGAGCTGGAAACCGCGCCCATCGAGAACGCTGCAGAAGCCGACCCGTGGGAAGGCTTCAACCGCAAGATGTTTGCGATCAACGACTCCTTCGACAGCGCGCTGATGGTGCCGGCGGCAAAAGCCTACCGCGCGGTTACACACAAGAAACAGCGCAAAGGCATCCGAAATTTCATCGCCAACCTGCGTACGCCCGTTACGCTTGTAAACGACGTACTTCAGGGCGAATTCGGTCGCGCCGGAAAAACCGCAAGCCGTTTCGTCATCAATTCAACCATAGGCTTCGGCGGCATGGGCGACCCGGCGGAACGGCTCGGCATTGAGCAGCACTCTGAAGATTTCGGCCAGACCCTCGCCGTCTGGGGTGTCGATTCCGGTCCTTATGTCGTGCTGCCGTTTTTCGGACCGACAACCGTGCGCGACGGTTTCGGTTCTGCTGTTGATGTCGCCGCAGACCCGGCTGTCTGGATTCGAACCGAACCGGCGCAATATTTTCGTTACTCGCGCACCGGAGCTGGCCTGCTTTCAACGCGCGAGCCGTTGATTGAACCGCTGGCGGATATCAAGGCGGATTCGCTTGATTACTACGCCTCGATCCGCAGCTTTTACCTTCAATCCCGAAAGCGTGAAATCGCAAACGGGCGAACCGATTTCGACGACCTGCCCGACATTGGCGATTTCGAAGAATTTGACGAACTCGAATAACGCATCGTCAACGAAACACCCTTTTCATGGAGAACAATCATGCGTCACGCAAATTCACGACGTTCTCTCTTAAAACGCGCTGCAGGCGCGATCGCCCTTGCTGCCGTTACCCTTCAACCTGCCTACGCAGATGAGGCCGCCGAAGCCTTCGTGCAAGGAATCCTCGACCAGGCCGAGCCGATCCTGAGCGAGCCGAACTCCGATTCATTCTACAGCGGTATCGAAAATCTCGTCACCCAGTATGTGGACATGCGCCGGATCGGACTTTTCGTACTGGGCCAGTATGCGCGCCAGATGACCGATGCGCAGAAGGAAGAATACTTTCCGCTATTCCAGCAATATGCCACGCTGATCTATCGCAACACGCTGTCCGATTACGGCGGCCAGCGCATCGTCGTTACCGGCTCTATCGACCGATCGGAACGCGACATCATCGTCAATTCGAAACTGGCGAACCCGGAACCCGGCGACGCCTTCGCCAACGCCGTAATTCACTGGCGGGTTTATCGCGACCGCGACGGCAATATGAGCGTCGTTGACGCCGGCGCCGACAATGTCTGGCTGGCGATTGAACAGCGCAGCCAGTTCACTTCGCTTATAGCCAACAATGGCGGCGGCGAAGCCGGCATTAACGCCCTGATTGCGGAAATCAGAAAACGCGTGGACCAAGGCTGAGACGCTTAGTATTGATTTAAACGGAAAAGGCCGGAGCTTTGCTCCGGCCTTTTTTAAAAGAAAAATTCGTGTCGTTCGTCAGGACGAATAGTATTCGACCACGAGATTTGGCTCCATGGTGCAGGGATAAGGCACCTCGGCGAATTCCGGCACGCGCAAATACGTCGCCGTCATTTTCTTGGGATCAACTTCGACATAATCCGGAATGTCGCGCTCGGGGCTTTGCAACGCTTCAAGCACCAGCGCCATGTTTTTGGACTTGTCCTTGACCTCGACGACGTCGCCGGGCTTCAGTCGCACCGACGGAATATTCGTTTTTACGCCGTTCAGCTTTACATGGCCGTGGTTGATGAACTGGCGCGCAGCGAAAACGGTCGGTACGAATTTCGCGCGATAAACGACCGCATCGAGGCGGCTTTCCAGAATGCCGATCAGGTGCTCGGCGGTGTTGCCGCGGCGGCGGTCGGCCTCGACATAGATCCGCTCGAAATGCTTTTCGGAGATGTTGCCGTAATAGCCTTTTAGCTTCTGCTTCGCCATCAACTGCAGGCCGAAGTCGGACAGCTTGCCCTTGCGGCGCTGGCCGTGCATGCCGGGCCCGTAGTCGCGCTTGTTGATGGGAGATTTCGGCCGGCCCCAGACGTTTTCGCCGACCCGGCGGTCAAGCTTGTGCTTGGCGCTGATGCGCTTTGACATTAGTCCTCACTCAAGCGTGGCCCGGCGTCCGGAGCCAATCTCCGGCGCAATCTCAACGGCGGTCCACACGCTGTCCGTCATTTGCAAGCCGCGGGCTATAGGCGCCCCCTCGCGACTTGTCAACATAAGTGAAAAGCCCGCCGAAGCGGGCTTTTCGAGCCATGATCTAGGGGGAATTAGACCAAAGCAGAACTGTTTAAGCTTGGCGCTTCTTTTTGCGTCCTGCGAAACCAAGACCGGCAAGGCCTGCGCCCATGAGCCAGATAGCGCCCGGGATCGGCACTTCCGGCGCGTCAAGGATGAAGAATTGCTCCGCGCCGTCAGTCAGGCCGGTAAGGGACAGCGTGAACCGCACCACGTCATCGTCAGACAGACCCAGAAGCGAGAATCCGAAGATGGCAAAGTCGGTAAAGCCGTTACCCTGAGCGACCAAAGGATCAAGGGCGAAAGGCACGTTCACATCGAACAGAATTTCGTCAAAGGTGCCGTCGCCGCCATAATCGACGCTCAACTCAAACTGAGTAAGCATCTGGGTAATTGTTGCGCCGGCAGCCGTGTTGCTGTCGATCCCGATTGTGAAAAAATTCTCAACCAGGGCGCGCAGATCACTGACGAGATAATCATGCGTGATACCGGTGACGAAACCGCCCGGCGCGCCTGTTGGAAGCTGGTATTGCGCTTCGCAGCCCAATGACGGGTTGCCAAAGACACAGTCCTCAAGTGCTGATTCGTTAATGCCCGGAGGCGCTGTAACAACGTTAAGAGTTACTGGCGCTGCCGATGCTGCAGAGATATTGAGGCCGATGACGGCGATAGCCGATACAGCGATAGTAGAAAGCGTTTTGATCATGATGTAGTCCCCCACGACTAACTGGTTACGCGAAAGTTAAAACTCTCACGACTTCGATACTCTTTTAAAATCGGGAGCGCAAGCAATTATGCATAAAGCGGGCCAACTTTAACCACGAATTCAGAAAATTCTCGGGCATTGTCGCCCGGCCACAGATTTTTTCTTTAAAAACAGGAATGTAACTAGGGCGACACAACCTCAGGCTGTGACGCTGGACTGCGCCTGCTTGAGTTCGTATTCCTGTAGTTCCGGCGCCCTCATCTCCCTGAGATAGTGACGTACCGAGTGCGGATAGAGCGTATAATTCCGCCCGTTTTCATCCACATACCAGGCGCCGCACGCAGCGGCCCAGACCCGGCCCTGAAGGTCAGCCTGAATTTTCATTTCAAACGCCGATGCCGCCTCGCAGGAGGGCTCAACCAATGCGGACTTACCTTGCCCGTCGCCGGACGCCTGACGGATGAGCTGAATCACGTAATTCACCTGCGCTTCGATCATCAAGATTACCGAGTTGTGGCCGAGGGCGGAATTGGGCCCGAGCAGCAGGAAGAAATTCGGAAAGCCCGGCGCCATGACTGTCCTGTGGGCGGCGATGCCAGTCTTCCACGTATCGCGCAGACTTGCGCCCGCAGGCCCCGTTACCTCAATCGTATCCAGAATATCGAACGGTTTGAAACCGGTGGCGAGAATGACGATGTCCGCCTCGTGTTCTTCACCGTCGTTCGTCTGGATGCCTTTGTCCGTGAATGACGCAATGCCCTCCGTAACAAGATCAACATTCGGCTTTTGCATGGCGTCGAAATAGTCGTCCGAAATCAGAATACGCTTGCAGCCGATCGGATAATCGGGCGTCAGTCTGGCGCGCAGATCGGGGTCTGCAACCGAGCGCTCCAGATGCTGTAAAAACCGGCGGCGCGTCAGCCGCTTGATGCGGTTGTCACCCTTGTGAAACGCTGGAAAGCGCCATTCCATGATCGAGAAATAAAACCCGCGATAGGCGCGCGCGAGCCATGGCGCGGCGGAAAAGACAGACCGCAACCATTTCGGATAGCCGTAATCCTCCCGCGGGATAATCCAGTTGGGCGTGCGCTGATAAACATCAAGATGCGCGATCTTGTCGACAATTTCAGGAACGATCTGAATGGCGCTTGCGGCCGAGCCGATGAGCGCGACACGCTTTCCCGTGAAGTCAATGTCATCGCGCCACTCAGCCGTATGAAATACCGGGCCGCTGAATTTCTCCCGGCCTTCAAAATCCGGAATGTTCGGCTTGTGCAAGCCGCCGAGGCCGCTGACCACGAAATCGGCGATTGTTGTTGATCCGTCTTTAAAAGCGATTTGCCATTCGGCGCCGTCATGTCGGATCGCCGTGACTTCCCTGCCGAATTCGATTGAGCGGTAGAGGTCGTATTTCTCTGCGCACCGCTTCATATAATCCAGAATTTCACCGCCAGAGGAATAACGCCGCGTCCATTCCGGATTTGGATCGAACGAAAATGAATATAGATGCGAAGGCACGTCGCAGGCGACGCCGGGATAACGGTTCTCGCGCCAGGTGCCGCCGACCTCTTCCGCCTTTTCGTAGATGGTGAAATTATCGAAGCCTTCTTCACGAAGACGGATCGCCATCCCCATACCGGAAAAGCCGGCGCCCAAAATCGCGATGCGAGGGGCCTTGTTATTATTTGCCCTTTCCGGGGTTGGCGCATCAATGCGCATGTCATCCGGCATGAAGCCTCGTGAAGTCTGCTTTACACGGAAGAGTGTGGCGCTGGTCGCGCCACGCCACAAGTAAACAATGCAGAGACGTTAAAGCGCCTGCAGCGCAATCGCGAGCGCCTCAAGACGCTGCCTGTATCCGTTTATGTCGCGGATTGGCGATTTGGCGACGCCGTCATCCATCGCGGCCTGCGCAACCGCGCAGGCAACCTCCGGTAAAAGGCGCGGATCGAACGCTTTCGGCAGGATATACCCCGGGCCGAACACGAAATCTTCCTCCGGATAAGCGATGCGCACGGATTGCGGCGTTTCCATCCGCGCAACCGCGCCGATAGCGCGCGCCGCCGCAGTCGTCATGCCCTTGGTGACGGTGCTCGCCGATACGTCGAGCGCGCCGCGGAAAAGAAAAGGGAAACAAAGGACGTTATTCACCTGGTTCGGATAATCTGACCGGCCGGTGGCGATAATCGCGCCCGGCGCGGCGTCAAGCGCGTCCTCAGGCCAGATTTCAGGCTCCGGGTTGGCGAGCGCGAAAATCACCGGTTTCGCCGCCATGCGCCGAACCATATCCGGGGTCAAAAGCCCGCGGCGCGATACGCCAAGAAAGAAGTCGGCGCCGTTCACGGCGTCTGCAAGCGTGCGCTTGTCCGTCTTGACCGCATAATCGCCTTTCTTACCCGTCATGCCGTTCTTGCGGCCCTTGTAGATGACGCCCGCACTGTCCGTGAGCAGAATATTTTCTTTCTTCGCGCCGCCGGCCACAAGCAGTTCGACGCAGGCGATCGCCGCCGCCCCAGCGCCGGAAACGGCGATCTTCGTTTGCGCAAGCTTACGTCCTGTCAGGTCCAGCGCATTCAAAAGCCCCGCCAGCACGCAAACGCCAGTGCCATGCTGGTCGTCATGAAATACCGGCACTTTCGTTCGTTCTCGCGCCAATCGTTCGACTTCAAAACATTGCGGCGCCTTGATGTCTTCGAGATTAAATCCGCCAAACCCGGCCTGTACCTTCACGATCAGCTCCGCAAGCTTCGCGGGGTCTGTTTCATCAACGCAAAGATCAACCGCATCGACGCCGGCAAAGCGCTTGAACAGCGCCGCCTTGCCTTCCATCACCGGCTTCGAGGCTTCCGCGCCGATATCGCCAAGGCCCAATACGGCGGTGCCGTTCGTAACGATCGCAACCAGGTTCGCGCGGTTGGTCAGCGTGCGGGAAGTTTCCGGATCGCGTTCGATCTCGCGGCAGGCGGCGGCGACGCCGGGCGAATAAGCAAGCGACAGATCGCGCTGCGTCGACATCGGCTTCGTCGGCACGCATTCCATTTTGCCCGCCGGTGCAGCGCGATGATAATCGAGCGCGGCCTCGTCGAGCGAGCGTGACGGCGGCGCCTTTTCTTTCGCTCGCGCCTCATAAAGCGCCGCGTATGATGAACGCGGCTCGCCGCGCCGCAAGGAACTCAACAATTTCTGGAACATCAACCGACCCCCTGCCCGCCCCGGACAAGGAGAAGCTTACGACTTTATGGAGAACGGCGTAAAGGCCGTATCCTTGTCGTAGACATCAACACCCTCAGCGCGCTTCAACGCGCCGACCACGCGATAGGTGACAGGGGTCAGCATCGCCTCCCAGAGCACCTTCAGGAAATAGTTCGTGATCATGACCGTGATGATGAGTTGAAGACTCCACACGCCCGAAAACGCAAGCGGGTAAAAGATGAGGGAATCGAGCCCCTGCCCCACAACCGTCGAACCTATTGTCCGCTGCCAGAGATGATTGCCGCCTGAGGCGACTTTCATGTGCGCCATGACATAGGCGTTGGCAAGCTCGCCCGCCCAGAAGGCTGTTATCGAAGCGAATACGATTCGCGGCGCCTGTCCGAAATTCGACGCGAACGCCGTTTGCCGGTCAATGCCGCCAAGGTCCTGGTTCCAGTCGCCTGACGGTGGCATCCAAGTGATGAACGCCGCCATGCCGGCTGCGAATGCTGCGGCGGCAAAGCCAGCCCAGATTACCCGGCGCGCGCGTGCATAACCGTAAACTTCGGTCAGGACGTCGCCCAGGACATAAGCAAGCGGAAAGAAAAGAACGCCGGCGCCCAATGCGAACCCGCCGACATCGGCGACTTTGCCGGCGCCAATTATATTTGAGCAGACAAAGACGACACACGTCGCCGCCATGGCGAAGTCGTAATATTTGAAGCGATGATTGCTGAGCGCGTCGGCGTGTTCGATGCGCTCAATCGAAGCCTTATCTGTCACTCAGCGATCGCCTCTTTTATTTGGTGCTACCAGATATATACGCGATCTTCCGGCGGCAGATACATAGCGTCGCCGGGTTCGACATCAAACGCTTCATACCATTCGTCGATATTGACCACCATGCCGTTGACCCGCAGATCCATGGGGCTGTGCGGCGCAGACAACAGTCGCTGACGCATGGACTCCTCGGTCTGTTTGAACCGGCGCGCTTGCGCCCGGCCGAGAAAAACCCGTTGCGGTCCCGTAAATCCGTCAAGCACCGGCGGCTCGTCGCCATCGAGGGACAGAAGATAGGCGTGGTAGGCAACGACAACACCAGCGAGATCGCCGATATTTTCACCGAGCGTCTGACGGCCATTCACGAAAAGCCCGGGCAGCGCCTCATACTTGCTGAACTGCTCCGCCAGCCGGTCCCCCAGGGCGTCGAACGCCGCGCGGTCTTCTTCGGACCACCAGTCCGCCAGAAATCCGTCCCCGTCATATTTCGATCCCTGATCGTCAAAACCGTGACCGATTTCATGTCCCACAATAGAGCCGATCGCGCCGTAATTGAGCGCCGGATCGGCGTTCGGATCGAACAGCGGCGACTGGATGTAACCGGCGGGAATGAATGCTTCATTACGGCTCGGACTGTAAAATGCGTTCACCGTCTGCGGCCCGGTGAACCATTCCGCTTTATCGACAGGCTGACCAAGTCTGGCGACGTCACGCGCCGCATCGAATTCGCGAACGCGTTTCACGTTCCCGATCAGATCGTTCGCGCGGATATGTAGCCCTGAAAAATCACGCCATTTATCCGGATAGGCGATTTTCGCGGTCATCTTGTCGAGTTTCTCCAGCGCGCGTACTTTCGTTTCCGGCGTCATCCATGTGAGATTCTCAATCCGCGTACGAAGCGCCGAGCGAACATTTTCGAACAACTCAGTCATTTGCGTTTTTGATTCTTCCGGGAAGTAGCGCTCGATATAAATCTCTCCGACCGCCTGATCGAGAAAGTTGTTGACGAGATCGACTCCGCGTTTTTCCCGAGTGCGCTGTTCGGCCTGCCCGCTCAGTTTTTTACCGTAAAAATCGAAGCCTTCATCATCGAATGCCGGCGGCAGGTAACGAGAAAATCCACTTAAGAGGCGCATCGTCAGATAAGCGCGCCAAGTCTCTACGGGCGTTTCCGCAAACAGAGTCGCGAGCCCAGGAAACGCCTCTTTTTCGCGGATAACAAATACGTCCGCTTCGGCCAAACCGGCGCTTTCTAAATATGCAGCCCACTGAAACCCTGGCGCCAGCTCCAATAGCGCCGCACGATCCATCTTGTTGTAGGTTCGGTTCGCATCTCGCCGCTCCGCGCGTTCCCAATGCAGCGCCGCAATAGCCTTTTCCAAACCGAACACAGCGTCAGCTTTCGCGGCCGCGTCGTCTACGCCTGCAAGACCAAGCATGTTTCCGATATGCGCAAGATACTGTTCTCGCGTTTCAGCTAGCCGCTCGCTTTCGCGTTCGTAATAGGACTTGTCTGGCAGGCCGAGCCCAGAATGACCAATCCAAGTGATGAAATTTTCCGGGTCTTTCGAATCTATCCACACCGATGCGCCGAAAGGCCCGCTTAAATTCAGCGCCGGATCCGCCATGGCGGCGGCGACGTCTTTATGCGTTTGAAGTTGTTGCACACGCTCTAGGTCATCCATTATCGGCGCCAGTCCAAGCGATGTAATACGATCCGTATCGAGAAAGCTTCGATAGAGATCACGTATGCGTTGCTCGTTCGAGTCGCGACTCGGACGCGCCTCGGCAAGGTCGGCAATAATGGCGGCGATACGCTCCTCGTTTCGGTCACGCATGGTTGTAGAAAAACCAACGCCTGTGCGGTCGGAAGGAATCTCCGTTACATCGAGCCAGCCGCCATTTGCGAACCGGTAAAAATCATCGCCTGGTTTCGTCTCAGGATCGAGTGCGTCGAGCGGATAGCCCCACGGCGCTATCATCGGCGTTTCCTGCGCAAGCGCAACGGTTCCAAAAAACGCGCCTGAAAGCGCAATAACGCAAATAGTGGAAATTCTCATCCTGGGTCCCTCTCGAAATCTTGGCCTTTTATCGCCTTAATGATCGGCGATGCTCTGTCTCAGTTGTTGGTCTCACGCCCCCGCGCAGCAGTCATCCAGTGTTCTATTCATCGCGCTGCTTGACAAGCGCCTTGATGACGCCGCGTAACGAACGCGTTTCTCCCTCGGTGAGCCCCGCGCGCTGAAAGGCAACCTTCAGATTGCGCACCATATTGGTTCGCTTTTCAGCTGGAAAGAAATAGCCGGAATTGTCTAATTCGCCGATCAGATGATCGAAAAACCGATCAAAATCTGCTTTCGGCGCTGGTATCGCAAGATTTTGATCGCCCGCCTGAACTTTGCGTTCATCGGCCTTCGCCCATTCATAGGCGACGACCAATGCCGCCTGTGCGAGATTGAGCGACGCAAATGCCGGATTGACGGGAATCGAAATAATCCCGTCAGCCCTCATCACATCTTCATTGGATAGCCCCGAGCGCTCGGCGCCGAACAGCACGCCGCATTTTTCTCCACGTGCAATCCGCATACTCATTTCCGCGGCGGCATCGGCCGGCGAAAAAACCGGCAGCAACGCCTCGCGCGGCCGCGCTGTTGTTGCAAGGATGAAGTTGCAGTCCGCGATCGCTTCCGTGGTTGTTTCAAAAACCTTTGCGTCGTCAATGACGATTGACGCGCCTGATGCCATGGCGCCGGCTTTTTCATTCGGCCAGCCGTCGCGCGGATTGACGATGCGCAAGCCCGACAGGCCGAAATTCAGCATCCCGCGCGCCGTCGCGCCGATATTTTCCCCCATCTGGGGTTCAACAAGCACAAATAGCGGCGCAGGCCGCAGCGCGCCCCGGCCATCTCGGCGCGCGATTCGTCCTGTGGATTTTATCGGCCTATCAGTCATGGATGACGCAAGTATAACGAAATCGCGGCCCCGGCCACGCGCATTCCGCCGCGGCCCCCTTTCACCTTCCCGCTACGGATGCTAATAGCCGCGCCGATTCACCCAGAAAGTCGTTCACCGCGCGCCCTGTCATCTTTGCGCGCCATGCAAGTCCGGTAGGAAAATCAATGCAGAAAATCAAAGTCGAAAATC
>DGNI01000065.1:21966-51100 GCA_002388885.1 Parvularculaceae bacterium UBA4496 | reverse complement strand
TAACCGGCGAGACCATCAATCTTTAATGAAAGGCCGTCCGTTGCGGTGACCACGCCATAGTGCTGCGGGCCTGCCGTCTTAAGAAGTTTTTCAAGTTTTGGCGGCGCCAGAGATAAGCTCATAAATCCAAACGTGGTTAACAGTTCATTCAACTAATACGCGCAATTATCCTTGTATCGGAATTTAACACTAATACCGGGTTAAAGCGGGATCTCATGTTCAACGATTTGAAAATTCTGCATACAGCATCGCTGATGGCGCGGCACGCCGTTCAGCGTCATGGACAGATCGCAGAAAATATCGCGAATGCGGACACTCCGGGTTACAAGGCGAAAGATATAGAACCTTTTGCTGAAACCTACGCCCGCAGCCAGCGCATGACGGCCGAGGGCGCGCGCGCTCAAGCATTCCGCGCCGGACGCATCGAAACTACAGGTGTCGCGTCCCCGAACGGCAACACGGTTTCCCTTGAAGATCAGATGTCGCGTTCCGCCGCCACAACGCGCGATCACGACACGGCCATTACGATCTATTCAAAAACGCTTTCCATGCTGCGTACGAGCCTTGGCGGCCGGTAGGAGTGAACGATGAACCCGTTTGACAAGATTTCTTCATCCGCACTTTCCGGTATGCAGGCGCAAGCCCAGCGCCTACAGGTGGTCAGTGAAAACATCGCGAACGCCGACACCCATGGCTACAAGCGCAAGCTGGTATCTTTTGAAAGCGTCTTCGACCGCAATTCCGAAACGACAAAGGTCGAGATCGGGCGCATGTTCCTCGACCAGACGCCCGGAGAAGAAGTGTTCGATCCGAACCATCCCTTCGCCAATGAAGAAGGCTACGTCACAATGTCGAACGTCAACATGATGACGGAATTCGCCGACGCGCGCGAAGCGACCCGCTCCTACGAAGCCGGCCTCGAAGTCTTCAGCCAAGCCCGCGACATGTACAAATCGCTCCTCGACATCCTGAAAAGATAGGGAAAGTCACTCATGAAGATCGCAACATTCCAGGCCGCGCAAGGGTACAACCTCGCCAAGACGGCGCTTAAAACCGATAACCCCGCCGTCAAGGCTGGCGACAATGTCGCTAAAACGGCGCAGGTGACGGAACCGAACGCAGCGTTCAAGGCCGTTCACGATATCGCGGCGACTGTCGCCAAAGGTGAACAGGCGTCGATGAATTATATGACTGGCAATGCTGACCCGCATTCGGTCGTCGAAGCGCTTGCAGCCGCCGAACTCGCCGTCGAAACGGCGGTCACTGTGCGCGACAAAGTCGTTGAGGCGTATCAAGAACTCATCCGCATGCCGGTCTAACGGGGAACGTTATGACCGAAGCGGAAATCGCAGATATCATGCGGCAATTTTTATGGGCCGGCGTTTGGATGGGCGCACCGATGATCGGCGCCGCCCTGATCGTTGGCATCGTGGTGGGCCTTTTTCAAGCGCTCACGTCCATTCAGGAACTCACCCTCACCTTCGCGCCGAAGCTTCTCGTCATGCTGCTGGTTTTCTGGCTTTCCGCCGGACACATGGCGCGCATGCTGTCCAACCTCTTCGACACAGTCGTCCTCAAAGCCATCGCCGGAACTTAAAAGAACGATTGAAGAAAGCCAGTTATGGACAGCGTACTGAAATTCAACCTGCCGGGACAAACGACGGTCCTCCTCGCCTTCGGCCTGATGGCGATCATTGTCATGATGGTCCTGCCAGTGCCAGCGGTGCTGCTTGATATCGGGCTCACGCTTTCTTTTGCCCTGGCGATCATGATTTTCACGATGACGCTTTTCATTGAGCGGCCGCTCGATTTTTCCGCGTTTCCAACCGTGCTGCTTGGTTCGCTGATGCTGCGCCTGTCGCTGAACGTGTCTTCTACAAAACTGATCATCGGCGAAGGCCATACGGGACCTGATGCGGCGGGCCGCGTCATTGAAGGATTCGCCATGTTCGTCATGGGCGGCAATATATTCCTGGGGCTGGTGGTTTTCGGCGTCCTTCTGATTGTCAATTTCATGGTGATCACGAAGGGCGCCGGCCGCATGGCCGAGGTTGGCGCACGGTTCGCCCTCGACGGCATGCCTGGCAAGCAGCTCGCGATCGACAGCGACATCGCCGCCGGCGCGATCACGCACGAAGAAGCGAAGGCGCGCCGTAAACTCGAGCAGGATGAAACAACCTTCTTCGGCTCGCTCGACGGCGCCTCGAAATTCGTTAAAGGCGACGCCATTGCGGGTCTGTTGATTACGCTTTTGAACCTGGTGGTCGGCCTCGCCATGGGGCTGGGCGTTCACGGTCTTTCCGTCGGCGATGCGGTTGCGGCCTATTCAATCCTGACGGTGGGCGACGGTCTCGTTTCGCAAATTCCTGCAGTTATCATTTCTATCGCTGCAGCTCTGCTTCTTTCCAAAGGCGGCGTTGCCGGTTCGGCTGACAAGGCGATGCTCGCCCAGCTTGGCGCAAACCCGCTCGCCATAGGCACCGTGGGCGCCATTCTCGCGGTTTTTGCGTTCATGCCGGGCCTGCCATTCATTCCATTCTTTGTCGCATCAGCTATGGCTTTCACAAGCGCATATTTCATCTACAAGGATGTGGAAGCGAAAAAACTTGCCGAAGCGACGAAGCCGGCAGCGAAACCGAAAGAAAACAAAAAGCCGCTTGGCGACATTCTCGATGTTGATGAAATTCACGTTGAGTTCGCCGGCGACCTCACTCCCCTCGCCCTAGACAATGTCAACGGGCTGGAACCGCGCATCGTCAAGATCCGCCAATACATCGCCGGTGAATTCGGCTTCATCATTCCGCCGATCAGGCTGACCGATAATCTCGAGCTCAAGGCAAAAGAATATGTCGTCAAGATCCAGGGCGTCCGCGCCGCGAAGGGAGTCTTGCATTCCGACAAGGTGCTGGTGATCGTCGACGATCTCGATCAGCTGCCGATTCCCGGCGACGACTGCGAGGAACCGGTCTACGGCGCGCCTGCGCGCTGGATTGAACGCTCCGCCCGCGACGACGCCATGGCCATGGGCCACGCAGTCGTCGAACCGGCCGAAGTGGTCTCAACGCATCTTCTCGAAACGATCAAGCAAAGCTTTTCGCAGCTCGTCACGCGCCGTTCGGTGCAGCGCATCTTCGACGAATTCTGCAAGAATTCGGATCAGGAGCGCGCCGCCTCCAACCGCCGCCTGCTCGACGACTTTGTGCCGGACAAGGCGCCGTTGGAATTTGTTCAGTCTGTATTCCGTCATTTGCTCGACGAACGCGTGCCGATCCGCAACCTGCCGGTGCTGCTCGAAACGATTGCGGAAGGCCGCACCATGTTCAATACGGCTGAAGAAGTCGCCGAATTCGTTCGACAGCGCATTTCCCGTCACTTCGTCAGCGCCTTGCAGAACGAGGACGGCGCCGTGCCGCTAATCCAGATCGGGCTCGACTGGGAGTCGACCTTCGCTGACCATGAAACCCAGGGCGCCAGCGGGGCGACCGATGTCGCCTTGCCGCCGGAAGATTTCAATAAACTTGCGCAGGCCGTTGTCGAGCAGATCAACCAGGCGACAGCGCGCAACCTCTATCCGGCGATCGTCACCTCTTCGAAGCGGCGGCGTTTTATTCGCGCGGTCATGAAGGCCAAGAAAATCCGCAATCCCGTTCTGTCTTACGAGGAAATCGATTCAGGGTTGAAACCGCTGCTGATCGGGACGGCGTAAACCATGGATTTCCTCGCGCCGCTCACGCCGATGCTGGAAGCAGGCGCGCCGGCGATCATACTCCTCGGCGCGGTGTTCTCGCGCATTTCCGCGATTGTCTTCTTAACGCCCGGCCTTGGCGAACGCATTGTCCCCATGCGCGTCCGCCTTACGGCAGCGATGGGCATTACCATCATCATCGCACCGATGGTGCTGACGTCTGACATGCGCCCGCCTGAAGCCCCTGCAGCGATCGCCGCACTCTATGCGGCAGAAGCGCTTTCAGGGCTCGTCATCGGCTTCGGCCTGCGCATTATGGTTTTTATCTTGCAGATCGCCGGTGCGATTACGGCGCAGCACTTGTCGCTTGCGCAACTTTTCGGACCGACTGTCGGGTTCGATTCTGAATCGCCGTTTGCAGCCATCCTCGTCATGGCCGGCGTAGCGCTCGCCGCCGCCACCGGCCTTCACATTCATCTCGTCGGCGCCATCGCCGACGTTTATGAAACACTGCCTTTCGGTCTGTTCCCGGGCGCCGAAGAAACCGGCGAATGGTCAACAAACCGCGTCGGCGAAGCGTTGTTCAAGGCGCTGGCGCTTTCATCGCCTTTCGTCATCCTCGGATTTTTATATTCGCTGGCGCTCGCCGCCGCGAGCCGCGCTATGCCGCAACTCATGGCGGCGTTTGTCGGCGCGCCGGCGATCACGCTGGCCGGCATGGCGCTTTTCGCCGCCGCCGCGCCGATTCTGCTCTTCGAGTGGCTCGAAGGGTTTCAGAACGTGCTTTTTGACATTTTCGCGGGGCGCCTGTGAGCGAAAATCAGTCAGAAGATGGTCAGGAGAAGTCACACGACCCGACGCCGGGGCGCATTCAAAAAGCGCGCGAGGAAGGCGATGTCGCGCAGTCCAAGGAAGTCAACGCGGCCGCATCCTATATCGGGTTCTATCTCGCCCTAGCGCTCGCCAGCGGCGGCGCGGCAGCAGCGCTCGCATTCGGTCTTTCACAGCTCCTGCGCGATCCGGCAACCTTTGCAGCACAGGCGTTCGGCGGCGACGGCGAAGGATTTATCTTCTCGCTTTCCATGTCGAGCCTCAACGGTATCGCCGCCTTTTTTGTGCTGCCGGCGCTTGGCGTTCTCGCCTCATTGCTGGCGCAACAGTCGATCACGTTCTCGCTCAAAAAGATCAAGCCGAAATTCAACCGCCTGTCGATCGTCTCCAACGCCAAAAAGAAATATGGGCCCGACGGCCTTTCAGAGTTCGCCAAGAGCGCGACGAAGCTGATCATTATTTGTATCCTGTTCGGCGCCATCTTCGCTGCACGTTTCACGCAACTGCCGGCGGACTCGCTTTTGCCGGCGCAAGCCTTGCCGCAGTCGCTATTGCGCGAAGGCGTTATTTTCGCCGGGCTAATTGTCATCTTTTCCGTCGCACTCGCATTGATCGACCTTCCGTGGAGCCGTCACCAGCACACCAAGAAACTGAAAATGAGCCTTGAGGAGCTCAAAAAAGAATCGAAAGAGCAGGAAGGCGATCCGACCATGAAACAGTCGCGGCGCGAGCGCGGTCAAGCCATCGCCCGCAACCAGATGATGAAAGACGTACCGGACGCCGACGTCATCCTCGTTAACCCGACACATTACGCCGTTGCACTCAAATGGGACCGCAAGGGCGGTGCGGCCCCGGTCTGTGTGGCGAAAGGCACGGACGAAATCGCTACGAAGATTCGCGAAGTCGCAACCATGGCCGGCGTGCCGATCCGTTCCGATCCGCCGACAGCGCGTGCAATCCATGCGAGCGTCGAGATTGGCGAAGAAATCAAGCGCGAGCAATACGCCGCGGTCGCCGCCGCCATCCACTTCGCCGACACGATGCGAAAGAAAGCGAAATCACATGGGCCCCAATGACAAGCTCAAGCAGCTTGCGGAACTGAAAAAGATTGCCGCCATCAAGGTCGATCGCGAAAAGCATCAGCTATCCACGATCAAGGATGAGCTGGCGCAACTCGCCGAAGAGAGAAAAGCCTTGCAAAACCGAATGGGGTCTGTCGCTGAGACCAGAGAAAGCGAGCCTGCGGCGCTGATTAACGCGCAATCCTATCTCGATGCGCTTTCCAATCATGCGCGTCATCTCGGCGAAGCCCAGCGCGAAGCCCATAACCGCACGGAAGCGCAACGCGAACGCATCAAGCAGGCGCTTGCGTCGAAAATCCGCATCGACGGGATGAAAACTCCTTAGACCTCAGGCGCCAATATAGCTTCTCAGCTTTTGAATATCATTATGCGCTGAGCGGATATCTTTTCGGTCAGCGGCGAGGCGCATGTCGCGCAGTATCTCCAAGGCGCTCATGAGTTCGCCCAGCTGCGGGCCGCTGGCCGTGACTTGCGCATATTTTTCAGGCGTCAGCGCGGCGGAAGGCTTTTCAATATAATCCTTCACAAGTTTGTCGTGATGCTGACGTGCGGTCGTCCCGTGAAGTTTGCAGACATTCAAATACGCTTCGACGTTGTTTCTGAACGCCGGATCGTTCATGTTCTCCGGCGCCGCATCGAGAAATTGCAGCAGGAAGCTGCGCTGGCGCATGCACTCGCGCAGGGAAATCTGATCCCCCGGCTCCATGAACAGCATCTTCTCGACGAGAAGCTGTGAGTAATAAGGGTCATTCGCCGAGCAAAGCCCTAGCAGCAAGTCGATCTCGTTGATGCCGGAAAAGTCGCCGCCATTGGCGCCGCGATATTCGGCGCGCGCTACGCGATAGGGTTTGTAATATGGCCGGACGCAGTAAAAGAACCGGTCGCGGTCCAGTTCCTTATAAAGCTGGTCGTTCGATTCGATCACGTCCTTCAGTGCATCGCCTGCATCCTCGAACAGGATCGCCGCTACCGGATGCGTAACGCCCAACGGCAGAATGCGCGTCAACAACTCGGCAGCGCGCTTGAAGGCGAAAATACTGCGCAGATTGTAATCGAGGAAAAGATATTCATCCGGCAGGTTTGTAAAACTCTTGATCTTGCCGTTCACCGCGCGGTTGCGCGTCGTCAGATGCGCCGTTGCGAAGCGTGGTACGACGCCGAGAAACGAGGAGATATGCATAGCGAGCGCCGATGCTTCCGCGAGCGGCGACTTTTCTTCCCGCGCCGGGTTCGTCACCTCATGACGGCGGAGCGACGCCATATAAAGCCCGACATCGCCGAGAAGATCGAAGGCGTTTTCAAATCCTTCGTCCGTATTGCCTTCGGCAAGCAGTTTAACGATGTATTCGTGCCCTTCTTCACGGATCTTGTTTTTGATCTCGTCACCAATGCCCTCAACATTTTCTCTCGCCTCGCGCGCAAAATACATTTCTTCCAGCGCCGTGTTCATTTCCACGAATGACGTTCTGATCCAGTGTTCGTAATCTTCTGAAAGGGTCATGGAAGGCCGTGTTCCTCTCATCTTGCGATGGCGGTTTTTTCCGTCTTATCTCATTCGGCTGAAAGAGGAAACGCCGCAATCAGGCGGCATCCATCATGTAATTGAGGATCGGGCCGAGCCAGCGTTCGGCGGTGCGTATGTCCCAGCCCTTGCGCCGCGCATAATCCTCGACCTGGTCCTTTTCGATACGGCCCACGGCGAAATACTTGGCTTCCGGGTGCGAGAAATAAAGCCCTGCCACACTTGCCGGCGGCGTCATGGCGAAGCTGGAGGTCAAATCGACGCCCGCGCGTTCCGGCGCTTGAAGCAGGCGGAACAGCGTGTCCTTTTCCGTGTGATCCGGTTGTGCCGGATAGCCCGGCGCTGGACGAATGCCGGCGTATTTTTCTGCGATAAGGTCTACGGAAGAAAGATTTTCATCCGGCGCATAGCCCCACAACTCGCGACGCACGCGCGCATGCAGATATTCTGCAAACCCTTCAGCGAAACGGTCGGCCAGCGCCTTCACCATGATGGCTGAATAATCGTCGTTGGCGTTTTTGAATGCGTCCGATTTTTCAAGTTCGCCATGTCCCGCGGTCACGCAAAAGCCGCCGACCCAGTCAGCGCCTTCACCCCGGGTTTTGACAAAATCCGATAGCGCATAATTCGCGCCTTCGTCTTTTTTGATCTGCTGGCGGATGGTGTGAAAACGCGCCAGTTCCTTTTTACGCTCATCATCCGTCCATACAACTACATCGTCGTCATCAGCATTGGCCGGCCAGAAGCCGACAGATGCTTTCAATGTCAGCCATTTCTCGGCGATGAGCCTTTCGAGCATTTCCTGCGCATCATTCCACAGACCCCTCGCCGCCTCGCCGCGTTTCGAGTCGTTGAGAATTTGGGGGTAACGCCCCTTCATGTCCCAGCTCATGAAAAACGGCGTCCAGTCAATGTAAGGCAGGACGTCTTCTAAGCCGACATCATCGATGGAGCGAGCGCCCAGAAAAGACGGCGGCGCGCCATTGTGACGCGACCAGTCAGGCCTGAATGCGTTGGCGCGTGCGTCGGCCAGCGACAGCCGCTCTTTCGGCCCGCCTCCCGCGCGGGATTGCCGGATGCGTTCGAATTTTGCTTTGGCTTCCTCCCAGACCCGCGGGCGTTCCGTTTCCGACAAGAGCGAAGACACGACGCCCACCGCGCGGCTTGCATCCGCCACATGAAGCGTCGGCGCATTTTGGTAACCCGGCTCGATTTTCACCGCCGTATGCGCCGGCGACGTGGTCGCGCCGCCGATCAGCAGCGGCAGGTTCATTTTCCGGCGCTGCATTTCAGCCGCGACAAACACCATTTCGTCGAGCGAAGGCGTGATCAGCCCCGACAGCCCGACAATATCGGCGTTTTCCTGTTCCGCCGTATCGAGAATTTTTTCCGCCGGGACCATGACGCCGAGATCGACGACTTCATAGCCGTTACACTGCAGGACGACGCCAACAATATTCTTGCCGATGTCATGGACATCGCCCTTCACCGTGGCCATCACTACTTTGCCGTTGGATTTGGCGACAAGGCCGAGACGTTCCTTTTCTTCTTCCATAAACGGCAAAAGATACGCCACCGCCTGTTTCATGACGCGGGCGGATTTCACTACTTGCGGCAGGAACATTTTGCCATCGCCGAAAAGATTGCCAACGATGTTCATCCCGTCCATCAACGGGCCTTCGATCACATGAAGCGGACGTTCGGCGGCGGCGCGCGCTACTTCGGTGTCTTCCTCGATAAATTCGGTAATGCCGTGCACCAGCGCATGCGAGAGCCGCGCATTCACCGGCTTTTCGCGCCATCTTAGATCCTTCTTCTGCGCCTCGCCTTTCTTGCCGCGGTATTGCTCGGCGATCTCAAGCAGCCGCTCCGTTGCGTCTTCACGTCGATTCAAGATGACGTCTTCAACGCGCTCGCGCAGGCCCGGTTCGATATCGTCATAAATGTCGAGCTGTCCGGCATTGACGATCGCCATATCCATGCCGGCGTTGATGGCGTGATATAAAAAGACCGAATGCATCGCCCGGCGCACTGGTTCGTTGCCGCGAAACGAAAAAGACACGTTCGAAAGCCCGCCCGATACATGCGCGCCGGGCAATTCTTTCCTGATCCGCCTGACCGCATCGATAAATGCACGTGCATAGTCGTTATGTTCCTCGATACCCGTCGCCACCGCGAAAATATTGGGATCGAAAATGATATCTTCGGGCGGAAAACCGGCCTTCTGCGTCAACAGGTCGTAAGCGCGCTTGCAGATACGGAACTTTTCGTCGGCTGATTCCGCCTGACCTTTTTCATCGAACGCCATGACGACGGTCGCGGCGCCATATGAACGGATGGTTCGCGCCTGTTCCAGGAACGGTTCTTCGCCTTCCTTCAAGGAGATCGAATTGACCACCGCCTTGCCCTGCACGCATTTAAGGCCCGCCTCGATCACGTCCCATTTTGACGAATCGATCATCACCGGCACGCGGGCAATATCGGGCTCGGCAGCGATCAGATTGAGGAACTTTTTCATGGCCTCAACCCCGTCGAGCATCCCCTCATCCATGTTGACGTCGATGATCTGCGCGCCGTTCTCGACCTGCTGGCGCGCAACCTCAACCGCATCGGCGTAGCGGCCTTCCGTGATCATTTTTCGGAAAACCGCCGAACCGGTGATGTTCGTGCGCTCGCCGATATTGACGAATGTGGCTGTTTGATCGGTCATCTGCGCTTACGCCAGTTCAAATGGTTCAAGTCCGGAAAGACGCATCATCTTTCTGCGCGCCGGAATTTTACGCGGCGGCAGGCTGTCCGCCGCTTCGGCGATGGCGGCGATGTGTTCCGGCGTTGTGCCGCAACAGCCGCCCAGCATGTTGACGATGCCGGCTTCGGCCCATTCGCCCAGCATGGCCGAGGTTTCTTCCGGAGTTTCGTCATATTCGCCAAAGGCGTTCGGCAGGCCGGCATTGGGATAAGCAGCAACAAGCGTATCGGCGACACGCGCAAGTTCGGCGATATGCGGGCGCATCAGCGCCGCGCCGAGCGCGCAGTTCAACCCTACCGCAAAGGGATTGGCATGGCGTACGGAGTTCCAGAACGCTTCAACGGTTTGACCCGAAAGCGTGCGCCCGGATTTATCTGTGATGGTGCCGGATATCCAGATCGGCAGTTTCTCAAATCCTTCAGCCTCGAGATCTGCGATCGCTTTCAGCGCGGCCTTACAGTTCAGCGTATCGGTGATGGTCTCGATCAGATAAAGATCAACGCCGCCTTCATAAAGCGCAAGGATTTGCGTTTTGTAAGCGTCATAGACATGGTCGAAGGTAACCGATCGCGCACCGGGATCGTTTACATCTGACGACATGGAAAGCATCTTATTCAGCGGACCGATGGAGCCGGCGACGAAGCGGGGCTTCGCCGGATTTCTCGCCGTCCAGTCGTCCGCGACGCTGCGTGCGATTCGCGCGCCTTCGAAATTGATGTCACGAACATCCTGCTCCGATAGTTTGTAATCATCCTGCGCAATGACTGTCGCAGAGAACGTGTTCGTTTCGGTTATGTCCGCGCCAGCTTGATAATATGTCGAATGCAGCTCACGGATGATATCGGGCCGCGTAAGACACAAAATATCGTTATTGCCTTTGAGATCATCGGGGTGAGCGGCGAAGCGCGCGCCCCGGAAATCAGCTTCATCCAGTTTCTTGCTTTGGATCATCGCGCCCCAGGCGCCGTCGAGAATGAGAATGCGCTCTTTCGCAGCGTCTTTTAGCGCTGTTATCCGTTGTGACCGTTTCATTACGCCGCCCTTTCAGCCTGCTTGACGCCAAGCAGACGACACGTCGCCAGCGAAAGGTTCGCCCGGTTCATTGTGTAAAAATGAAAATCTCGAACACCCTGATCGCGGAGCTTGTTACATAGCTCGGCCACAAGCTGCGCTGTTATCATGTCGCGGGTCGCTACGTCGTCATCAAGACCTTCATAAATATCAGCAATGCGCTGCGGAATCTCCGCGTTGCACAGTTTCGCCATGCGCGCGAGGCCCTTGAAATTCGATTGCAGCATAACGCCAGGCACGATCGGCTGCGTAATGCCCGCGCTGCGCGCCGCCTCAACGAAACGGAAGTAATATTCAGGCTCGAAAAAAAATTGCGTGATCGCACGCGTCGCGCCGGCGTCGAACTTTCTTTTCAGGTTTTCAATCTCGGCATTAATGTCAGTCGCATCCGGATGAATTTCCGGATAGCATCCGACCGATATATCGAAGTTGCCGATCTTCCGCGCGCCCTCAATCAGATCGGACGCGTAGCGGTAACCGTCAGGATGCGGTGTATAGGGCGCGCCGGCGCCATCCGGCGCATCCCCACGAAGCGCGACTATCCTGCGAACGCCTGCTGCCCAATATCGCTTGAGAACGTCATCTACCTCGTCGCGCGATGCGTTGACGCAAGTGATGTGTCCTGCCGGTTGCAGATTTTTTGTTTTCGCTAGTTTTTCAATAACACCAAGCGTGCGCTCCCTCGTTGAACCGCCAGCGCCATAGGTCACCGAAACAAAAACCGGATTGAGGCCCGACAGGCGTTCCACGCTGTCCCACAGGCGTTCTTCCATTTCCGCCGTCTTCGGCGGGAAAAACTCAAACGAAAAACGTATGCCGCTCATGGGAGCCGTACCTTGTTTATATAATGATATAAAGATATCCTTATATCTTTTAATTGCGCAAGTGTAAAATTTGCCAAATCTCAGTGCTGCGGCTTGCTCACAGCTTTTGGCGCATACGTGTCTGGCTCCATTAACTTATTGTTATGGCAAGCTTTTGAGCGCAATCAGTCGTCCCGCCGACCGGCGCTTAAAAACAATGAGACAGACTTGGCTTACAGCCAGCTCCAGGCTCCCCAGAGGGATATTCATGGAATCGAACCTGCCGCAGATGGATACGGATTTATTTTCCGGCAACGTGGGAAGGTTTATCCATAAAAAAAGCGGCGGGAAAATCCCGCCGCTTTTCTTTCCGAAATAAGCAGTTCTTGATCAGAAGCTTTTGCTGATGTTCGCGAACACCCGACGACCGAACACGTCGTACTGCGAAACGAACGGCATCTGACCGAAGGTGGAGATTTCGGCCTGGTTGAAACCATCCGTGGTGACCCGCGGCGGCCTGGTGTCGAAAACGTTCGACATGCCCAGAGTAAACCGCCAGCTGTCTAGCTCCTTGGTCAGTGAGAAGTTGTGGTAGACCGTCGCGTCCGCAACAAGGTCCACACAGTATGGACCGACAACCGTACTGGTTAGGCAGAGATTGCCGTTGTCGTCGATGAAGTCCTGTTCATCCGATGTCGGGCCGACAATGTTCATGCCCCAGAAGGCGCGCCAGTCGTTCTTAGATAGGATGAGGTTGACCTCGCCGACCCACTTCGGTTCACCAGCCTCGCCGTTGACGGTTTCAATAATACCGTCGAACAACTCTTCGTCATCCCGGAGCTGACGCACCCAGTTGGAGCGAACATCGAGATCCCAGCCATCCAAAAACCGATCATGCGAGTATTGCATCGTTATATCGACGCCGGTGTTTTCCAGCCGGTTAATGTTGATAAACGTCGCGGTGATCTGGTCGATATTGAACGGCGCCCCAATCTGTCCGCGGACGAACAGATCGCAGAGAGGATCGTCCGGGAAAGATTCCGAACGGTAGCAGCCGAAGACGATCTGACCGGCCGTCAAGGTGTCGATCGTACCGGTCACATTGATATTGTACCAGTCGACCGCCAGGCTGAGATTACGGCCTTCGCCCAAGAACCCGTTAGGCGTCGTGAGGATCGCGCTCACGGACTTGGAGGTCGACGTTTCGGGCTGAAGCACGCCGAGACCGCCGCCGAGCGTCACTGTCGGCTCAACGCCGCCGCCGGTGAAGTTATCCGGGATGCCGTCAGCTGCACAGTTGTCTGCAATACGCTGCGAAATACCGCCTTCAGCCAGCGCAACAGCCCACTGAATGCAGGGGTCGACGCCGCTTTGACGAACGATGAACGACTCATTGCTGAGGAACAGCTCGAACAGCGCCGGCGCACGGAAAGATGTGCCCCAGGTGCCGCGCAGTCTAAACCAATCGGTCACGCCCCAATCAACACCCGCTTTCCAGGTCAGGTCGGGCTGTGAGACGGTGTTCACGTCGGTCCAACGCAACGAGCCGCTTACGTCTAGCGACTCGAAGAGCGGAACGTCCCGCATAATCGGGATGTTGATCTCGCCGAATGCTTCAACCGTGCGCGACGAACCCGTCGTGATGCCCGCCAAGCCATCGAGGAAAACGTAGCTGCCCGACGTGCTCGGCGCCGAATTCAGACGGTTCGGTCCTGGCGTGTCGGTGATCGAGTCCTTGCGCCAGGTTGCGCCGATCGCGACACCCACATCGCCGGCCGGCAATGTGAAGAGATTGCCGTCGAAGATCGCTTCGACGTAGGTCTGATTATATTTGGTGTTGCCGATGTCTTCACCATAGAGCAGCGCGCGCTGCGCATCGGTGAGAACGTTCGCAAGAATCATCGGATCGTTGTAATCGATATCGATACACTGCGCCGTTACACCGAAGAAGGGTTCAATCGTCTGCCCGGCGCAGCTTGCGGTACGCAAATCACCGATGCCGCTGACCACTTCCTCACTGATGATATCATTACGATACTCGCCGCGCGAGGTTGAGTGATGCGCGTACACATCCCAGCGCCAGCCGTCGAGGAAACCGCCGGTTTGCAATTCGCCGCGAAGGCCGCCAATGCCACGATAGTAATTCACCAAAGTGCGCTGACCGTCATGGTCGGAGTAAGTGGTCGGGCTGATCAGCGCCGCACCGGTGAATTGCGGATCAACGATCGGATCATTCTCCAGGAAACCAAATACAACCGGGTTGCCCCCGCCAAGAAGGTCGCTGGTGCCGCCGAAGTTGAAGTACTGGGTGGAATCGTTCTGGGAAGTTTTGCGGCGGCTCATCAGGAAGTCGCCATAAACTTCAATCCCATCGGTCAGCTCATAGGCGCCGTCCGCATAGACCGTGAAATTGGTGGTCTTAGGCAGGAACGTGTCGTTGCGCTCGCCGATGTGATAGTTCTGCTGGATCGCATAGTTTGCGAGGTTCTTGCCCGTCGGGAAAAACCCTGGCGGCAGACCAATCTGGGCTCCGTCAATCGGCGCCGCCCATTGCGGCAGACCGAGCGCTGCGAGAGACCCGTCATAGTCGTACTGGAGCAGCGTCACGATGCTCGGGTTGATATTGCCCTGCTGGTTTATGTTGATCGCATTCGAACCGTTCGGGGAATAATAGTACGAATAATCGTAAAGCCAGATATGACCCCAAGGAATGCCGTTGGAGCAGGAATACCCGTCCTTGCCGGTATAGTTGAAGCCGTGAACGCCCGGACCGCGCGGATCGACAGCGTCGACGCGATTGCCATTCATGTCGAAGATATAGTCTTCAGGACAATCGAGGAACTCGCGGTCTTTTTTCTTGATGCTCCACTGCTTCTGATAGTCAACGGCAACCTGGAAGTGGCCCCGGTCGAAATTTTTGCCCCACAGCGCATTAACGCGGGTATATTCCCCGGCGCCTTCAAGCGGCTGGGAGTAAAACGCATCTAGCTCAAGACCGTCAAAATCTTTCCGGGTGATCAGGTTCACAACGCCCGCGACCGCATCTGATCCGTAAATCGAGGAAGCGCCGTCTTTCAGGATTTCAACGCTCGAGATTGCAGAGAACGGAACGACGTTGAGGTCGAAAGCCGCGACCTGCCCGCGCACGCCGGCAGGACCTGCACGACGGCCGTTCAGCAGGACCAGAGTCCGGTTGGCGCCGAGACCGCGCAGCGAGACTGTCTGAACGCCCTCACCGCCCTGCGGGCTGGCGCTATTCGCCGAAATGCCGCCACTGAGCTGCGAGGAGCCGGACGCGATCGTCGACCCTTGGACAAGCGCGCCGGTGTCGAAACGGCCCTGCGCAATGCCGACGTCAGGGTCGATCACCTGCATTGGCGCAGGACTCGAAAATTCGTCCCTGCGGATGCGCGAACCGGTGACAACAATTCGATCGCCTTCTTCAGTAACCTCGTCGTCGTCATCGCTGATCGTTTCAACGTCTTGTGCGTAGGCCCCTTGGACCAGCGCCATCGAGGTGGCGATTGCCAGCGCAGATGACGTCGCTGTGAGTTTTTTGGCGAGAACCTGCTCTCGCTTAGAAATCTTCTTCATGAATTTTCCCTCGTACCAAAAGCCAGCGCCCCGTTCCCCTGGGACGCCGCCGCATCATGCTGTACTGACCCTACACCAGAGGGGTTGTTGCGGTATGTCTGATTAATATAAATTCCGATAAAATCAGGTGCTGTTGCAAAATCGTCACGAAAATCTTGCTGTAAAAACCGGCTCTTAACCAAACATCAGATTTTATTAGCGGCCCGAACCGTGCGCCCGAAACAATTTGCCGGGTTACCAGTCCTCAGCTTCCCTTAAACTCCGTGGGAACCACTGATTCGGCCTCAGGTTATTGATCCGGTGCTTCGCTTCGGCCTTGAGCCCGACAGCGACGAATCACCCAGCCAGAAAATACACATCGGAACGGACGGTCAGCTATAACCAAGAAACGCCCGCAGCCCGGGAGACTGCAAATCAACGAGCCTCTTTTGAGCCTCCGGAAGCTCCTTCGGGATATCAATTTCCCCAGCCTTGCCGGTAAGGTTCTCGCGAGCTGTCCCGCTCTGTTTCCGGTCTGACCCGATCCGGACCCGCTCGCGCCAGTCCTCGGTCAATTCGACCCCGCCTGCCGTCAACACGGACCTGAAATATTCTTCCGCGCGTTTCGATTCGAGATCCTTCAAATTATCGATGAGATCCTCATAGCGCACGAGATGGACCCCCGTGCCAATCCATGCGCAGGCGTTGAGATTGAAGATCTCATGCATGGACGGCGCTTTCTGGTAAACGCCGATGATCATGAGGTTCAAAAGCTCTTCGACGGTGAGGACGCCGTTTTTTATGTGATCGATATTACCCGAAAATTCGTCCGAAATGAACAACCGCGCCCGGGCGAGAACCCAGCTATAAGGGTCGCGCACGAGAACGATTTTGCGGGCGTGTTTCAGTCGCATCACCGAGGCGTCAGAGAACAACAAGTGGCCCCAACTCAGAAACTTGGCGTCCTTATCGAAAGCGTGCGCGTGGTCCTCAAGATTCGGCCATTGAATGAACTGTTCATGATATTGCTGCTCCACCGGCACGAACATTCGGAAAATGTTGCGCAACAGGTGCGAGCCGCTTTTGGGAACGCTGTTCAGAAACAGCGGTTGCTTAAGCGGCGCCTGCTCGAATTTCTGGTTTTCTTCGTTGAGAGTGTCGGGCTTCATCCGAATTCTGGGCATCGATTTATTCCGCTTTGCGCGTACACACGGGTTAGAAATGAACGACCATAGGCGGCGCCGGATTCAGACGCAATTCCAGCGCCGCCTTTGGTCGCGATTGTTATGGTTTACGACCAGCCATCCGGGCGCGGGCCGGTTGGCGGCGCCTCGAACCCTACCGTCTGACGAAGATAGTCTTCGTGACGTGGCAGAACAGTGCGAAGCTGAGCGACGCGCGCTTTCACCCGCGGCTGAATTTCGGCGGGAAATCCTGTTTCTCCGTCATCATCGGCCCAGTCGCGCCCGTTGTAATGCATACCGTACATGATGCACTCGTAACTATAGTGGCTCCAGAGCTTTGCCGTGTCGACTGGCGGCCGGCGGTCTTCCGGCCGGCGGCTATCCGGCGACAGGTCCTGCGCCTGGCCAAGAAAAAACTGGTCCTCCAGGTCGGCGGAAGAGGGATGTTTGGCGCGCCAGAATTCGAGCTTGGCCTTGATCCGGTCAGTAATGCGTTCCGGTTTTTGCACTTCGCGCCAAAATTCGGTGTCGTCGCGTTTCGTCAAGCAATAGTGCAGATTGATAAAATCGAGGATCTCGTAATAGCGATTCTGGAGGATACGGTTATACCGGAACGCCAACGCCGGAATATGCTCTTCCTTATACGGAAAATGCTCCGCGAGCATGACGGCCCCGAGTTCTGACAGATAAATGCCCGTCGACTCAAGCGGTTCGATAAAACCGCCGGAGAGTCCGATCGCGATGCAATTGCCTTCCCAGTGGCGCCGCCGCCAGCCGACGTGAAAATTGACCATGCGCGTATCGAGCTTTTCGCCATGCGCGCCTTCATAAGCGCGCAACTCGCGCTCGGCTTCGTCCTCGGAAATGAAGTCGCTTGAGTGGACGTAACCGATCGCGCGCCGCGTGCGTAGCGGGATATCCCAAATCCACCCCGCTGAAAGTGCGGTCGCCGTCGTATACGGCCGCATCTCGCCCGGATACGCAACGTCATATGGTATGGGCATTACAAGCGCACGATCGCACATTAGGAATTGCGAGGCGTCATAGTTATCGACACCCATTTTCTTTCCGATCATCAGTGCGGAAAATCCCGTACAATCGACAAACACGTCGCCGTCGATTCGGCCGGCGCGATCTGTCTCAACGCCTGCGATCAATCCGTTCTCGCGCATGATGACGTCGGTCATATTCGCGCGAACATGCCTCACGCCGCCTGCAATCGCATGATCCGTCAGATAGTCTGCGAATTTTTGCGCGTTCATGTGGTAAGCGTAGTGAATTTGCGGACCGAACGCCCACGGCCCATTGGTTTTGGGGAGGAGCCCCAGTTCACACAACGCCGGTTGCGGCGACACGGTATCCATATAGGGAATCGACTGGTCGCTGCGCGCCCAGTTGTCGCCGGTGAAATCGATCGGCCCGAACGGGCCGCGCGTGAACGGATGATAATAATAAGAACCGTCGTTCTTGTACCAGTTCCGGTACTTGATCGCCTGTTTGTAAGTTGCGTCGGTGTGCTTGAGAAAATCGATCTCGTCGATGCCCGCAACTTCCAGCACATGATTGATTGACGGAATTGTCGCCTCGCCGACTGATATCCGCGGCACATCCGGCGATTCAAGGACCGTGATTTCAACGCGCGGCCCTTTTCGAAGCCGGTTTAAGGCCCCGTTCAAATAAGCTGCGGCAACCCACCCCGCTGAACCGCCGCCGACAATCACCAGTCGTCTCTTCACCATCAATTCACGCCTATTCTTGCCTTACGTGTTCATGATCCACGATCAGTATTCATCGTGAAACTTAACAGTCATGTTATACTTATGCCGCCTAGCATTTTAGCGCCGCGCAGCCAATGACCTTTCCGAGATGGCAGATAGTGATCAATAGCGGAAGACTCGCCGAGCGGAATTCAAATTCAATTTCCGGCTCACCGGCCGCAACAAAGCATTTTCAAACCGCTCTATTTTTGAGTCGTAGACATTATACAGCATACAGGGATGGTGGGCCCGGAGGGACTCGAACCCCCAACCTAGCGGTTATGAGCCGCCAGCTCTAACCAATTGAGCTACAGGCCCCCTGACGGCGAACTTGTCGGCCGACTGCGGGAGCGCCCTATTATCAGCAAAAATCAGGACGGCAAAGCCTTCGCCAGACCCCAATTGCCACGACAAGGCCCAATCTTGCGCTTGATTTCGCCTTTGGGGCGCAGTTTCATCACGACCGCGCAAAACCGGAGGAATTTAAACCCATGCGTCATTTGTTAATACCTGCGGCAGCGGCATTGATTTTTGCCGGCTGTGCGGCGCCTGAAGCCACAGCGGCGGACGCAGGCGAGACCGCCCGAACAATTACCGTCAATGGTGAAGGCGGCGCAACGGCTGCGCCTGATATGGCAGTCATTACAATCGGCGTTCAAAGCGAGGCGCTTAACGCCGCCGACGCGCTGAGACAGAACTCCGCGAACATGACGGCGACTATCAACAAGCTGAAAGAACTTGGAGTCGAGGCTCGCGACATACAAACGTCCGGCCTGTCTGTTAATCCCCGCTACAATTATGAGAAAAACCGGTCACAACCGGAAATCATCGGCTTCGTAGCGTCGAACAACGTGACCGTAAGGTTGCGTGACCTGGAAAACGCTGGTGCGGTCATCGACCAGGCCGTGCAGTCCGGCGCCAATTCTCTCGGCGGCGTGTCATTCGCCTTTTCCGATCCGAAACCGTTACAGGAAGAAGCGCGCCGAGACGCAGTCGCTGACGCAAAAGCAAAAGCAGAGCTTTTGACTGACGCCGCGGGCGTCAGGCTCGGCAAACTTATCACCATTCAGGACGGCTACGTATCATCGCCGCAACCGAAAATGTATGCAGCCCGTATGGAGATGGCGCAGGACAGCGCCGTTCCCATGGAAGCTGGCGAATCGGAAATTCGCGCAACCGTCACGCTTGTCTACGCACTTCAGTAACTAAATAGAACCGCCGGCCTGTCTTACAGGCCGGCGATGTTTCGCATTACTCGCCGGCAAAAAGATCACCGAAGAAGTCGCCTTCATTCCAGCGCGGACGCTCGGGCGCGTTCGCGATTGCATCGGCGATGATGTGCTTTATCTCGGCAAACCGGGCGAGCTGATCATACCGGATTGGCAAAGTGATTTCGTCGCTGGGACGATGATAATGATTGCGATAAAAATCCCAGAAACTCTCTTCGCCGCCATTGCTGAAACCCGTCCACAGGAATATTGACGGCACGCCCTGCTCCACGAACCGGTAATGGTCTGAGCGGGTAAAAATGCCGAGCTGCGGAATCGGATCCGGCTGCAAGCTGACGCCGGTCTGCTCAAGCGCCCGCTCCATAATCGGCCCGATTGACGACCGCTCGGCGCCGAAAGCAATCACGTCGGTAAAGTCATGAAGCAAAACCGGCATGTCGAGATTGACATTAGCGACCATTTCACCATCGCCGATTGTCGGGAAGTGCGCAAAATAATCGGCGCCCAGCAGGCCTTTTTCTTCAGCCGTCACCGCCACAATCAGTACGCTGCGCGCCGGAGGCTCGCCGGCCGTGAGACGTCTTGCAACTTCCAAGAGGCTTGCAATGCCGACAGCATTGTCCATGGCGCCGTTGTTGATGCCGTCCTTGCCTTCTGCAACAAGTCGCTGATTAACGCCGGTGTGATCCAGATGGCCCGTCAGGATTACAAATTCATCTGCTCGTGCTGAGTCCGCGCCGGGAATCAGGCCGACGACATTCGGGCTGGTGACGTCGTCAACTTTAACGCCGCCCGCCATAGAGATGCGCACCGCTAGGTCAAAACTTTCAGGCGCCTCGCCCTCGGCATCAACAGCTGTCAACACGGTTTCATAGGATTGTTCGGCGCCATCAAAGAGAAGCGCCGCTTTATCAGGATGAATCGTTAGGTTGGCCTTGATATTCGGGCCTGAGGTTTCCGCGCGTCCGTCCGGCCAAATCCATGACATGCTCGTGTAGGACGGGTTTGCTATTCGGCGGTCCCATGGAAGTGACTCCATCGATGCCGATGAATTTAGCATCACCATGCCGATCGCGCCGCGGTCTGATGCTTCCTTGTATTTCAGGCCGGTCGAGTTGAAATGCGCCCGGCTTTCATTATCAAAGATGTCAGGCGCTCCGGAAAACACCACAGCGACTTTTCCGTTGAGATCGGCATTTGCGTAATCATCATGACCGAATGCGGGCGCATGAACGCCGTAACCGATAAACACCGCTTCTGCGTTTTCCACTCTCGAACTTTCGGAACTCATCGAGGCGCGTATTGTGAAATCATCGAGATGTTTCAGCTCATGCACCGATCCGTCACGCGTGGTGATGGATGCTGCGGCCGCTTCGAGCACAGGCGACGCTGACCTGAGCGGCACTTCCTGAAACCATTCACCGTTCGCACCCGGCTCAACGCCGACAGATTCAAGGCGCGCGGCGACGTAATGAGCCGCATCGACGTAGCCTCGAGAACCGGCCTCCCTTCCCTCGCGGGCGTCATCGGCTAGCCATGCAACGTCCATACGCAAGCGTTCGACGGCGTCTGGCGTCGCGCTGACTGCCGCCACGGCGGCAGCCGTGTCGAGTTCACCAACGCCGGGTGCGCTTGTGGCGCAAGCGGCTAGCGAAACCGCAGCACACAGTATTGAGATTCGGGCTGGATAAACTTTCATGAAGCGCTCCCTGTCATTTGGCGGGGGATTAGGGGGGCGCCTCCTTTCCTCGTCAACCGCCGAACTTGCTTATCGCAATGATGCGACATTCGTAGTGATGTGAAATTGCAACGCTTTTTCCAATCAAGTCGGGATTTGGAACCTTTGCAGACGCGTAGTATTATCTTGGGATTGGGGAGTATCGAGCCATGAATCAAACGGTTCTGATTTCGGCGCTTTCTGCAGCAGCATTTATATCTACAAATGCAGCCGCCTTCTCTGCGGATACAGCGCCTGACAGTGAATATGTGCATGAAAATGGCATCGGACTGGACCCCGATCACGATACGAATCCCGCGACGATCACCGGTGTGATTTCACGCATCGGCGACGCCGCTGAAGCGTCAAATGACGCGCCTTATCGCGTCATTACGTTCGAACCGCCCCCGGGTGATCATGGCGACATAATTCGCGAAGCCTATGCGGAAAAATACGGCGTACATTTCGGGCGCGGTGTGACGCGGCAGATCTGCGAAGGCCAGCGGCGCTTTTACTACGACTCCATGTGCACTTATGAAGCCGCGCCGAGCGGCGAATTCGCCGCCGGTTACGTTAATCACCTGAACGCGCCGCTTGTAATCACATTCGACAAACCCGTATGCGTCGTGACCATGGCGATTTACCCGACAGGCGGGCGCGAAGGCGAGCCGTTCACCGTCAACATTAAAGGCTGGGATGAAAACGGCGTTCCGCTGCCGAGCGCAGACGCCTCGTTCGAATGGACGAAATACACGGTGCGCTGGCGGCATATGGCAGGCGCCTATTATCTCGGCGGACGCGCCAAACGCATCGAAGTCTCCATGAAAAGCCGCGGCCGCGGATGGCGCAGCCGCCGTGAAACCCTGCGCTATCTCATTGACGATCTAGCGTTCGTACAAGACGGCTGCTCGGAGATCCTCGCAGGTTTTACAGAAAATGGTTCCCAAGGGGCGCTGCAAATCTCAGGCAATGATTTCGACGACGAGTATGACGATATCGACGAAGAGCTCGACAACGAAATCTGGGATGATGACGAAGATTACGACGATGAAGAATGGGACGAGGAGGACGATGATCTCCAGGGTCTATAAGCTTCAGGTAGCCGGTACAAAAAAACGCCGCCCCATGGGGCGGCGTTTTGTTAATCCTATTGAGTAGCCGTTGTCTCAGCCGGCCTGATCATCCACCGCCGCATCAGGCGCGTTTTTCATCACGGATTCGATCCCGCCTTCGCAGCCAGAAGCGGCATCATACATCTGCGACTGACCGATCACCTGATGGTTCGCTGCTTTCAACACGAAATAGGGCTTGCCGCTGGAGGATTCCTTGATTTCGAAACGGGTCTTGTCGCCGGCGTTCTTCTTGACGGATGCGATACCCTTCTCAGCGCTCGATTTGTCTTTGTAACCTTCGCTCGCGAGAATATTCTCGCCATTGCCGGCCTTCAGACGGAACCGGAATTCTCCCGCCTTGTCCTTGTAAAGCTCAAACTTGCCTGCCATTCATTGGTCTCCTGTCAGATATTCCCACACCGCCCCTGCCCCATAGTCGCGATTCCCGCACGGATTGCAAATCATGCGACGCAGGCTAAATGTTCCAGAATCGTTCTCTTTTTTGTAAGCTTAAGTAATGGCGTCCGAAGAACGCAAAATGTCTATCTCCGAAAGAGCTATGGCGGAAGCGCAGAAGCGTTTCGCACCGGCTGACGCCGCAAATGCGCCCTATCTCGACGGCCTGAACGACGAACAGCGCGAAGCGGTTCTGGCGACGGAAGGGCCCGTCCTGATGCTGGCCGGCGCCGGCACGGGAAAAACCCGCGCACTGACCACCCGGCTCGCTCACCTTTTGCACACTGCTCGCGCGCAACCTTGGCAGATCCTCGCCGTCACCTTTACCAACAAGGCCGCGCGTGAAATGAAGGAGCGCATTGCGTCGCTCGTCGGTGAGAGTGTCGAGGGCATGAAATGGCTCGGCACGTTTCATTCCATCGGCGCGCAGATTTTGCGGCGCCATGCCGAACTTGCCGGCCTCAAACCCAGCTTCACCATCCTTGATGCAGACGATCAGGTCCGTCTTTGCAAGCAAGTCATCGCAGCGGCGAACATCGATGAAAAACGCTGGACGGGGCGCGGCCTCGCTTATGTAATCGACGCATGGAAAAATCGCGGCCTGACGCCCGAAAAAGTGCCCGCTAACGAGGCTTATCATTTTGCGGAAGGCAAGGCGATTGAACTGTACCGCGCCTATCAGGCGCGGCTGACCACGCTGAACGCTGCCGACTTCGGCGATCTTCTCGTTCACAACCTGACGATCTTTCAGAACAATCCGGATGTTCTGGCAGACTACCAGCGCCGCTTTCGTTACATGCTGGTGGACGAATATCAGGACACCAACGTGGCGCAGTATTTATGGCTGCGCCTTCTCGCCCAGAAACACAAAAACATCTGCTGTGTTGGCGATGACGACCAGTCCATTTACGGCTGGCGCGGCGCAGAAGTTGAAAACATCCTGCGTTTTGAAAAAGACTTTCCAGGCGCCAAGGTCATTCGCCTGGAACGCAACTATCGTTCGACGCCTTCGATACTCGGCGCGGCGTCCGGCCTCATCGCCGCCAATACCGAACGCCTCGGCAAAACGCTGTGGACCGAAATGGCTGAAGGCGAAAAGGTCAAGGTTCGCGGCGTCTGGGACGGCGAAGAGGAAGCGCGCCTCATTGGCGATGATATTGAGGCGGAACAAGCAAAGGGGCGTTCGCTTTCCGACATGGCGGTGCTGGTGCGTGCGTCGTTTCAGATGCGCGCCTTCGAAGAACGGTTCAACACGCTGGGCCTCGCTTACAAAGTGGTCGGCGGTCCGCGTTTTTATGAACGCGAGGAGACTCGCGACGCCCTTTCCTATCTGCGTCTTATCCGTTCCGCTGACGACGATCTCGCCTTTGACCGGATCGTCAACAAACCTAAACGCGGCCTCGGCGACAAGGCGCTGCAAATCCTGCACAAGATTGCGCGCGCGCAAGGCGTTCCCCTGATGGCGGCGTCGCGTATTGCGCTTGAAAGCGACGACCTTCACGCTGCAGCGCGCCGTTCTCTGGTGAATTTCGTCGATACGATCGATCGCTGGTCGCGCGACGCCAAAGACATGGCGCCCGCCGACCTCGCCGAATTGGTGCTCGAAGAATCCGGCTATATCGACATGTGGAAGAATTCAAAAAGTCCGCAAGCGCCCGGAAAACTCGACAACTTGAAAGAACTGATCCAAGCCGTATCGGAATTCGACACGCTCGAGGGTTACCTCGATCACGTAGCGCTGGTTTCCGAACTTAATGATGAGTCAGCGGACGGTCAGGTCTGGCTGATGACCCTGCACGCCGCCAAGGGCCTGGAGTTCGACACGGTGTTCCTGCCCGGCTGGGAAGAGGGNNTGACCCTGCACGCCGCCAAGGGACTTGAGTTTCCCGTCGTCTTCCTGCCCGGTTGGGAGGAAGAGATATTCCCGTCAAAACGCGCGCTCGATGAAAATGGCAACGCCGCGCTCGAGGAAGAACGCCGGCTCGCCTATGTGGGCGTCACCCGCGCCGAAGATAGCTGCCGGATTTCGTTCGCTGCAAACCGGCAAATTTACGGGCGGTGGCAGGCGGCGATGCCCTCGCGCTTTATCGATGAACTGCCCGAAGAACATGTGGATGTGGTCTCCGAGCCCGGCCTCTACGGCAACGCCGCATCCGGATTCGCCAGCCATTCAACTTTCGAAGGCATGAAGCTTCGCGACGACGCTTATTACGACAACCCTGGCTGGCGGCGCGCGCGCGCTGCTAAATCAAGGCCAGCTAGCCAGCCGCCGCTGATCGAGGGCCGCGGGAACACCGTTTCAGTGAGCGCTGGCGTCTCCAAATTCAAAAAAGGCCAACGCGTGTTTCATCAAAAGTTTGGCTACGGAGAAATTTCTGCGGTGGAAGGTCAAAAGCTGACTGTCGAGTTCGAGCATTCCGGCCCGAAAAAAGTTATCGATACATTTGTCGAGGCTGCGTGACGTCATTCAAACTCACCTGGACAGGCCCTCGCGAGCCATTAGAAGCCGCTGGCGACAGGCTGTCGGAAATTCTTTGTCCGCCGGCTGGCGCCGTCAGCCTCACCAAAGACGATGCAACGGTTGAAGACGGCGAGACCGCCTGGCGGCTCGACGCGTATTTTGAAGACAAGCCCGACATGGATGCGATCACCGCTGCAATCGGCGACCAAGGCATTGGCGAACCAGCAATGGAAGAACTGCCCGACGTCGACTGGGTCGCTCATTCGCTTGACGGGCTAGGCATCGTTCGTTGCGGACGGTTCGTTCTCTATGGCATTCATGACCAGGACAAACTGCCCCATGAAGATGGCGACATCCCGATCCATATTGATGCCAATCAGGCGTTCGGCACTGGCCATCATCCGACAACCGCCGGATGCCTCACCCTGCTTGACCGTTTTGCGGGCTGGGCGCCGAAATCAATCCTCGATCTCGGCTGCGGTTCCGCTGTGCTGGCGATCGCCGCCGCAAAACTATGGGGACGAGATATCCTCGCAAGCGACATTGACGAGAAGTCGGTTGAGATCGCCGCAGAAAATGCCGCGCTGAACGATGTCGGCGGTAAAGTGAAAACCATAACCGCCGCCGGGTTCGATCATGCCGATATCGCCGCGGCGGCCCCCTTCGACTTCGTCTTCGCCAACATCCTTGCCGGACCGCTCGCCGAGCTGGCGCCGGGCATGGCGGATCATGTCGCCAAAAACGGCCGCGTCATGCTTGCCGGACTGATGAGGGAGCAGGAAGAGGGCGTCGTTTCCGCATATGAGGCGGCCGGTTTCAGGCTTATCAACAAGCTCGATCAATCAACATGGCCGGTGCTGTTGTTTGTAAGGTTGTAGGTTGCAGGTAACAGGTTGTAGTATTAACTCATTCAGAAACTTCAACCTACAGACTACGACCTCATATGTTTCAGACGTTCGAACCCGTTTCCGACCGTTCCTTCGCGGGCAAACACTTGCCGCTCCTGCGCGCGGAAATGAAAAAACAGGACCTCGACGGTTTTATCATCCCGCATGATGACGAATATCAGAACGAATATATTCCGGCCTATGCCGAAAGGCTGATGTGGGCGACGGGGTTTTCCGGCTCCGCTGGCGCCGCAATCGTCATGCAGAACGAAGCGATAATGTTCACCGACGGGCGCTACACGCTTCAAGTTCGCCAACAGGCCGACAGCGACTATTTCGATTACGTCGATATCACCTCTACGCCGATTGACGCATGGCTTGCCGACAACGCACCCAACGGGGCCAAAATCGGATACGACCCGATGCTGCACACAACCGCGAGCGTCAAACGATTGCGCGCTGCGGCGGAAATGGCGGGTTTTGATCTCGTCGCGGTTGCCAAAAACCCTGTCGATCTCGCTTGGAAAGATCAGCCACCGGCGCCGCAGACGCCCGCGCGCTCGCACGACCTGAAATTCGCCGGTAAATCTTCCGATGAAAAAAGAAATGCGATCGCCGCCACGCTTAAAAAGGCGGGCGCCGATACGGTTTTGATTACAGCGCCCCCATCCATCGCATGGCTGTTCAATATCAGGGGAAGCGACGTCGCGCGCTCGCCTCTGCCCTTGGCGCGCGCTTTGTTGAACAGCGATGGTTCTGCAACCTTGTTCATCGCCCCTGAAAAGGTCGGCAATGAATTGCCTGAATTTCTGGGCGATGATGTGGATATCCGCGCGGAAACGGATGTAGTAACGGCGCTAGAAAAGCTTGGAAGCCAAGGTGCAAAAGTCGCCGTCGATCCGGCGCTCGCGCCGTCGAAATATGTGGACGATCTCAAAGAGCGCGGCGCAAACGTCATTGACATGACCGACCCGTGCGCCCTTCCCCGCGCTGCAAAAAATGAAACGGAAATTTCAGGAACGCGCAGTGCGCATATTCGCGACGGCGCGGCGGTAACAAGGTTCCTTCACTGGCTCGATACGGCAGCGCAGTCCGGCGAGGTCGATGAAATCACGGCGGCTTCCAAACTGGAGTCCTTCCGGGCGGAGTCCGAAGACCTTCGCGATCTCAGCTTCGATTCGATTTCAGGCTCCGGCCCGAATGGCGCTGTCGTTCATTATCGGGTTACAACCGAAACCAATCGCAAGCTGCTACAGGGCGAGCTCTTTCTCATCGATTCCGGCGCGCAGTATCCTGACGGCACAACGGACATCACGCGCGTCGCAAATATCGGCGAGCCGACGGACGAAATGCGCGATCGTTTCACGCGTGTGCTGAAAGGTCATATCGGCCTTGCCACCATGAAGTTTCCGAAGGGTACAACCGGTCATCAACTCGACATGATCGCCCGCAAACCACTGTGGGATGCAGGGTTGGATTATGATCACGGCACGGGCCACGGCGTCGGTTCATTCCTCGGCGTTCATGAAGGCCCGCAGCGCATCGCTGCCGCGCCGAACGCCCAGGCGCTCATACCGGGCATGATTCTGTCAAACGAGCCGGGCTATTACAAAACCGGTGAATTCGGCATTCGCATCGAAAACCTTATCGTGGTGACAGAGCCAAAACCGGTTCCCGGCGGCGAACGGGAAATGATGGAATTCGAAACCATCACGCTCGCGCCGATCAATCTCAATCTCATTGATGCCGATTTGCTGAGCGAGAGCGAACGCCAATGGCTCAATGGCTATCATGCTCGCGTGCGCGAAACATTGACGCCGCTTGTGCCGGATGAAGTAAAGGCTTGGCTCAAAGACGCGACGCGCGCAATTTAAAGCCCGCCGGCGCCAATCAGCGTGCCGCCATCGACAATCATCGCCTGCCCCGTCATCCAGCACGCCGCGGGCGAGGCAAGAAACACCGCCGCCCCTGCAATGTCATCCGGCTCGCCGAAACGCCGCATGGGCAGTTTTTCCGACATCATCTTTTCGATCTTGGGGTCTTTCCACAACGCTTCGGCGAAATACGTTTTCACAATGCCGGGGCAGATGCAGTTGATGCGAATATTGTCCTGCCCGTATTCAACGGCGAGATTGCGGGCAAGCTGCAGATCAGCCGCTTTGGAAATATTATACCCGCCAATCGCCGTCGATCCGATGAAGCCGCCGATGGAGGAAATGATAATAATGGCGCCGTCTTTCTTCTTTTGCATGTCCGGCAGCACCATGTGCGACAGCCAGTGCGAAGCCTTCACATTGCAGGTCAGAATCTTGTCGAACTGCTCATCGCTCATCTTGGCGGACGGGCCGAAATAAGGATTTACGGCGGCGTTCGAAACCAGAATGTCAGGCGAGCCCCATTTTGCTCTTGTCTCATCTACAAGCCGCTGCAGTTCTTCCTTGTGGGAGATGTTGCAGCCAATAGCGACCGCCGCCTCACGCCCTTCGGCTTCGTTGATCGCATCGACAACCTGCTGACATGCATCGGGCTTGCGGCTTGATACAACGACGTTTGCACCATGTTGCGCCAGGCGCCGCGCGATGGCTTCGCCAATGCCGCGCGAGGCGCCGGTGACAACAGCAGTTTTTCCTGAAAGGTCAAAAAGGGATTTGTTTGCATCGCTCATCGATCGTTCTCCACGCCAGTGTTGGAACGAAACTAAGCGAACAACGCCAAGTGTAAATGCGGTTGCGCAGCGATTGAAACTTCAGATTTTATTCTGCGGCGGCAGCCGCCGGTTCGTCGTCGCTGGTTTCAGACTCTTCCGATTCTGCGGGCTTCGCAGACCGGCGCGGGGCCCGTTTGCGGCGCGGTTTTTTCGGTTCCTCGCCAGTATTACCGCTGTCGTCAGACCTGGCGGCTGGCGCAGCCTCGCGCTCAGACGCAGCATCATCATTTTCAGCTTCCCCGGCGCCGTTGCGGGCGCGCCTCGGCTGGCGTTGTTCGCGCCCGTTATCGCGCTGCGATTCGCGATCA
>DGNI01000065.1:18336-21890 GCA_002388885.1 Parvularculaceae bacterium UBA4496 | reverse complement strand
GCGTGCTGAAGGTAGTTTTCCGCCTTCACCCTGTCACCGGAAGACGCCGCATCGCGCGCCAGCGCCTGATACTTGTCGTAAATCTGATTGGCGGTGCCGCGAATACGGACATCCGGACCATTTGAATCCAATGCTCTGTTCGGATTTACGCCCTGACGGCGGCGTTGATTTCGGCCACGCTTCATAAGTCTGCCTTTTACAAATTTCCCCTGCGACAAGCCGGTCTGCAAACGCCGGCTGTTCGCGCTACACATGATTGTCCGGATCAAATGGCGCGTAACGCGCCCATATCTTCATTCTGGTGTCTTGTTCATTTCGCAGCATTGCTGCGGATTCACAGAGCCGACTGTTTCCTTATTGGGATCGTATCGTGTCGGATTTCAGAATTGGGCAGCCCCTGAACGATCACGTTCCATGGCGTTGCGCCCTTTTCAGATTGTTATGATAGG
The DNA here is from genome assembly GCA_002388885.1 of Parvularculaceae bacterium UBA4496. Lineage (GTDB taxonomy): Bacteria > Pseudomonadota > Alphaproteobacteria > Caulobacterales > Parvularculaceae > Hyphococcus. Next base: position 21,441 of record DGNI01000065.1, on the reverse strand, counting down.
GCCTTGAGCCGGTATTTCAATCCCTTTTTTTAAGCTTTTCGCCGGTCCAGTCCGACGCCGCGCGGCCTTCCCGCCAGGTCAAACAGGGTAAACGTCTCGTTGCCGGAAAGACCGGCCTTATGGACCATCCCCGCAAGCGCCTTGGTCTGGTCGGCGCCGCATTCCATGACCAAAAGGGCCTCTTCCGCCATATAGGGGACTAATTTCGACAGAATGCGCCGATAGGAATCAAGGCCTTCAGCCCCGCCGAACAGAGCCCCCGCGGGCTCATAATCGGCGACGTCGCGGCCAAGTTTTTGCTGGTCACCATCAGGAATATAAGGCGGATTGGTGATGATAATATCGAAAACCCCTTCAACCGGCGCGAGCCAGTCGCCAGCCAAAAACGAAGTGCGATTCGAAAGACCCAATCGTTCAGCGTTTTGAATGGCAATTGAGAGGGCTGCTTCAGACCGGTCCACCCCGACCCCGGCGCCATTCGTAAATTCGCTCAGGAGCGCTAGCAATAAACAACCTGACCCGGTTCCGAGATCGAGGATGCGATATGCCCCTTGGGTGGGGCGGCGTTCAACGGCGGATTCGATCAGACATTCCGAATCGCTGCGCGGAATGAGAACATCAGGCGTCACCCGAAACGCAAGACTCCAGAATTCTTTCACGCCGGTGATGTAGGCGACCGGTTCGTGATCAAAACGGCGATATAAAAATTCAGCATAGCGCGACGCCTCAGCCTCGCTCAGCATCTCATTGGCGCGCGCGATCAATTCCGCTTCATCGATATTGAGCGCCGCTTTTAAAAGGACACGCGCATCGAGCTGTGGTGTTTCGATGTTGCTTAGAAAGCCGGCCCCCGCCCGAAGCGCATCGCTGGCGTTCTTGTCGGCGAAGGAGCCTGCGCCAAGCGGCCCATTGCTATCAGGCATCTTCCTGCATCGCCGCCAGACGGTCGGCGCGATCCTGCGCACGCAACTCTTCGACAATGGGGTCGAGCCCGTCACCGCGAATGATCTCGTCGAGATTATGCACGGTGAGGCCAATGCGATGATCAGTGACGCGACTTTGCGGGAAGTTGTAGGTGCGAATGCGTTCCGAACGATCGCCGGAACCGACCATGCCCTTTCGCGCCGCTGCGCGTTCGGCATCGGCACGTGCTCGTTCGGCCTCGTAAAGTCGGGCGCGCAGAATCTTCATCGCCTTCGCGCGGTTTTTGTGTTGCGATTTCTCATCCTGCTGACTGACAACGACGCCGGTCGGAATGTGCGTGATGCGCACGGCGGAGTCTGTCGTATTCACAGACTGCCCGCCTGGCCCCGAGGCGCGAAAGACGTCGATGCGCAAATCTGCCTCGTTTATTTCAATATCGACTTCTTCGGGTTCAGGCAGGACCGCCACTGTTGCAGCGGAGGTGTGGACACGCCCTTGCGTTTCCGTTTCCGGCACGCGCTGGACGCGATGAACGCCGGCCTCGAATTTCATCTTGGCGAATACGCTGTCGCCGGAGATGTTCGCCTGGATTTCCTTGTATCCGTTCTTGTCGGATTCAGACGCTGACAGCACTTCCACTTTCCAGCCCTGCAGCTGCGCATAACGCTGATACATGCGGAATAGGTCACCGGCGAAAATCGCCGCCTCGTCGCCGCCGGTTCCTGCGCGCACTTCCAGAATGACGGATGAATCGTCAGCCTTGTCTTTGGGTAGCAGCATCAGCTGCAATTCATGTTCAATTTCCGGCGCCTTGTGTTTCAGCTCCTGCAACTCGTCATAGGCCATGCCAGCCATTTCCTTGTCGTCGCCTTCGGAAAGCTCCCTGAGTTCCACAAGCTGCTCGCGGATCGACGATAGCGCGCGCGCCTTTTCGACGATTTCCTTGAGCTCACCATGCTCTTTTGAAAGCTTGACGATTTCGTCAGAGCTTGACGCCGTTGACATGGCGCTTTCGACTTTTTCGAAGCGCGCGACGAGTGCGTCGAGTTTTTCCTGAGGGATCACTTGGCGTTTCCAATTCTAAAGCGACGTATGAAAAAACGCGCGGGAACATTCCCGCGCGCTTCCAAAATGTTGCAACGCTACTCCGCGGCGACGGACTGTTTGGCTTCTTCCGCCTGAATTTCAGCGGCTTTCTTTTCGACCAGTTCAACGAGGTGATCGAGAATTTCACTGTTGTCGATGCGGTGATCAACTTCGCCATCGAGGTAGATCATGCCGTGTTCCTTGCCTGCGCCGCCGCCAGTGAACCCGATGTCAGTCTCTCGCGCTTCGCCCGGACCGTTGACGACGCAGCCAATAACGGAAAGCGTCATCGGCGTCGTGATATGCGCGAGGCGTTTTTCAAGCTGTTCGACAGTGTCGATCACCTGAAAGCCCTGACGCGCGCAGGACGGGCATGAAATCACATTGACGCCGCGATGGCGCAGATTGAGCGATTTCAGTATATCGAAACCGGCCTTGATTTCCTCAACCGGGTCAGCGGACAGCGAGACGCGGATCGTATCGCCGATGCCGGCCCACAGGAGATTGCCCATGCCGATGGCGGATTTCACCGAGCCGATGCGCAAACCGCCCGCTTCGGTGACGCCCAAATGCAGTGGACAATCGATGGCTTCGGCAAGTTGGTGATAGGCGGCGACAGTCAGGAATACATCTGACGCCTTCACTGAAATTTTGAATTCATGAAAGTCATTGTCCTGCAAAATCTTCGCGTGATCGAGCGCACTCTCGACCATCGCCTCCGGACAGGGCTCGCCGTATTTTTCGAGAAGGTCCTTTTCAAGTGAGCCGCCATTGACGCCGATGCGCATGGAACAGCCATGATCCTTTGCGGCTCTGATCACTTCCTTGACGCGTTCTTCCGAACCGATATTGCCCGGATTGATGCGCAAACAGGCGGCGCCTGCCTCAGCCGCTTCGATGCCGCGTTTGTAGTGGAAGTGAATGTCGGCGACGATCGGCACCGGCGAATTCTTGGTGATGGTCGCAAGCGCTGCAGTAGAGTCCTTGTCCGGACAAGAAACACGCACAATATCGGCGCCCGCCTCGGCGATCTCATTGATCTGCCGGATCGTCGCCTGCGCGTCGGAAGTCAGCGTGTTGGTCATGGACTGCACG
>DGNI01000065.1:14910-18263 GCA_002388885.1 Parvularculaceae bacterium UBA4496 | reverse complement strand
GACATGAGACTTCCTCAGCTTGACTGCATTATGGAACCGGCCCGAGCCCTCTCGCCCAGCCGGTTTCAGACATGGGTTTATCGTATCGCAAAGCTGCGTGCAAACGGCGAATTTGGCGTAAAAAAGAGCGCCTTACGCTGCCTGTCAGGGACGCTGGAATGAAAAAGAATGGACCCGGTCGTAAGCGGGTTTCACCGTTCCATCGACCGTACGCGGCGAGAACCGCCAGCGCCGCAGCGCGTTGAGGGCCGCCTGATCGAAACACGCATTGGTGGAATTGGCGACACGCTCAGCCGCAACCCGACCGCCGGTGGTCACCGTGAACGCCACCGATACAGTCTCAAGAGGCTGAGCCGTCGCGGCGCAGCTATGGGGATAGACGGGCTCAACCCGCTCGATGGCCCGGGCTTCAACGACTTCGCCCACCGGCGCTGCCGGCGCGCTTTCCGAATACGCGGGTTGAGGCGTCTCAATGACGGCCTCGCCGCCGATCGCCGTGACCTTTCCTGTCGTTGTGATCTGCCATGCGGCCCAGATGATGAAGGCGAGAATGGCGATAAATACAGGCAACGTCATGTCACCGGGTTCTGCCTCCGCGGCCTCTTCTGCGGCGCGAAACTTTTCCGTTTNNCCCGGCTCTGCTTCAGCGGCTTCTTCAGCAGCACGAAACTTTTCCGTTTCGATCGGCTGTGGCGCGTCATAGCCGGCGTCAAGCTTGAACTGCTCGACGACCATGCGCGCCTCAATCTCCAGAAACTCCGCATAGGTTTTTACAAAACCGAGCGCATAGGCCCGCGGCGGCAATTCCTTGGCGTTGACAGCTTCGATCGCTTCGAGATGTCCTTCCCTGATATGCATCCGCGCCGCGGCTTCTTTGAGTGAAATGCCGCGCGCTTCACGGGTCATACTCAGCAATATGCCGACATGCTCGACTTCACCTAGCAGCGCCTCGGCGCTCTTGCGCGCACGCGCGTCGGCCATGTCCACAATTTCCGCTGATCCGCTCGCGTTCACGCTACGCCTCTTACTTCACGCCGCCGGCTAACCGAAGCTTATATAAAACTGCCGTCAGATATAACCGCAAATATCCTGTCCAAATATAAAGCAGGAATCCGTTAACCTTCGCTTTATCGGCGGATTTATTCGATCACCGCGTCGATTTCGTTAAGAAATTCGACGAAGGCGGGTCGAAGCGTCGCAACTGGCGCCGTTTCGTGGGCCCTGAACCAGGCAGCAACCTTGCCGGCGTCCAGCGAGCGCACAAGCCGCCGGAACGGACCGACAAAAGCGGCCGGCGCGGAGAACTGCCTGACGCCGACGCCAATCAGGGCCGCCGCCGTAACGGCGTCAGTCGTTTGCTCGCCGCAATAGGAAAGCGGCTTGCCGGTTTTGTTAACCCGCTCCACGGTCGATTTAAGGAAACTCAAAAAACCCGGATTCATCGGATCATACCGGCGCTGTACGCGCTCTGAGTCGCGGTCCGCCGCAAAATAAAATTGCGCGAGATCATTCCCTCCGATGGAAAGAAAATCGACTTTCGCGGCAATCAGATCCGCGCGCCACGCCGATGAAGGCGTTTCGATCATGGCGCCGACCTTGATGCTGGCGGGAAGCTCCTTGCCGCGGCGCTGGGCGCGATCGATTTCCCGGTCGAGCAGTTCGCGGATTTCATCGACTTCCGCCGGGACCGTGACGAACGGAAACATCACCCACAAATCCCGGCCCGCAGCGGCGGACAAAAGCGCACGCATTTGCGGCCGGATCATGCCCGGGCGATCCACGGCCATCCGCGCGCCACGCCAGCCCATCGCCGGGTTCACTTCATTGCCGTGTTCCATGTAATCCGCAGTCTTGTCGCCGCCGATGTCCGCGGTTCGGAAAATCACTGGCTTCCCATTCGCCAGATCAAGGGCTTCCCGATAGAGCGTTTCCTGCGATGCGACGCTCGGCAGTTGCGATCCGATCAGGAACTGCAGCTCCGTCCGGAACAGTCCGACACCGGCGGCGCCAGTTTCATCAAGATAGGGTAGATCGAGCGCGAGACCGGCATTCATGAGAATCGTGATGTCGACGCCGTCTTTGGTTTTCGCCTCAAGATTTTTTTCGCTGGCGTAAATCGCCTGACGCTCGTGATATCGCGTCTGTTTGGTCCGGAAACTCTCAAGCGTTTCCGGCGCGGGCCTAATATGGATCTCACCTATGTCGCCGTCGATGACCGCCTGATCGCCTTCCTCCGTCCGCTCCATCGCTTCCGGCGCACCGGTGACCATGGGAATTTTCAGGGCGCGCGCGACGATGGCGACGTGAGACGTTGCGGAAACCTCGCCGAGAACGAGGCCTTTCAAGTGCGTGCGGTCATATTCCAAGAGCTCGGCCGGCCCCATAGTGCGGGCGAACAAAATCGTCTCATCGTAAAGGCCGCGCTTGCCGCCATTTTTCTCGCCCGCCAGCATGCGCAGCAGCCGGTTTGAAAGATCATCGAGATCATGCAGACGCTCTCGCAGGTAAGGGTCGCGCGATTGCGAAAGACGCGCACGGTTTTCCGCCTTCACCTGTTCGACCGCAGACTCAGCCGTCAGACCTGAAAAAACGGCGGCGCGGAGGCGATCTTTCCAGCCGCGGTCATAGGCGAACAAACGATAAGTTTCGAGAACTTCCCGCGACACGCCGCCAAGCGAGGCATTCGACGAAAGCATTTCGTCGACTGAACGGCGCAGTTCATTCAGGCCGTCTTCAAGGCGCACGGCTTCCGCAGCGGGTTCCGTTGCGAAGACCTTATGTTTCGGGGCCGGCGGCTGGAGAAAAACCGCGCGCCCCAACGCGATGCCGGAAACAATGCCGAAACCTTTGACCTTTTCCGGACCGTGCAGCATGGCGCCGACGGCTTCTGTCTCTTCCTGGCTTAACAGCTCGCCCGACGCCGCGATTTCCGCAAGCAATGTCGCCACCGCCTGCACCGCCTCGATTTCCTCGTGGCTGTATTCGCGCGCGGCCTTGTTCTGAACGACGAGCACGCCGAGCGTCTTGCCGGAACGGATCAGCGGCACGCCTAGAAATGAGTGCAAGGGGTCTTCGCCTGTTTCCGGGCGATAGGCGAATGCCGGATGTTTCGGCGCCTCGGACGTGACAAGCGGGCTGTGGCGCGCAGCTACAAGGCCGACGAGACCCTCGCCCCATTTGAGGCGCGTCTTGTGCACGGCTTCTGGGTTAAGACCTTCAGTTGAATAAAGCTCGAGATCGTTGTCGGGGCGGCGTAAGTAAATCGAACACACGTCAGCGACGACGTGAATAGCAATAACGCGCGTCAGATGGTCGAGGCGATCCTGCGCACTCCCCTCTTTCGCGACAGCATC
>DGNI01000065.1:0-14886 GCA_002388885.1 Parvularculaceae bacterium UBA4496 | reverse complement strand
CGCCATGCCCCCCATGGGGCGGCCGTGTGTTTTCAATACTCATACCGGCCGGTCAACTCCGCGCCGCCTGTTTCGGCGCATCAAGTTCGTAGGCTTCGTGCAGGACGCGTACGGCGTATTCCGCAGCGTCAGCATTAATCAAAACACTGATCTTGATTTCCGATGTAGAGATATTCTGAATATTGATGCCTTTTTCAGCGAGCGCGCGGAACATGGTCGCTGCGACGCCAGCATGGCTCTTCATCCCTGTGCCGATGACGGAAACTTTTGCCACGTTGCGATCGGACTGCAGCGCCTTGAATCCGATTTTCGGTTGCTCTTCCCGCAACAAATCGACAGCGCGTTCAAGGTCGCCTTCTTTCGTCGTGAACGAAATATTGGCGAAGCCCGCTTCACGCGACGCGCTCTGCACGATCATGTCGATATTGATGTTGGCCTCGGCAAGCGCATTAAAGATCGCCGCCGCGCGGCCCGGCTCATCGGGCACCGCGAGAATGGTGACGCTCGCTTCGTTGAAATCCGGCGTAACGGTGGTGACGATATTTTGTTCCACAATATCTTCCTCGTCGCAGATGAGTGTTCCCGGGCCCGGCGCATCAGGCGGATCGAAACTCGATAATACCCGCACTGGCACCTTGTACGCCATGGCGAGTTCGACGGACCGCGTTTGCAACACCTTGGCGCCGAGAGACGCCATTTCCAGCATTTCCTCGAAAGAAATTTTCGCAATGCGCCGCGCATGTTTGGTCAGGCGCGGGTCGGTCGTATAAACGCCGTCAACATCAGTATAGATGTCGCAGCGTGCTGCGCCAATGGCGGCGGCGAGCGCAACCGCGGACGTATCCGACCCGCCGCGGCCGAGCGTTGCAATCCGCCCATCCGGCGCAATTCCCTGAAACCCGGCGACAACTGCGATCTCACCATTGTCCATGGCCTCGCCGATCGCGTCGCTTTCGATTTCACGAATCCGCGCCTTGCCGTGTGCGCCGTCGGTTTTGAGAGGAATTTGCCAGCCGTGCCATGACCGCGCACGGTAACCGAGATTTTGTATCACCAGCGCAAGGAGGCCCGACGTTACCTGCTCTCCCGAAGCAACAATGGCGTCATATTCAACATCGCGAGCATCAAGTGCCGGCGCAGGTTCGCCGGCTTCGCGGCATAAGTCGACAAGACGATTGGTTTCGCCTGCCATGGCTGAAACAATAACCGCAACTGAATGACCCGCATCCACCTCACGGCGAACAAACGCGGCTGCGGCGCGAATCCGGTCAAGATTGGCGACCGACGTGCCGCCGAATTTCATCACGATGCGGGCCATGGATGAAGCGCCTTGCGAACTCTTGTCCTCTTGCCCCCGACCGCCGGAAGCGCAATTCTCGCCGCATGTCTAGAAAGCGGCGGACGGCAAGGCAAGCGAGGAAATATCAATAATGGCGCAGGATGGGTTAACGACGGCGCCTGAAATGGCCGAAAAGCCTTCGGGACGGACCACGATCGACGCCGATGAAGTGGAAAAATTTTCCGCCATCGCCGACGAATGGTGGGACCCGTTTGGTAAATTCAAGCCGCTTCACAAATTTAACCCTGTTCGCCTCGCCTATATACGTGACGGAGCTTGCGCTCATTTTGGCCGCGACCGGCGCGCGAAACTGCCGCTGGCGGGATTGCGGCTGCTCGATATCGGCTGCGGCGGCGGTCTCGTCGCCGAGCCCATGCGCCGGCTCGGCGCTGATGTCACCGCCATCGACGCATCCGCACGCAATATCAAAACCGCCTTGACGCATGCAGCGCCGTTGAAGCTCGATATTGATTACAGGGCGGCGACAGTCGAACAACTCGCCGCGTCAGGCGAGGCGCCTTTTGATATCGTACTGAACCTCGAAGTCGTTGAGCACGTCGCCGATGTCGACCTCTTCCTTGAAACATCCGCAAGCCTGTTGAAAGCGAACGGCATAATGGTGATGGCGACCATCAACCGTACGCTGAAAGCGGTGGCGCTGGCGAAGATAGGCGCTGAATACATTCTACGCTGGCTTCCAGCCGGTACGCACGACCCGCGCAAGTTCGTCAAACCCGAAGAAGCAAAAGCTGCGCTAACGCGCGCAGGCCTCACGGTGACCGCAGAAGCAGGCGTCAGCTATAATCCGCTCATGGACATTTGGCGCATTTCAGAAGACACCGACGTCAATTACCTGCTGACCGCGGTGAAGCGTTGAAGTCCTACTCTTCCTTGCGCGTATAACTTCCGTCGAAAACGGTGGTCCATGTTTCACCGCCATCCGTAGATGACTCCCAATGCTGGCGGACGCTGCCATCCGGGTTTGGCGTCCATGTGGTGCGGCTGATATTTCCGGTCACTTCATGCCGGGTCATGCCCTCGTCCGACATCACCATGGCGCCGGTATCATCAAGGCCGCCTTCGAGGTAAACTGCACTCCCGGCATTAGACATCCATGACTGGTGCCAGCGCTTGTTGACGCTGTCGTAAAAACTGATGCTGAAACCGGTAAAACCGCCGGCGGTGTATTCTTCAAGAATAGCGCAGCCCGCCTGCTGAGAAGATATCTTGCTCGACGCCGACGGTTGTGCGTTTCCGGCAGCGGTCACGTCCCACTCGCCCAACCAGAAGTCAAAATGACGATACTCCTCGGAGGTACATGGCGTCAGTGCGAGAATAACTGCTTTAAACGCTTCATTGTCGGCCAGAGGTGCGAATTCCGCCGTGCTTTGAATAAACGCTCCCGGAATGCCGCCAACGCGCGCAAGCGTTTCTAGTTCTTTGATGGCGGCGGCTTCATCTCCAAGCTGCATGTAAATACGCGCCAAATGATAATGCGCTCCGGCCAGAGTATTTTGCAGGCCAGCATCTATTGCCGCCAGATAGGCGTCCCGTGCACGCTCGTAGTCTTCGAGCTGATGTAGCGACCGGGCAAGATTGTACCAGTTCTGCGCATTCGAGGCGTTGCTGTCCAGCAACGCGCGATAATCGGCGGCGGCGCCTTCCCAATCCTGAGCAGCAAATTTGGCGTCAGCGCTTTCCTGCGTTTGAGACCAAGCCGGTGCGTTCAGAACGGCTAGGGCGGCGAGGGCGCCAAGGATGGTTATCTTCATTTCAATTTCCATTCGTTTACTGCGGCAACTGTCCCGCGCTAAAGGGATCATTCACCTGACGTTGTACCGGCGCCGGGAATCCTGGGCACGTCGCCGAATGGAATTTCGCAATTCCAGCCACAAAAAAGGCGGCCTTAAATGCCGCCTTTTTCTCAAATGCCGTGAGGATTAATCGCCAACCCGTGTCGGGTAAGGCGGAGCCGTCGTCGGTATGGGGCTTGGGTTCGTCTGCATCAGACGCTCGGCCTCCGCGATCGCGCGCTCAAGTTGCGTATCGCGTCCAGCGTTGGTCGCAATCGGATCAAGCGCAACCTCAATATCCGGCGCTACACCTTCGTTTTCAACCGACCACTGGTAATCCGTATCGAAAAACCGGAAATACGGCACGGTCATAAAACCACCGTCCATCAATGGCGGGTTCGCCGAAATCCCTATGAGGCCGCCCCATGTGCGCGTGCCGACAAGCGGACCGATATTCATTTCACGGAATGAATAAGGAAGATAATCCCCGCCGGACCCTGCGTCCTGATCGATTAGCATCACCTTCGGGCCGTACATGGAGCCGCCCGGCGTTTTGAATGTCATGCCGGCGAAATCCTTCCAGCCTGAAAGATAGGTGCGGCTCAAGACATCGGTGATGTAATTCGCCGCCTGCCCGCCGCCATTGGAGCGCTCATCAAGAATCATGGCGTCTTTCTCAACCTGTGAGAAAAACATCCTGTTGAAGAACGTATAGCCGTCATTTGCGGTGTTCGGCAGATAGACATAGCCGACGCGACCGCCGGTCGCTTCCGCAACAGCGCGGCGGTTATCCTCTACCCACGCCCAGAGGCGAATTCGCGACTCTGTATCGGCAGCCTTGACGACGACGTTTCGGGCATTTGAGCCATTGGCATTTGAGGCGACACGCAAGGTCACTTGTTTATTCGCAGTCCCTTGCAAGTGCTCAAAAATGTTGTCGTTCGCTTCGAGCGCATGACCGTTCACCGCGAGGATGTAATCCCCCTCGCTGATATTAAGCCCCGGCTCCGCCAGCGGCGCCGCCAGAAACGGGTTCCAATGCTCTCCGGTATAAAGCCGCGTAATCTGATGCCGGCCGTTATTGAGCCGGAAATCGGCGCCGAGAAGACCCACATTGGCATTCTCCTCGCGATGAATATCGCCGCCGCCGCTACGATTGTGACCGGCTTGCAGCTCCCCAATCATTTCAACGATAAGGGTTGAAAGATCTTCGCGCCGCCCGACATGTTCGACCAATGGGCGATAGCGGGCGTAAACTGCCTGCCAATCGAGACCATGTGCATTCGGATCGTAAAAGAACGCCTGCTGCATGCGCCAGGCTTCGTCAAAGATCTGCGCCCACTCGTTACGCGGGTAGATCATCATCTTGACATCGCCGAGCTTTACGGCCTCGGGTTCGAATTTTTCGCTGATGTCGCCCACATGAAGGGAGCCGTCGGCCTTGCGGATGATCATCTGCTCTCCTTTGGCGGCGATCGACGCTTCCGTGACCCCATCAAGCACTCTTTGTGCTTCTCGCTTTTTGAAATCGAACCGCATCAACGCGTTTTCGTCTGCTTCGCGCTGTTCCGGCGGCGCGAGATACGATCCGGGCTGAACGTTCTGGACGTAATAAAGCGTGCCGTCTTTCGCTACCGAAAGATGCGAGTAGTTGCGTTCGTCCACAGGCAAGGCGACGATCCGGCCAGAAAGTCCTGCGATATCGATGCGTGTCGACTTGACCTTCTCGTCCTTGTCTTCATCGTCCTTTTTTTCGTCTTTCTTTTCATCGTCTGCGCCTTCGTCGCCCGTTTTAAGCGCGATGGGCGATTTGCCGTCGCTCGCGAGGACAGCGGCGTAGATCGCCGCGCGGTAAGGGCGCTCGCGATTCGACATATCGAGCCACGCCTGCTGCGGCCCGGAATTGGTGGATGCCGCGAAGTAGAGATACTTTCCATCAGGACTGAAAACCGGTGCAGACACATCGGCCAGGTCATCCGCAACCGGATACGACCGGCCGTTATTGAAGTCATAAAGCTTCAGCGCGCGATTATAGTTCGGACGTTCTTCTGTATAGGCAAGCCAGCGACCGTCCGGTGAAAACGCCGCCTCAATGCTTTCGCGGCGCGCGCCGGTCGATACAAGCACGCTGCGTCCGTTCGTAACGTCCATGGCATGCAATTCGAGCCGCTGATTGAAATAGGCGATGCGTTGCCCCTGCCCGCCCCACGCAAGCAGCGTATTGAAATCGTTTCCAAGGCTGTAACGTCGGGTTTGCCCGATGCCCGTTTGATCTGCGATGACCAGCATCTGTTCTGCATTAGCAGCGTCGATATACGCGACGTCATCGCCATCCGGCGACCATAGAGCCGTATATTCGCGCGCGCCGTCAGTGGTTGTGAGATTGCGCGTCGAACCGTCTTTTACCGGCACCGTAAAGACATCGCCGCGCGCCGTGACGGCAACGCGTTTGCCGGTCGGCGAAAGATGATAATGCTGCAACGTGCCGCCGGCGTTTTTCCATTGCGGGCGCAGTTGCGGCAAGTCCGGATTAATAGAAACCCGAATTTCCGAAACCAAGCCGCTCGTTGTATCAAGCGTTTTCAAACGGCCCCCGGCCTCAAATATAATTGTGTCGCCGTAGGCATCTGCTGCGCGCACATCCCACACCGCTTCATTCGTCACCTTACTGACAGCGCCGGTCGCGGAATCGAATTTGTGAATATTCAGGACTTTCGCATCACGGTCCGAAATGAAAAAGACGTCATCGCCAACCCACATGGGCTCGATGTCGTTGACGAGATCGCCCGGGATCTCCCGCACCGAATTGGCGGTGGTGTCCATAATTAAAACCGACGGCGTTGTTCCGCCGCGATAGCCGCGCCAACCGGCGGTGCCGCCATAGAGTCCATTATAAGCTGGGCCGAATGCGAGATACGCAAAGCGTTCACCCGACGCGTCGTATTTCCCTCTGAAAATTCTGGCTTCCATCTGCTTTTGCGGCAGGCCGCCATTGATCGAAACATGATAAAGTTGCGCAGAACGACCATGATTGGTTTCTCGGCGCGATGCGAATGCGACCGCCGATCCGTCTGGGCTCCAGTCGAATGCGACATCGCTTCCGGGCGCCCATGTCAGCCGCTTCGGCTGACCACCTGACGTCGATATGACGTATACGTCATTATTGTTTTCATAATCCGTAGTATAAGCAATCATTGAGCCATCCGGCGAGAAGACAGGGTTGATTTCATCAACCGGACTTGACGTCAGCCGCCGCGGATCGGAACCGTCGCGATCGGCCAGCCAAAGATCGCCTGCATAAACAAAAGCAATATGATTTTGAGAGATGGCCGGATCGCGTAGCAACAGCGTCTGCTCCTGAGCCGAAACTGTGGCGCCTGCGGCGAACACCGCCATCGCAGCTGCTAGAACTGTCGTCTTTTTCATTTGAACACCCCTTCATTGCGGCGGCGTTCTGTTAGTTCAGCGAACGTCCCGCGCCCGAACGCCATGGTGTCTCTATTCAAGCAAAAAGACAAACGTAACAGGCGAAATGAGGGTGCTGCACTGCAATAGACAGGGCCCAACCTCAATCCGATTTTGATGCAGCAGCGATTGGCGCGAGGGCGGACCAGTTTTCCTCTATGGCCGTCATCGCCGCCTCATAACCGTTGGCGACCGCGGGTTCAAATTCTTTCCAGTCGCGAAGTTCCACATCCGGAACCGGCGGTGCGATCATAATATCGGCCGGGCGCGGACGCTCGAAACGCTCACGCCGGGCTGTCGCCGCCCGCATCAAAAGCGAAACGATCGGCGGCGCTTCCGAAAACCCGTGTCCCGCCACCCAGGAAAAAAACCCGGGTGGGTCGCGAAAAGCATCGATGTCAATGACGCCTTCTCGCGCCACGTCGACGCCAATAGTTAGACCACGATGCATTGTCGTCATCAGGTCAGTCGGAAAATTATTGACCACCGCGCCATCTACCAGAAGCTCATGGTCACCGACAACGGGAGGTAAAATGCCGGGCAGCGCGATTGAGGCGCGCAACGCGCTTCTTAAAAGACCCGTTTTGTGAATATGCGCCGAGCCGTTGACGATATCGGATGAAACACAAAAGAACGGCGTCACGAGGTCTTCTATCCGCGCGTCGCCGAAATGTTTTTCCAGTCGCGTTTCCACGCGCACGCCTTTTGTAAGCGCCACTACGGGCAATACGTGATCGCCGAGCGGGTTTGAAGCGACAAACGCTTCGCGTATGCGCTCNNTCCATTTCCGCCTGCGGCCAGCCGATCGCGACGCAGGCGGCGACCACCGCTCCCATGGAAGCGCCGCAGATGAAATCGATAGGAACGCCCTTGTCGCGCATGGCTTTAACGGCGCCGATATGAGCGTATGCGCGCGCGCCGCCCCCGGAAAGCACAAGGCCGATGGATTTTCCTGAAACGATGCGCGCCAAACGGTCGAAACATCTATCGCCCCGGCAATTGNNCAATTGATCACGCGCGATGCGCCAATAACATCCATCCACTCCGACGTGGCGCCGCTAGGGGCGCCCTCATGAAGCATGATGAGATCAACAAGCCTGAACTTTCTAGCCCGTTCGCCCGCTTCCAGCGTTAAAGGAAAAGGTTTTGATGGACGCGCATCACGACGCGCGAGCACGAGGAACCTGTCAGCATGTCGCTGGACGAACCTGTACCATTGGCTATCGTCCACGCGCGCGGCGAGCAGCACCACCTCATGCGCATTTTCCACGAGGTCGAATTCACGACTATTCGGCGCAGCATCGCCGACAGGGAACCAGGTGACATTGACTTTATGCGCTGAAATTCTTTTCGCGAGGTCCTTGGTTCGCGCATCCACATCGATAGATGGCGACGTGGCGATCAGCGCGAATATGCGTGGCGCGCCGCGTTGAAAACTCGCTTCCGGCTTTCTCGTTCTTGAAAGAACCAGCCGCGCAAGCGCCGCTGCAAAATCACCGTGCTTTTCTATGAGCTTTTCAACGTCGGCGCGGGCGATGGAAAGAATTTCCGTATCGCGCAGCGCAAAGACGCTCGCTGAATGAGGCTCGCTCGAAAGGATCGACATTTCGCCGACCGGCTCGCCGCTGCGAACATAGCCGACGACCTCTTCGCCGCCTTCAGCCGCCTCGCGCACGACGATCAGCCGCCCGGAAAGATTGACGTGCAAAGCCTCAGTCATTGCACCTTGTGCGAAAAGCTCCCACCCGCCGGCAATGGACTGCCAGACACTGACACCGGCTATGGCATTCAGGGTCTCGGCGCCAAGCTGGGCAAAGAACGGAAGATTACGAAGGCGCGAGCGAATGGCGTCCATGATGACGCACATACCTAACGGGATTTAGGGCCTTGCGCCAGAAAGTGTTTTCTAATTGAGCTTTTTGTCGGCGGTAGAAGGTGCTGACGACCTTGGCGCACCTGCCTTGTCGGTTTTCTTGGCTGCGCTCGGCAAAGGAGCAATCTGCACGCCTTCGTCAATCAGCTCCTTGACATCCTTGCCGGAGGCTTCGCCGTATATGCCGCGCTCCTTGGACTCGCCATAGTGAATCTTGCGCGCTTCCTCAGGAAACTTCTCCCCCACATAATCGAAATTTTTCTCGACATAGGTTCGCGCGCGCTCGACGGCCTTTGCCATATCTTTGTGAATGGCGGCCAGGCGTTCCTGCCGCGAAGCCTTCCCGCGCGCAATAGCCGGCGCCATGACCGCTTTGCGGACCTCGTCGGAACCACAAGCCGGACATTCGATCAGTCCTTCATTGGATTGAGAATCAAAATCGGCGCTGTCGCGAAACCAGCCTTCGAACTCGTGTTCGATATCACAAATCAGACGGTACTTAATCATGGCTTTACAATGGAGACTTCGCAGGAATGTTCAAGAGCGAGATTGGGGATGCGGCGACGGGCCGCCAAGGCATTAGACGGCTCAATGTCAGCAAAAATAAGGCCAGGCGCGTCATCTGGCGCTTCTGCCAGAATTTCACCCCATGGCCCGATAATAAGCGAATGACCGTATGTCTCGCGCCCGTCCTCATGTGTCCCGCCTTGGGCCGGGGCAATGACGAAGGCGCCGTTTTCAATGGCGCGGGCGGTCAAAAGCGTCTTCCAGTGGGCCTCGCCGGTCGGGCGCGTGAACGCCGCCGGCACGCACAGAACATCGGCTCCGGCCTGCGCCATCGCCCGGTAAAGATGCGGGAACCGGACGTCATAGCAGATGCTTAACCCGACCTTGGCAAGCGGCGTTTCTACAACCACCGCCCCGGCGCCCTTTGCGTAGATTTTCGATTCCTTCCAGCTCTCACCGTTGGGAAGGTCCACATCAAACATGTGAAGCTTATCGTATCGCGCGGCGAGTTTTCCGTCCGGGGCGAACAAAAAGCTGCGATTGGCGGCGCGCGCCGTTTCGACTTTTACGGCGAACGATCCTGCAAGCAGCCAGACGCGATGGGTTTTGGCGGCGTCGGCAAAAGCCTGAATTTCCGATAGGCCATCTTCAGCTGGAAGGGTCTCAAACAGCCGGGCTGCTTTGCGGTCGACCATATTGGTCATTTCGGGCGTTGTGATAAACTTTGCGCCGCCAGCCGCCGCCTCTTCGATCAGCGCCAGCGCATCCGCGGTGTTCTTTTTACGATCGAGGCCGGAGCGCATTTGCACGCATGCGGCGCGAAACGGTTTCCGGTCAGCCATTCAACAGCGCATCCAGCTTGCCGTCGCGCTCAAGCGCTGCAAGCTCGTCATACCCGCCCACATGAGTCTCGCCGATAAATATTTGCGGATAGGTAGTTTTGCCATTGGACTTCGCCAGCATTTCCTGGCGCTTTTCCTTGTCATAAGCCGCTGAAATCTCGGTCGCCTTGACGTCCTTTTTTTTCAGCAGCGCCAGCGCCCTGAAACAGTACGGGCAAAGCGGCTTCGTATAGACAAGAATCTCTTTCATGTGCGTACGCTTCCATCCGGCATGAGCGGAAAAGCTATATGGCGCCGAGGCCGCCTTTTACAACCCGCGCCAGCACCAGCGCATCGACGCGCGCCGCCCCCGCCCGCTTCAATGCCCGCGCCGCAGCGGAAAGTGTCGCCCCGGTTGTTAAAACATCATCGATCAAAACAACGTGTTTGCCGAGAAAGCTCTCTCTCGCCGCAGCCGAGCAAAAGCCGAAGGCGCCGGCGACGTTTCGTTTTCGCCCGTCTATGGTTAAGTCTTTTTGCGGCGGGGTCGCCCGTTTACGCACAAACTCCCCAATCGATAATTTCGCTCCCGACTTTTGCGCGACGGCGCTCGCAAGTATCGCAGACTGATTGTATCGCCGCTTCAACAACCGCCACCGGTGCAGCGGCACAGGCGTCAACATGCTCGAGCGCGTTATGATGGTGTTGCCAGCCCGTATCATCCACTCGGCAAACATCAGAGCCAGTTCGGTGCGATCGGAATGTTTAAATCCAACGATCATGCGATGACTGGCGTCATCATAAACCAGCACAGCGCGAGCGCAGGAAAAATCAGGCGGCTCGGCGATACAGGACGGACACTCAACCTCGCCGCCATAGTCGGCAGAGAATGGAACGCCGCATCGCGGGCAAAAAGGCGCTTCAATAAAGTGCGCGGCGCCCCACGCCGATGCGCTCAATGCATGCTGCGCGCTGATTTCTTCTTGAGTTACAGGACAATGAGACGGCATTGCGAGATCGAGCGCGCGCGACAGAACAGTTCTCGCAATTTTCATCAACTGGTTTCTTCGCCGAACATTATTCTATGTCCGTCAATCGTTCTCACCCCGAATTCCTTCATGCCCCAAGGCTCGACCTTCAGTTTTTTTGTGATTTCTCCTCCCGCCCTGCAAACTGATGCATAGTAATCATCGACGTCATTGAGTTCGAAGTAAGCAAAATAGGAGTGATCGCCCAGATCTCTTGGCGAAATAGCATCACGGCATTCGCCAGCCATGATGAATGCCTTATCTTTGAAGTAAAACCGCCACCCGGGATCGCCAATTTCGGCAATCTGAAACCCTAACACGTCTCGATAAAAAGCGAGTGACCGCTCAAGATCAGGAACTGCAATAACGTGGCGGGATTCGGTAATCTTCATATCGCATCTCACTTGCGGCTGTGAGCCTGCCTTGTCGTTCTTGTAATGACAAGCCCTTGAGCATGGTTGCGCCTGAATTGATAGGTGCGCTAGATGCCGATATGAACCAGCCGCCGAAGATCTTCAATCGCCAACGATATGCCATGCGCCGCGCCCGCGCCGCCGCGCAGTTCAGTCAGCATGATTTTCTGCATCGCCGAGTTTTTGATGACATCGTGGACAGGCTTGAATCCGTCAAAAGAGATTTTCCAAAAGCAGTTTTTTCCGGCGCAAGCGCGCTTACAGAGCTGATAACCTCTGCCTGCGGCGTCGGCGAAGTCGTCAGTATGGATCTTTCGCCAAAGCGCCTGCCACCAACCTCCTGCCGCATTGCCAGTGACGAGGAAGCATTGCCGTTTGCGCGCGAAAGCCTTGATCTTTTCGTCAGCGTTTTAACATTACACACCGTAAATGATATTGTTGGCGCGCTGACGCAGGCGCGCCTGGCCTTAAAGCCTGACGGCTTGTTTATCGCCGCTGCGTTCGGCGAAGAAACGCTTTCAATCCTGCGTAACGCACTTTACCGCGCTGAAGCTGAAATTACCGGCGGTGTTAGCCCCCGTGTCGCGCCTTTCGCCAGCATTCAGGATTTCGGTCAGGCCCTTGGGCGCGCAGGGTTCGCCTTGCCGGTCGTGGATATCGACAAAGTCAGCGTGCGATACGCAAACCCGATGAAGTTGCTACGCGATCTGCGCGGCATGGGAGAGACAAACGCGCTCGCGAAGAATACGTCTCCCCTTCGCCGGGACGTGCTCATGCAAGCTTTGAATATTTTTATGGAAAATGGCGGCGAAGAACGGTTCGATATTGTCTATGCTACTGGCTGGACGCCGCACGAAAGCCAGCAAAAGCCGTTGAGACCTGGCGCCGGCCGGATGCCGCTCGAAGTTGCGGTGAAAAAAAGTAATTAAGTACTCTGCAGCGTTTGGTCGATTTCGTCATACATGTCGCTTGCGGAGCTCGTAAAGGCGCGGACACCACCGACAATCGCCAAAAAGATAAGCGCAACAATCAGGCCGTACTCGATCGCCGTCGCGCCTTCTTCGTCATGACGGAAGGCGTCAACAAGGCCGACGAACTTGCGCCGGGTCCTGTCAAATCTTTCAACTGCGTCCATCACAACAAGTCCCTCAACTGCGCCGCCAGCGGCCGATCTGCCGGAGGCATCTCCATCCCTAAAAGCGCGTCCCGCCGCACCCATTTCAGCTCCTGGCCTTCCAAAGGCCTTGGGACGCCCTGCCACTTCCTGCAGACATATAAGGGCATCAAAAGATGAAATTCCCCTGAAGCCTGCGAGGCGAAAGCGACCGGCGCCAGGCAGGACGCTTCCGTATCTATAGCGAGCTCTTCCTTTAACTCACGCACCAAGGCTGCTTCCGGCGTCTCGCCTTTTCCGATCTTGCCGCCCGGGAATTCCCACAGCCCCGCCATGGATTTTCCTTCGGGTCTGCGCGCCATCAACACTCTTCCGTCCCGGTCGATCAGCGCACACGCAGCCACAAGCAACAGCTTCGCCATATTTCCGCCTTAATTGATAATCCATGGGTGTTAACAGAACCCGAGAATGTCCGATAAAATTTTATCGAAAAATTCCTGCCGGTGACGGTTAAGACAGCTTAACGATATTAGCGCGTGGCGTCCTGCCGGTCGGCTGTCGTAACTGCCGGCGTTTCTCCATCCTCGGGACTATCGGTATCTTCCGGTTCAGCCTCTTCAGATTCAACAAATGTCGGATCGCGCAGATCGGGCGGTTCGCTGGTGGTCAGCATTTCAGGTTCCGGACGGAAATAGACCACCTGGCTCTTTTCTTCGAGTTCACGCAGCGACGTTTCAATGGTGCGCATGCGGAGGAAATCTTCAATGGCGGGTTTCACCTGGGCGAACGGCACCGAATCCGTTGACCGGCGGTCCAGCACTTCGAGAATATGCCAGCCGAACTCAGTCTGAAAAGCGGGCGCAACCTCGCCCGGCTGCGTATTGAACGCCGCCCGCGCGAACACTGGCGTCATCATCGCCCGCGTGAACCAGCCTACCTCGCCGCCGAGCGGCGCCGTTGCACGATCAATGGATCGTTCACGCGCCAGCGCGCTAAAATCAGCGCCGCCTTCGAGTAGCGTAATAATCTCGGCTGCTTCTTCTCCTGTTTCGACGACGATATGGCGCGCGCGCACTTCGTCGCCAAGACGCGTTACGTCCGACTGCCGGCTATAAAGGCGCTCTACAGCGTCAGGCGTGACTTTCTCCTGAAGCTGCGCGTCCATATAGGCGGACGCGAGCACGCGATCACGGGCGGCGTTTACTTTTCGCGTGACGCCGGGGTTTCGCTGCAACCCGTCGCTTAAAGCGG
Organism: Parvularculaceae bacterium UBA4496; assembly: GCA_002388885.1. Classification (GTDB taxonomy): domain Bacteria; phylum Pseudomonadota; class Alphaproteobacteria; order Caulobacterales; family Parvularculaceae; genus Hyphococcus. Next base: position 1,282 of record DGNI01000065.1, on the reverse strand, counting down.
CGCGTGCGAGAAGTCTTTGTTCGACATAGGATGCAACAAGGTTCCGCTCAAACGCCGAGCGCGGGGTCAGCGCTTCGCCCGGATGCAGAAATCCGCCGGCGCGCGCCGCGGCTTCAATCTCGGACAGATGGACATACCGCCCCTCGATCCGCGCAAGGATCGGATCATCCTCATCGACCGGCGGACGCAACACCGACGCATCCGTATCGAGCGACGGCGTCGCGCGAAGAACGTCGATGATCCACAAGCCGGCGATCACCAGGAATGCGCCCGACATGGCGCTGTAGGCTCGGCCTGTTCGCGTCGGTAGCCACAACACAAAGCCGCGGAATGCCGCGCCGGCCAATCGCGCTGTGTAGGCGAGCCCCGCAAGCGCGCGGCGACCAAACAGCTTGGTCGCCCGCCACAGGGCCGAATCAAGGGCCGCCGCCAATCGCCACGTGGTTAGGGCGATCTTGCCGAGGGCGCGAAGGAACATCATCGCCGAGCTCGCCATGGCGCGCGCAGCGGCGGCCACAGGCCGCGCCTGCGTTTCCTCATTAAATTGCTGACCGTCCGGCGTTTCCATTGTCCTCCGCCCGAAATCCGCCTTCGTTGACAGTTCCCTAGGCGCTCACTATCTCTCCGTCGCCCCCATTGGGGGTAAGCAATTCCAACCCGGCCGATGAAGGGCGCGCCCCGCGCTAGTCTCAACGAGGGCGCCTGACGCCGTTTCATCGCAGCACGAAGGCTGATGTCCTCATGGCGTTACTCGGTATCGCAAAAAAATTCTTCGGATCTTCTAACGATCGCCGCCTCAAGCCTTTATTCCGCCGCGTCGAGGCGATCAACGCCTTAGAGGACGAGATCGCCAAGCTGACGGATGATGGCCTCAAAGCCCAAACTGAAAAGTTAAAAGAACGCTATAAAGCCGGAGAATCGTTGGACGATTTGCTTGAGGAGGCCTTCGCAACCGTGCGTGAAGGCGCCAAAAGAGCCCTCGGCCAGCGCCATTACGACGTCCAGATGGTGGGCGGCATGGTGCTGCATAATGGCGATATTTCCGAAATGAAGACCGGCGAAGGCAAGACGCTGGTCGCCACCCTGCCCGTTTATCTGAACGCTCTCACCGGCCGCGGCGTCCACGTCGTGACTGTTAACGATTACCTCGCCAGCCGCGATGCGGAATGGATGGGCCGGGTTTATAGCCAGCTTGGCATGACGACAGGCTGCATCGTACACGGCCTGTCTGACGAAGAACGCCGTGCTGCTTACGCCTCAGACATCACCTACGGCACCAATA
>DGNI01000165.1 GCA_002388885.1 Parvularculaceae bacterium UBA4496 | reverse complement strand
ACGGAGGCGACCAGTTCGCCCTCTTCGTCGATCCGCACGGACGTCGCGCCGCGTTCTGCTGCAAAAGGCGACGAAGCGAGGGCCGCGTTCAATTCATCCTCGATAGACCGTCGGGCGGCCTGCGCGCGAAAGTCGCGAGAGAAAAACCGGGAAAGGCGCCGCCATATTCCTTCCTCTTCCAATGATTGGATCACATCATTTTGCTGTTCGATCGGCGGCAGGTTCTGTGCAACGATTTCATCTTCACGCAATACGACGTCTTCGATCAGCAGCGCGCGCGCATCCGTAACCGGCGGATCGTCAAAGGTCTGCGGCGCATTGAAAATGCGCACGCGGCCTTCGAAGCTGTCCCATACGCGATTGAAAACCTCGCGCACATCGCGCTGGCGCAGTGATAACGCGCAAACGGCTGAATCTTCGAGTTCGGCGATGTCGGATTCTTCGACCGGCTGGCATGTGGTTTCGTCTATCGCGACCTGCGCCAGAACATCTGCAATAATCTGCGCCTGCGCACGCACGCCCTCGAGCTTCGCCTGAATGAGGCCGTCGCGATATTGGGTGAGCGCAAATGAACCCAGCAACAAGATCACCAGGCCAATGAGATTGGCGAGGACAATCGTCACCGTCAGGCGCGAAACCGCCCGGTTCGCGCGACGCCTCCGCACGATCGCGCCCTCACCCTCCATTGTTTATCAGGAATCCTTGTATTTATAGCCGACGCCGTAAAGAGTTTCGATCGCGTCGAACTCCTTGTCGACCATTCGGAACTTCTTCCGTATGCGTTTGATATGGCTGTCGATGGNNACATAGACCTGATCATCATAGGCCGCATCCATCAGCGCATCCCGGCTTTTGACGAACCCCGGCCGCTGGGCGAGCGATTCAAGGATCAGGAATTCCGTCACCGTCAGAATAACCGGCTGTTCCTTCCACATGCAGGCATGACGCATCGGGTCGAGCGTCAGATTGCCCCGGCGCATGATTTTCTTTTCTTCTTCCGCCGTCGGCGTATCGCCAGCCTGACCGCGCCGCAGCACCGCTTTGACGCGTTCCAGTAAAAGCCGCTGCGAGAATGGTTTCTTGACGTAATCGTCCGCGCCCATTGTGAGGCCGAGTACTTCGTCGATTTCCTCGTCTTTCGATGTCAGGAAAATCAACGGCAGGGCCGAGTTCTGGCGGATGCGACGCAACAGCTCCATGCCGTCCATGGTCGGCATCTTGATGTCCGAAACCACCATGTCCGGCGGCGTCGCCGAGATGAATTCAAGCGCAGCAGCGCCGTCCTCGAACGTCTTGACCGTGTGGCCTTCCGACTCGAGCGCGATTGATACGGAAGTCAGGATGTTTTCGTCGTCATCGACAAGCGCGATTGTCGCCATAGTTATCTAATCCTCTTGTGATATCAATTTCTTACTATGGGTTGGCCCGGGCGTATAGAAGGCGAGCCCGTGGCGTTTTTGTGTTCCCGGAAACTTTCCTGTTCTCACCCTACCTTTATTTGGCGGCTTCTTCGATTTTCCCGGCGAGGGCGACGTCCCGCTCCGTCAGCCCGCCGGCGTCATGGGTAGTGAGCGTGATTTCCACCTTATTATAGACATTCGTCCACTCCGGGTGGTGATCCGCGTTCTCGGCGGCGAGCGCTACCCGGCACATAAAGCCCCATGCCTCATTAAAATCAGCGAATTTGAAGGTCCTGACGATCGCGTCCCTGCCCTCAACCGGCGTCCAGCCGGAATGGCGGGCGAAGAAGTCTGCGCGGGCCTTTGCATCCAGTTTGCTGACCATTCCACGTCTCCGATGAAGGTTTTCCGTTCCTCATAGTGGGGCCCGCCAATCCTGTCATGACCGCCCCGCCATGCGTCATTTTCAAACCCTCCCTAAATGTAATTGACAATCATTCTCATAGTCGATAGCCAACCGGTAACTGATAATCATTCTCAATAGGCGCCGATAGCGCCGCAATAACCAGTATCCGAGGGGTATAGATTATGAGACGAAAAACAGCGCTCGCGCTCACCACCTTCATTGCAGCCGGCTTTTGGTCGGGCGGTGCTTTCGCCTCCGAGGTCGCAGACGAAATCGTGGTGGTTGGAAAAGTCCTTTATACGGACCAGGTCAACGCTCTCAAAGCGCCAACGCCTATCATCGATGTGCCACAAAGCCTGTCGATTATCACGGCTGACGAGATCGCGCTGCGCGGGTTCACCAGCGTCGGTGAATTGGTCAACTACACGCCGGGGGTGAACACGTCCCAGGGCGAAGGCCATCGTGACTCAATTGTGTTTCGCGGCGTGCGCTCCACCGCGGACTTTTATATCGATGGCGTTCGCGACGACGTTCAATATTACCGCCCGCTTTATAATCTTGAGCAGGTGGAAATTCTTCGCGGTCCAAATGCGCTCCTGTTCGGGCGCGGCGGCACCGGCGGCATCCTGAACCGCGTTACAAAGAAGGGCGTGATCGGGGAGACTTTCACCGGGTTTCAGGCGGGCGTTGATACGTTCGGCGAGTTCGGTTTTCAGATCGACGCCAATTACTCCGCGAGCGACAATGCCGCGTTCCGCATCAATGCGATGTATGAAAGGCTGAACAATCACCGGGATTTCTATGACGGCGACCGGTTCGGCGTTAATCCGACCGCCAAATTCAACCTGGGCCCGGCGACGACGCTTGATCTATCCTATGAGTATATCAACCACGACCGTTTCGTTGATCGCGGCATTCCAACCGGCTCGGACGGGCGCCCGGTTGAAGCGTTCAAGGATATTGTCTTCGGCGACCCGGAGGTTAATTTTCATGAGCTTGAGGCCCACCTGCTTCGGGCGTCAATTCAGCACACCTTTTCCGAGAGCCTTAAGGGCAATCTCAGCGCTTTTTATGGCGATTACGACAAACAGTACCAGAATTTCTATGTATCAGGCTACGATCAGGCGACGACGCCCGATGTCGTCACGCTTGACGGCTATATCGATACGACAGATCGCCAGAACCTGATCCTGTCAGGAAATCTCGTTGGAGAATTCGCAACAGGCGGCTTCGGCCACACTGTGATTTTTGGCGGCGAATACATCAATACGTCATCGGATCAGGATCGTTTCAATTCGTTCTGGAATACGACGATGGACGATAATGAAACCTTCTTCATCATGCGCCCGCTCGAGTTGCGCGGCGGCGTTGGCGTCAATGCGGGTGGCATGCCGACAACAAACGACTTCACGATTGACCTAAATGACGACACGCGCGTGAGCATCGACGTCTTTTCAGCCTATATCCAAGACCAGATCGAAATTACTGATTGGCTGGATGTCGTTGTCGGCGTCCGGTTCGACAGTTTTGATATTGAAGTCTTCAATGTTCCCGCAGTCGAAACGCGCACCCGGAAGGATGAAGAAGTCTCTCCGCGTTTCGGCGTAATCCTCAAGCCGCAGGAGAACGTCTCGATTTACGGGAGCTATAGCGAATCCTTCCTGCCGCGTAGCGGCGAGCAATTCGCGAACATCAACGGCGATAACAACGCGCTCGATCCCGACACATATTCTAACCTTGAGGCGGGTGTAAAATGGGACATCAACCCCGTCCTGAGCCTGACAACCGCCATTTTCGAGATTGAGCAAAGCTCACCGCAGGTGGCCGACAACGATCCCTCCACGCTGGATATTATCGACTCGAAAATTCAGGGATTTGAGGCTCAGTTGCAAGGTGAAATCACCGAACGCTGGTTTGTCTCCGCCGGCTATAGCTACCTTGACGGCGAGCAGGTCAACCGAATGGGTCCGACTGGCCTTCGCCCGATCGAGCTGCCTGAACATATGTTCTCAATCTGGAACAACTTCCAGGCGACGGATAAGTTCGGTCTGGGTCTTGGGCTCACCTATCAGGACGAAAGCTTCATTGATAACGCAAACACTGCTGTCCTGCCGAGCTATATCCGGCTTGATGCGGCGGCTTATTATGACGTGTCTGACAAGCTGCGTCTTCAGGTCAATCTCGAGAACCTGACCGATGAGCTTTATTTCCCGAACGCACACAGCACGCACCAAGTGAGCGTAGGCGCGCCCGTAAACGCGCGATTTTCGATTAAAGGGCAGCTATAGCGCTGCAACGAAAAGGGCCGCTCTGTTGAGCGGCCCTCAATCCTTTTAAAAGGATCGCGATTTCGTCAGCCAAGAGGCCTCGAGATCTTTTCGGAAAATCCGGTGGTTAAGCGCGGGTCGAAGGCTGCTCCGAGACGCGCTGTTTCCACAAAGACCTCATTGGCTTTAAGAAATCACTCGACATCGGATCACCTCCTTTACGTTGCTGAAAACCTGACTTGAATCATGGGGTGCGTTTCGCCGCTTGGCAAGGGGCGAATGGTTAACAGATCGGGCAAAAATTCGCGTAGAAATCCTAGACCGGCGCACGATGGTAGACGCCGCCCTTCATGGGAACCGGCACGCGCGTGGTCTTCGGATAGCTGAGCGGTAATTTCTTGAGGCTTCGCACAGCAAGATAGGCGAAACATTCCGCCTCCAGATCATCGCCGCGCCATCCGGCTTCTTCTGCAGTGACTACCGGCGCATCAAGCATGTCTTTCAACGCCGCCATCATCGCCGGATTGTGACGGCCGCCGCCGCATACGATCCAGCCGCCCGGCGGTTCGGGAAGAAACTTCACCGAGTCGCGAATGCACGCCGCCGTAAACGCCGTCAGTGTTGCGGCGCCGTCTTCCTGCGAAAGTTTTTTCACATGATCGAGTTTGAAATCATAACGGTCGAGCGACTTCGGCGGCTTGCGGCGCAGATATGGCGAGAGCAGCATCATGCGCAGCGCTTCTTCATTCACCTCGCCCGCCAGCGCCATGGCGCCGTCCTTGTCCATGGGCTCTCCGGTTTTCAATTCGACCCATTCGTCAACGAGTCCGTTGCCGGGCCCGCAATCATAAGCAATGAGATCAGCAGCGCGCGCATTTTCCGGCGCATATGTCACATTCGAAACCCCGCCAAGATTAATGACGCCTACGGCGCATTGCGGCGGCTCCGGCATCGCCGCGAGCAGCGCACGATGATAGGCGGGCGCAAATGGCGCGCCCTCCCCGCCGGCGGCGACATCCGCCGCGCGAAAATCACAAACCACGTCAATCCGCGTTTCATCTGATAGAACGCGCCCGTCGCCCAGCTGCCATGTCCGCCCCGCCACCGCAGCGTCGCGCGACGGCCGGTGCAGGATTGTCTGACCGTGAAAGCCGATGACGTCGATGTCTTTTCTTTTGAGACCCGCTTCCTCAAGCAGCTTTTCTACCGCCTTGATATGCGCCAGGGTCACCTCGCCCGCCGCCTTGCCCACTTCCGATGCGCCGTCACGGCCTTCAAGCGCCGCCTTGATCGCGCGGCGCGTCCAGATTTTGAGATCACGGCTGTAAGGAATGTGGATGGCAGGCCCGGCCTCGACGACGTCCTCGCCATCGGTCGTGAGGATAGCACCGTCGATCCCGTCAAGGGACGTGCCGCTCATCAATCCTATCGCTGTCAGCAAATTCGCCATATCGCCTTCAAAACCGATCTTGCAAATGAAAACAAAGGATCACTTAATATGGACGTCGCGTCTTTAACGCAAAACTTCAATCCTGCGAAAAGGAAAAAATCATGCTGATGGCGTTAAGCACTTGGCAAGAAATCGAATCCTATCTCGGTCGCTCCACCGGCATTATCGTGCCAATCGGCTCGTTCGAACAGCACGGACCGAACGGTCTCATCGGCACTGACGCACTTTGTCCCGAAATTATCGCCAAGGCGGCGGCGGCGGATCACGACGATATTCTTATCGCTCCCACATTCGCCGTCGGTTGCGCCCAGCATCATCTCGCATTTCCAGGTTCGATGACCTTGCGGCCGTCAACCATGATTGCAGCCATTGCGGACTGGGTTGCATCGCTGCGCCGTCACGGCTTCCGGCGGATTTATTTTTTCAACGGCCATGGCGGCAACATCGCGACGATCCAGGCGGCGTTTTCGGAAATCTATGCAGACGCCAGTTTCGACCCTGCTGGCGCGGGCAATGACGACGTCCAGATGATGCTGCGCAACTGGTGGGAGCTGCCCGGCGTCGAAAAACTGTGTTTCGAGCTTTATCCCGAAGGGCATGGCTCGCACGCAACGCCGTCTGAAGTTTCCGTCACCTATTACGCCTACCCGGAAGCGGTCAAAACGGTGACCATGGAACCTGAAATCGCGCCGTCGGGATCGTTTCATGACGCGCGTGACTACCGCCGCCGTTTCCCGGACGGGCGCATTGGTTCGAACCCGGCGCTGTCATCGCCGGAGGACGGCGGAAAGATCGTTGCGGCGGCGGCAAGCGCGCTGGTCGGCGATTATGAACGCTTTCTCAGCGAAGACTGACCCGCCGCTGGACAATGCCGCCGAGCGTGTTAGTTCCGGCGCAGAAAACTTTTTGAGAAAAACCATGGCTGCGGGCGATACATACAAATCCGATTTTTTGAACGTGCTCAGCGAACGCGGCTTCATTGCGCAGGGCACCAATCTCGAAGGCCTTGACGAAAAGGCCGCTTCTGGCGTCGTCACGGGATATATCGGATTTGACGCAACCGCGCCGTCGCTGCACGCCGGAAGCCTGTTGCAGATCATGCTGCTTTACTGGTTGCAGCAGACCGGGCACCGGCCGATTGCACTGATGGGCGGCGGCACGACGAAGGTCGGCGACCCCACCGGCAAGGACGAACAGCGCAAGCTCCTGACCGATGCGGATATCGACGCGAACATCACCGGCATCAAGGATGTTTTTAATAAATTTCTGAAATTCGGCGACGGGCCGACCGGCGCGCTGATGGTCAACAACAACGACTGGCTGTCAAAGCTCGGCTATATCGAATTTCTGCGCGATTACGGCGTGCATTTCACGATCAACCGCATGCTGACATTCGATAGCGTCAAACTCCGTCTCGACCGGGAAAGTCCGATGACATTTCTCGAGTTCAATTACATGCTGATGCAAGCGTACGACTTTCACGAGCTGTTGAACCGTCACGACTGCACGCTGCAGCTCGGCGGCACGGATCAATGGGGCAACATCGTCAATGGCGTCGAGCTTTGCCGCCGCAAGGACAGCAGGGAAGTCTTCGGTTTGACGACGCCGCTCCTCACCACTGCCTCCGGCAAGAAGATGGGCAAAACCGAATCCGGCGCCGTGTGGCTCAACGCCGATATGTTTTCGCCTTACGACTACTGGCAGTACTGGCGAAACGTCGAAGACGCCGATGTCGGCATGTTGCTCGCGCGGTTTACGACCTTGCCGATGGATGAAGTCAGTCGGCTCGCCGCTTTGGACGGTTCGGAAATCAACGAAGCCAAAAAGGTCCTCGCCAACGAAGCAACCGCTCTCCTGCACGGGAAAGACGCGGCGACCAGCGCGGCGGAAACGGCCCAGAAAACCTTCGAACAGGGCGGCCTTGGCGGCGACTTGCCGACTGTAGAACTAAGCGCGGGCGAGCTGGCATCGGCCCCGGTGATCGACCAGTTTCTGGCGGCGGGTCTTTGTGCGTCAAAAGGCGAAGCGCGCCGTCACATCAAGGCTGGCGCCCTGAAGCTCAATGACGAACCGGTTCGCGAGGAGCGAAATCTCAGCACAGACGACATTCGCGACGGCGCCATCAAGCTTTCCATCGGTAAAAAGAAACACGCGATCCTGCGGGTGTCCTGAGGTTATTCTTCGACGGGCGCCGGTCGTTCCGGTTCGGATTGCCCTGGCGATGCAGGCCCCTGTTGTTGCGGCTGCATCAACCTGCGGAAGATGCCCGGAGTCAACGCGGACAGCGGATTGACGGTGACCTGCGGATTGGAAGTGTTGCCGTCCACCGAGTAAGTGAACGCGACAATGCCCTCGCCTTTTTTCCCGACAAGAATGTCGCCGATAATCGGCGTATTCCCGAGAACGGAATTCAGCATGTAGAGCGGCGCCACGGCGCCGTTGAGGCGCGCCTCGCCGCTGGCGCCGAAACTGACGGAACCGTCCGCCGTAATGCCAACGGACGATCCGGTCGCCTGTAATTCGTCGATCAACAATACGCCGTTGGCATATTCAAACTCGCCGGCTGCGTAATCGAACTCGATCCCCTCGCCGCTCAACAGATTTGCAAGACCGTCAAGGGAACCAGCTGACAGGATACGTGCGAGCAGCGGCGCGTTGATGACCTGTAAGCGGCGCGCTTCAAGTTCGCCGGAAAATCCGGCCGCCTCGCCGGAATTCAGCATTAATCGCAGAACGCCTTCCCCGCCGGCGACGGATTTCAATCCAAAAACGCCGGCCATCAATGCGCCAAGCTCTCTTGTTTCGGCGGCTATAGCGCGTTGCGGGCCCTCTCCAGCCCCGGTGAGCGACATGGCGGCTCTCAGCGGCGTCCCATTTTCATCGAACGCCGTAAAATTCAGCGCCTGCAAACGCTCGGCGTCGCGGCGAAGATCGAGCGCGCCGTCCATGTAGGTGACGCCTTCGCGCATGGCGATTTCATCGACGCGCGCGTTCAAAGCCATGCCTGTCCCCCATGGAAACGGCTCATCTTTCTCGGCGCTGGAGCCGTTCAGCATCTGTTCGATCATGGCGCCGGCGTTGAGGAACGGACCGACAGCGGTGAAAACCAGAACACCGGCGGGATCGCGCTCGGCGCGGATATTCAAATCCGCCGCGCCGGCAAGAGAAAAATCCGTAATTGATGCGGATTGCAACGCGCCGTTGGCATTGAACAACAGCGCGCCGTTAATGTTTGCGTAGTCTCCGGCATCGATCTTTAAGGCGTCGACATGAACGCCTTCATCTGCGAAGCGCAGTTTCAAGGCTCCGGATGCGGGAATATTGTCCGGCTTGCGCCATCCGAGCGCATCGAGCTTAATCACCGCAGCGGTAAAATCGGCGTCGACATCCAGCGTTTTAAAATCGCCCAGCTCACCAAGCGCCCGCGCTTTGAAATCAACCGGTCCCACCACAAATTGCCTTGGCGATATGCCGAACCAGTCGCCAGTGGTTGAGTCAAATACGCCTGCAATATTGATTTCCGACGGACCGTCTTCGCGATAAAACCGTTGCGTCCATGACAGATCAATTGGCGCGCCGTCAGTAAACTCTGCGTCCGCCGTCACCGTCATGGAGCGGGTTTTCAAATCCACTTTACCCTTGGCGTTTGTGAAATTCACGTCGCCGATCAATTCGGAAATGGCCATATTTTCAAATGTCGCGACGCCAGAATAACCATATTCCTCACTGGCGACATCGCGTTTGTTCGGACGCATGATCTCGACCACTGCATTCGCGCCGCCTGAAAACTGCGTCGGAGACAGGTTGACTTTCGAAAGCAGGGTCAACGGTTTTTCATCGAGAATTGACAGCATCGCGCGCGCATCGCCGTTAGCCGTAAAACGGTAATAGGTCGGCCGCCATTTGGGGATAAACTCGGGAAACGAAACTTCTCCCTTGCTGATGGCCACGTCGCCTACTTTCGCGCGCGCTACGTTCAGCTTGAAACTGTTGCCGCGCAGAACGCCGGATCCTGCACCGCCGCGCAATGGGGTCATTTCGCTGACATAGTACGCAGTGACGTCTCGCGCATCGAAGGTCAACTCCATGGCGTCGTCGGGCAAGCCGCCATCCTCGCCAATCGCGCCGGGCGCGAGATTCATTTTAAATTTCAGATTGTCGATCTGCGCAGAAGCAAGACGTTCCTCGACCCAGTCACGCGCGCCATCACCGACGCTGTCTTTCGGCCAGAGGTTTAACAATCTCTCAGGATCGAGCGCGCCTTCGAAGCTAAGATCAGCCGTAACCCCCGGCGAAGGCGCCGCTTCGACGCTCTTGGCGCGAGGCATTTCAAAAGACAGTGCGCCGGAACCTCTGAGCCCCTCGACGCTTATTTCGAACGAATCCGCCTCAAGTCTTCGATCTTGGACAGCGTACCGTCCCCGAAGCCGGTTGTTTGAGAACGCCAGCGGCCCTTCCAAAAATTCCGGCGCAGTTATGACCACTTCATTCGATTGCAGGTCAAAATTTATTCGTTCCGGTTTGCGGATATCATCGCCAAACGAAATCGAAACCTCGCCTGCAACTTCNNCGCGCCGTCAATATCGAACGCAAAGTTTTCTATGAAAAACCGGTTCTCAGCCGGGTCGAACGCCGCGACCCAGGCGATATTAGCGACTTCGCGCCGCGCGCCGCCAAGGGTCAGCGCGCCCGGCCCCAATGCCGCATCAAATTTCGATGCTTTTACATCGCCATCGGCCGTGAAAGAAATTGCCGCCTCGCCAGAAACGGGTCCTTCAATAATCGCCGCCCTGTCGCCATAAAAAGTGCTGAGCAAATCGCCAACTGGAAAGCGCTCGCCTGTTACGAATACATCGATGACGCCGTCATTTTCGTTGTACGTGGCATTCGCGTCGAGGCCCGCCTTCATCCCGCCCATATCGATGTTGCCGACAACGCGCGCCACAAGTCCCGTTTCGTTACGCCTCAACGATATCTGCGTATCGGGCGCCGACCATGCGCGATCCGAAGCTGCATCATAAAAAGTAATTTCAGCGTTACTAACCTGCGCGGACTCAAATGCGCTTTTGATCAGCCTGCCATCGATAAAGGAAGATACGACCGGCAGGCGCGGCTTTTTCTGTTCCTCTTTTGCAATGGGAATTTCAACATGAAGATCTTTTCCCCTTAAGATACGAAACGCAGCTCGATCTGCATGTAGCATTTTCGGGCCAATCTCGCCTTTCAATAAATCCCGAAGGCTGAAAACGGCTGAAATCGCCGGCGCTTCTGCGGCGGTGTTTTCATCCGCATCGAGAATTTTGAGATCGGCGAGATCGAGCCGCAGATCGCCGCCTTCGCCAGCGCGCTGCAGATTAATTGCTGAAATGCTGGCATCATACCCTTCTGGCAGGCGCTGCTCTATCGCGGCTTCAGCGCTTACTCGAAACAGCCCGAGCGAAACCGGGCCCTGACCCATCCGCCAGTAAAGGAACACCAGTGCGGCGGCGGCGATCGCGATCATGAGCGCCACAACCTCGATCGCGATGATGGCCGTTTTCAAGGCCTTACTTTTCATGTAGCCGCATACCCCTGCGAACGAAACGCCTACCGCCCTAAAACGCCGCCTCCCCAAACAGCGCTGCAAACTTTTATCGGTACCGGCCAAATCCAAGGCAGGCAAGCTGCGAACGGCAGTTTTCCACAACCCAGCGCCTTCGCTCTAGCCAATCTCTGCATGCCCGATATGTTGCGGCGCAGTTGACCCGTCTTTTGGAGGAACCCGATGGCGAAAGAGCTGAAAGAAGGAACAAAAGCGCCCGCCTTCTCGGTAGCGCTGGACAGTGGGGAAACGGTTAAATCGAAGGACCTTCTCGGCAAAAAAGTGGTTCTCTATTTCTATCCGAAGGACGACACGCCCGGCTGCACCAAGGAAGCGATCGCGTTCTCTGATGATATGGCGAGATTCAAACGCGCCGGGGCAACCGTCATCGGCGTGTCCCGCGACACCATCGCCAAGCACCAGAAATTCAGGGAAAAATACGGGCTCAAGGTAGATCTTGGCGCTGATGAGGACGGTAAAATCACCGAAAAATTCGGCGTGTGGGTGGAGAAGAGCATGTATGGCCGCA
>DGNI01000055.1:71681-71890 GCA_002388885.1 Parvularculaceae bacterium UBA4496 | reverse complement strand
TGCCCTGGCCGCGTCCCGACATCATCCACAAGGCGCGCCGCACGGCCTTCGGCGGCCGCGCCTACGACGAGCGCCTGACCCGCCTGAAGCTGCGCCAGGCCTACGGCCGGCTCATCCGCCGCGCCGACGACCACGGCGTCTTCGTGCTGCTCGACCCCTTACCCTCACGCCTGCTCGACGCCTTCCCGCCGGAGGTGACGGCGGAGCGT
>DGNI01000055.1:70965-71661 GCA_002388885.1 Parvularculaceae bacterium UBA4496 | reverse complement strand
GCTGCCGTACGCGACTTTCTCGGCACGGATCCGACGCCCTAGACCTTCACTGCCGTGACAATGTGGGCCGGGGAGTCGAAGCGCACGCTGCCGTCGCGTTTCACAAAGCCGGCCAATTCCTTCTGCGCTTCCTTCTGCAGCCGGGCGTACTGCGCATCGTCGATTGCATCGGCCAGAGTCCAGCCCTTCACGTCGGTGCGCACCCAGTCGGCAATTGAGGGAAAGCGCGCCTCGCCGATAATGGTCTNNTCCTGGCGTCGGGAATGCCGGCGGCCTCGAAGAGTTCCCGCACCTCGCCGGGATCGCCGAGCACGAAGGGCGCGCGCAGGCCGTTCGCAATGTCGTCGCCGAAGAGATGCTGCAGCAGGCCGACCATGGCGCGGTAGCCGGGCGTGCGCTCCAGCGCGTCCCACACGATAACTCCCATTGCGCCCCGGGGCCGTGTCACCCGCCACATCTCCGCCAGCGCCTTCGCGCGGTCCTCGAAGAACATGAGGCCGAACTGGCTGCCCACCGCCTGGAAGCTGCCGTCCTCGAAGGGAAGTTGCTCCGCCAAGCCCTCGCGCCAGTCGATGACGCCGTCCATTCGCCGCGCCACGGCCAGCATGCCGGGATTGCGGTCGACGCCGGTAACTGTCGCGCCACACCGCAAAGCTTCGCGGGCGAAGCTGCCGGTGCCGCAGGCGACGTCGAGCA
>DGNI01000055.1:69204-70874 GCA_002388885.1 Parvularculaceae bacterium UBA4496 | reverse complement strand
CCTGTGCCTCCTTCGTTCACCGATGGGGGCGCCATGCTGCCCGCGGCACGATGCGCGCGGATAGTCCACAAAGTGTAGTTCAGCGGAGTGCAGGCGGGTGCTAAACTGACGTCTGCGAAAAAGGAGCAGGCCATGAAGAGCTACGGACAGTTCTGCCCCGTCGCCAAGGCCTCGGAGCTGTTCTGCGAGCGCTGGACACCACTGATCGTCCGCGATCTTGCCGCCGGTGCCACGCGCTTCTCCGAACTGCAGCGCGGCGTGCCGCTGATGTCGCCCACCTTGCTGTCGAAGCGCCTGAAGCAGCTCGAGGCCGAGGGCATCGTCGAGACCCGCAAAGCGAAGTCCGGCCGCGGCAAGACCTATCACCTGACCGAGCCGGGCCGCGAGTTCGTGCCCTTGGTCATCGCGCTCGGTACCTGGGGCCAGCGCTGGTCGCGGCGCCAGCTGGTGAAGGGCGAGATCGACCTGNNCCGCCTTCGGCAAGACGCCCTCGCTGGTGCGGGTGGAGTTCACCGACCAGCCGAAGGACAAGCGCCTGTGGTGGTTCGTGAACCGCGACGACGGCTGCGAGCTCTGCCTGGAAGACCCCGGCCTGGAGGTCGATCTCTACCTCGCCTGCACCCTGCCGGACATGATCTACGTGGTGCGCGGCGACCTGACGCTGATCCGCGCACTCTCCAGCGGCCGCCTGGAGGCCATCGGCACCGCCAGGGCCCGCAAGGCGCTAGGCCGTTGGCTGAACCTCAGCCCGCTCGCCAAGATCAAGTCGCAGCACCGCCTCGAAGCCGTCGCCGCGCCCCGGCGCGGGTGAGTGCAGCGTCAACCTGCCGCCGGACTGCGCCAGGATCATCTCAACGATCGCGAGACCGAGGCCGGCGCCTGGCGCCGCGGCACCGGCGCGCTCGAAACGTTCGGTAAGCTTGGCAAGCTGTGCGGGCGGCACTACCGCGCCTTCGTTGCGCACATGGATCGCGCCTTCGGCGTCGAGAAAGACGGCAACCGGGCCGCCCTCTCGGCCGTGATGCAACGCGTTGTCGATGAGGTTGCGCAGCACGATGCCGAAGGCGTCAATGTCGGTGCGCGCCATGAGGCGCTGCCAACCGCCATCGTCGAAATCGAGCCGAGCCCCGATTCCGCCACGTCGTGCCAGCTCGTCAATGATCAGACGCAGGGCCGGCATGACGTCGACGGGATCGCGGCTGAGCGCGATGCCCGCCTCGGCCCGGGCGAGCTGAAGCAGCTTTTCCACCAGGTCGCCGAGGCGATGCAGGGTCGCGGCGATCTGATCAATCCTGGTGCGCTCCGAGGCCCGCTGCGGTGCCCCCTGCAGTTCGGCGGCGAGGCGCTGAGTTTGCGCCAGCGCAGCGGCCACCGGCGTACGGAGCTCATGTGCGGAGTTGGCGGCGAAGGCGCGCTCGCTTTCCAGCGCCTTGCCCAGGCGCGCCAGCAGGTGGTTCACGTCCTGGATAATCGGCGCCAGTTCCTTCGGCATGGCATCGCTGGAAATCGGCGTGAGATTGGCGCCACCTCGGGCATCGAGCTCGGCACGCACCGCGCTCAGAGGTGCCAGGCTGCGGCGCACCGTCCAAAAGATGACGAAGCCAGCGAACGGGATGAGCAAGGCCAGCGGTGCGATGAGGCCGACGAGAGTCTCGTAAATCGCCTCACGG
>DGNI01000055.1:13021-69155 GCA_002388885.1 Parvularculaceae bacterium UBA4496 | reverse complement strand
CCTCGGTAAGGCCACGCCTGAGCGCCACTGGAAAAGCCGTCTCCGGCGCATCATGCGAGCGCAGCAGCACGTGGCCCTCGGCGTCACGGACCTGGTAGACGAGGTATTCTTCATGCTCGGCAAAATCCAAACTTTCCTCGATCACCCGGGTTTTCCGCCTGTGCGTCTCTTCTTCTTCATCTTCATCATCTTCTTCATCTTCATCGTCCTCGCCGACCCCAGCAACTACCAGCGGCACCAGGCGCTGTGCGATTTCCTGCAGCGCGCTGTCGAAGACCTCGTTGGTTTCATGCCTGACCACGGCCGCAGCGGCGATTACCGCCACCAGCCACAACGCAGCCATTGCGACGGTCAGGAGAGCACTGAGCCGCTGGGCGATGCTCCAGGGGCCCGCGCCACTGTCCCGGGACACGCTCAAGTCGCGCCCAGACGATAACCGACGCCGCGCAGCGTATCGATGGCGTTGCGGCCGAGTTTCTTGCGCAGCCGGCTGATGTGCACTTCCACGGTATTGCTTTCGATCTCGGAGCCGAAGGCATAGAGCGCTTCCTCGATCTGCTCCTTGGAAACCACCGCGGTGGCGCGCTGGGTCAGGAGGTCCATGATCGCCCATTCGCGCTTGGTGAGGTCGACCGGTGTGTCTGCGCGCCAGGCACGGCGCTCCGCTCTGTCGATCTTCACGTCACCGAAGACGATCAGCGGATTGGGGTTGCCGGCGTAGCGCCGCGACACCGCCATGACCCGGGCGCTCAGTTCGGTGAGATCGAAGGGCTTCACCAGGTAGTCGTCGGCGCCGGCGTTGAGGCCGTCGATTCGGTCGCTGACTTGATCGCGCGCGGTGAGAATGATAACTGGGCGCTTGTCGCCGCCGCGGCGCATGGTTTTCAGCAGGTCGAGCCCGCGCCCGTCGGGCAGGTGCAGATCGAGCAGCACAAGGCCATAGTCGACGGCGCGCAGGGCCGCCTCGCCCTCGTCCAGGCGCTTCACCCAGTCGACGGCATGGCCGTCAGCGGCGATCTGCTCCTGTACCGCCTGGCCCAGGTAGGGTTCGTCTTCGATCAGCAGTACGCGCATCCGCTCCTGTCCTGCCCATCCGCATCTGTCTTTTTGGGAAGACCGAGGGCTTCCCACGGCGAGCTTACGCCAAGCTGACAGAAGAATTCATTGGCATTCAGTTTGCGGTCAGCGGGCCGTGGCAAAAAATGCGGCATCGCCAAACCCAAAGTTCAGAAGAGGACTGCTATGAAATCGATCATTGCCGTTGCCGCGCTCGCTCTCCCGCTTGTCGCCGGTAGTGCACAGGCATCCAACAAGTGCGCCGTACCCCAGGCGCAGTGGCAGCCGCAGGCGGCCCTGCAGCAGAAGCTGGAGGGCGAGGGCTGGAAAATCCGCAAGATCAAGGTCGACGACGGCTGCTACGAGGTCTACGGCACAGATGGCAAGGGCCAGCGTATGGAGGCCTACTTCGACCCCAAGACCTTCACCGTGGTAAAGTCGAAGTCGGAGAGCTGAGGTCATGGCGGCGACGGTAAGGGTCTGGGACCCCCTGGTCCGCGTCTTTCACTGGTCGCTGGTGGCCAGCTTTGCGGTGGCCTGGATCAGCGCCGACGAGTGGGATGACCTCCACATCTGGGCCGGCTACGCGGCGGCGGCGCTGATCGCCTTGCCGGTTTCCTCGCGCCCGAATTTCGGAACCGAACCGATGATCTCGCCGGTGGCCGGGTTTTTGACTTTGATTACATCCCCTGAGGCGTTCGCCCAGTCCCCGCCGATGAAACAGGCTTCGCGGAAAAAACGGGTGTCAGGCATTTTGCGGGCTCCTCAGGTTTCGCCTGCCAATTGCCTAAGCACTGCGAACCGGCTTTGCAATCGGCGCTGACAGGAGCGATGATAGCGATGCCAAGTCCATGATCCGCCAGAGGAAATACAAATGACCGTCAAATATGAAACGCCGCGTGAGCACGTTGCCCTGATTACGCTCAACCGGCCGGAAAAGCTCAACGCCTATGATCGCCAGATGCGCGCCGACATGGCCGACGCGACGAAGCGCGCGGCGAGCGATCCGGACGTCCGTGTTGCGGTGATTACCGGCGAGGGGCGGGCGTTTTGCGCCGGCGCCGATGTCAGTTCCATGGATGAACAATACAGCATCGAAGAAATTCTGAATACGGAATATTCCGCGTTTCTGACAGCGATCCAGACAATGCCGAAGCCGGTGATCGCCGCCGTGAACGGTCCCGCCGCCGGTATTGGCATGACGACGGCGCTCACCTGCGACCTGCGCGTGATGAGCGAGGACGCGTATCTGATGAGCGCGTTCGCCAATATCGGCCTTGTGCCCGATGGCGGGCTGTCATTCCTGCTGACGCAGCAGGTTGGCTATGCGCGCGCCTATCAGCTCGCCGTTGAAGCGGAAAAACTCGACGCGGCGCGGGCGCTTGAATGGGGTTTGGTCAATCGGGTGACGCCTGCCAGTGAAGTCTTGGCGAATGCGCTCGACTGGGCGTCGTCGCTGACTGAAAGGGCGCCGCTGGCGCTGGCGCAAACCAAACGCGCCTTTCGCGCCGCGTCGCAACAGGGTTTGCATAACGCCATGGCGTTTGAAGCGATGGCGCAAAGATCTCTTGTCGCTAGTGACGATTGCGCCGAAGGCGTCCGGGCGCTGTTTGAAAAGAGAAAGCCGACGTTCAAAGGAAAGTAAAACTAGTTCCAGATATTTGCAGGCAGGTGCAATCCGTTAAGGATCATCGCGATTGCCCCTGCGCCGGCGAGCGCCGGACCGAAAGGGATCGGCGTTTCGTTCGAGACGGTCTTTCCGGAAAGGCGCATGGTCCCGACAGCGGCTAAAGCCAGCACCGCCCCGGCGAATACGAGCGGCGCCAAAGCCTGCCAGCCGAGCCAGGCGCCAAGCGCGCCAAGCAGTTTCGCATCGCCCTGGCCAAGCCCTTCGAGCCCACGCAGGCGCTGGAATACCGCGCCGATCAGGCGAAAGATCAGGTACCCCGCAGTTGCGCCGATCAGCGCGTTTGGCAGCGTTGCGAAAAGATCAATGGCGTTTGCGACGATCCCGAGCGCAAGCAGCGGAATGGTCAGCGCGTCAGGCAAGAAGCCTGTTTCTGCGTCGATGAAAGACAGCGCGATCAGCGTCCAAATAAACAAGGCCGCAAGCGCCGCCGTGACAGTGAAGCCAAACAGAATAGTTGCGATGACTGCCGCTGCGGCGCCGAGCAATTCGACCAGCGGATACCGTAATGAAATGGAAGCGCTGCAGGACGCACATTTTCCATGAAGCATTATGTAGCCCAGAAGCGGGATCATATTGATTCGTTTGATCGGCGCTTTGCACGATGGACAATAGGATCGGGGCGAGACGAGATTGCCGGGCGAATCACTTTCCACGAGATTCCACATCTTTGGCCCGCGATAAATCACGACATTGAGGAAGCTGCCGATCAGCAACCCGACAAGAACCCATGTGACTAATATGACCCAGTAAGACATGTTTGAGGTTCTGCGTTATTTGAGTGATTGAAATCCAGCGGCGGTTTTCGGAAGTCGTCGTTTCATCGGTCTAACAGATTGAGTTGTTAGCCGGATTTTCCACTGTTGCGCAACCAGTGCATCCAGCGAAGCGCAATCCGTGCGTTGATTGACATGCACGCCGTGCGCATACGGAGGAATGTGCGGGCCGAAATGTCACTGAAGTGAAATAAACCTGTCACGCAGGTGTCAAACCCCTCCACTAATCGCCAACCCGGCCGGCGCGTGGGGCGCCGGGTTTCGTGTGCAATTTCCCCCGGGGGTCTCCCAGATGAGCCAATTCTCCAATATCAAATCAATCCTTCTTGCCGGCGCAGCCTGCGCGCTCGCCGCCTGTACGCAAGGCGAAAATATCACATCACCGGGCGCGACGAACCCGGGAACGCCGCCAGGCGGAGGCGGAGGCGGCGGTGGAGGCGGCGGGACCTCCATGGACACCTGCCCAACAGGATTTTCTACGGGCACGGCCGTTGGCGGCGTGGTCACCTGCGATATCTCCGGCACCATTCTTTCAAATCTCACACTGCCCTTCAAAGACGATGACGGCGACGGCGTCGGCGTCGCATACCGTCTTAACGGCCGCGTTGACGTCGGTGTCGATTGCGGCGCCAACGGCGCAGGCGGCACATCGGCCACGCTGACGATTGATCCGGGCGTCGTGATTTTCGGCAATGCCGGCGCGGACCACCTCGTGGTCAACCGCTGCTCGCAACTCATAGCGGACGGCGAAGAGAATGCGCCGATCGTGTTCACCAGCCAGAATGATCTTGAGCGCCGGGCCATTGACCCGACCGATACGGGTGGCTCGAACATCGGCGAGTGGGGCGGGCTTGTGGTTCTCGGCCGCGCGCCGATCAACCGCTGCATCGCCGGCATGCCGGGTACCGTGGACTGCGAACAGACCATCGAAGGCGTCACCAATCCTGAAGCGCTTTATGGCGGTGCGGTTTCTGACGACAATAGCGGCGTAATCCGGTATGTGCAGGTTCGATTTGCCGGTTTTGCGCTGAACCAGGACGGCGATGAACTGAACGGCCTGACGCTGGGCGGCGTGGGCGACATGACGACGATTGATTACGTCCAGGTCCACAACAACTCAGACGACGGCATCGAGGTGTTCGGCGGCACGGTGAACCTCAAGCACGTGGTGCTCACCGGCAATGACGACGACAGCTTCGATCTCGACAATGGCTGGAGCGGCGCGACGCAGTTTCTCGTCATCAAGCAGCGCGATGATGGTGGTGACAACGGGATGGAGCTTTCGAGCGCCGGGACCGTCACCCCGCCGACCAATCAGACCATCGCCAACTTCACGCTGGTTGGCGCGCGCACCAACGCATTCCGGATCAACTCCGGTCACGTCGGACGCTTCCTCAACGGCGTCGTTTCCTACGGCGCGCCATGCTTCCGCTGGGAAGACTCAGCTGGCAACGGCACGCCGGCGTCCTATGACGGCGTTAACGTCGATCCGACCTTCAATTCGGTCCTGTTCGACTGCACGGCGCTCACCAACGCAACGCCTGACACGCCGGCCGCCGCCGGTTCCGTCGGGGCAGACGCCAATAACTCAGAGATGATGAGTACGCTTACCTCGATGCTCTTCCCGGGCCCGAACGAACTTGGCGTCACGGCATTCGATCTGACGACGCTGCCAGGTTCTTTCTTCGAAGACGTCGATTACATCGGCGCCTTCGGACCGGACGAAACGGAAACCAACAACTGGGCTACGGGCTGGACATTTGGCCTGTTCCCTCAACCTGACTGCCCGGCCGGTACAAGCCTGACGGGCACGCTCAACGGCCGCAACGTCTGCGAAATCGCCGGCGTCAAGACCAGCGACCTGACGCTCATTCGCGGCAACTTTTATGAGCTTGGCGGTCGCGTCGATATCGGTATCGACGTCGGCGCTGACGGCATGGGCGGCACAGCAGCTGACCTGACGATTGAACCGGGCGTTGATATTTTCGGCAACAGCGGCGCAGATCATCTCGTCGTTAATCGAGGTTCCAGAATTTTCGCAAACGGTACCCCTCAGAACCCGGTTATCTTTACGTCTGAAGCTGACCTGACCAACTCGCAAGCCGATCCGGCGAATGCGATCGGCGAATGGGGCGGCGTTGTGGTTCTTGGCCGCGCGCCGATCAACCGCTGTATCGCCGGCATGCCGGGGACAGTGGACTGCGAGCAGACCATTGAAGGCGTCACCAATCCGGAAGCGATTTACGGCGGCGCGGTTTCTGACGACGACAGTGGCGCGATCCGTTATGTTCAGATCAAGCACGCCGGATTTGCGCTGAACCAGGACGGCGACGAGCTGAACGGCCTGACCCTCGGCGGCGTCGGTGATACGACGATCATTGAGTACGTTCAGGTTCACAACAACTCAGACGACGGCATCGAGGTGTTCGGCGGCACGGTGAACCTCAAGCACATTGTGCTCACCGGCAATGACGACGACAGCTTCGATCTCGACAATGGCTGGAACGGCGCGACACAGTTCCTGATTATTGTCCAGCGCGCCACAGGCGGCGACAACGGCATGGAGCTTTCGAGCGCCGGGACCGTCACCCCGCCGACAAACCAGACCATAGCCAACTTCACGCTGGTCGGGGCGCGCACGAATGCATTCCGTATCAACTCCGGCCATGTGGGCCGCTTCCTCAACGGCGTTGTTTCATACGGCGCGCCCTGCTTCCGCTGGGAAGACTCAGCCGGCAACGGCACGCCGGCGTCCTATGACGGCGTCGACGTCGATCCGACCTTCAATTCGGTGCTGTTCGACTGCACGGCGCTCACCAACGCAACGCCGGACACGCCGGCCGCCGCCGGTTCTGTCGGTGCGGACATGAATAATAATGCGAGCTTCTCGGACACGTTAATCAACGGCTTCATCAATGGTCCGTCGGAAGGCGCGGCGACGCCTTTTGCAGGCTTGTCAGGCCTCGATCCGTTCTTCGAGGACACCACTTATGTCGGCGCCGTCGAAGACGCCAACGATCGCTGGTGGGCTGGTTGGAGTTGTGGCCTTGAAACAAGCACGCCCTGCTAATTGAGCGTTCGGGCGGCGCGAACCCGCGCCGCCCGGCTTTTTGTTCGCACCCAGATTTAAGGTATTTATCATGAAGTCCTATCTCAATTTAGGCAGCGTGCTTTTAGGGACGACCATGCTGATCGCTCCGTCGGTCGCTTTCGCCCAGGATGAAGACGCAGCGCTCAACATCCAGCCGACCATTACCGACCAGATCATCGTCCGCGGCCGCAACATTCCCGATCCGCTAAGGGCGACGTCTCAGGTCGCGACCTTTCTTTCAGAAGACGACCTTTCCCGCACGGGCGACGATAACGCCGCTTTAGCCCTCACGCGCCTCAGTGGCCTCAGTGTTGTCGGCGGCAAATTCGCTTACGTCCGCGGTCTTGGCGACAGATATTCGTCGGCGCGTCTAAACGGGTCCCCTCTACCGAGCCCGGAACCGCTGCGCAGAACGGTGCCGCTCGATCTCTTTCCGTCAAACATTCTCGGCGGCGCAACCGTCCAGAAAACGTTCTCGCCAAACTATCCAGGCGAATTCGGCGGCGGTATCATCGACCTGCACACGCTGCGCGATCCTGGCGAGCCTTTCCTGAACGCCAAAGTGGGCGTCGGCATGAATACGTTCACCACAGCGCATAACGGAATTTTCGTTCGTGGCGGCGACCGCGATTGGCTGGGTTATGATGACGGATTGCGGGATATCCCAGATCCTATTCAGGCGCTGATTGACGCTGGAGAACCGCTGCCAGCCGATGACGCCGCGCGTGAAGCTGTCGGCGAGAGCCTTGTCAACTCACCGCTCTCAGTCATTCAAAGCGGAACGCTCGGACCTAATTTTGAAGGGTCCCTTGACGGCGGTGTTTCGTTCGACATCAGTTCGGATGCGACGCTGGGGCTGGTCGGCGTTGTCGGGTACAAGCAGGACTGGACGACTGAAGAAGCCATTCAGCAGCGTGTCGCCGGCGACACGCTCGGCAACGACTATACGTCAATCGAAACCAGCCTTGATGCAACGGTAAACGCGCTTGGGTCTGCTACTCTTGGCTGGAGCGAAAGCGTCGTACAGGCGACACTCCTTTATATCCATTCCGGCCGGAAGGAATCCCAGATTGTCGAGGGCTTCAACACCAACGCCCCCGGCACCGGGCAGGTCCTCGATGAATCGAGCACATGGCTTGAGCGTCAGTTGACCTTCGCACAACTGTCCGGAGAGCATGGTTTTGGGGATTTTGAAGTAAACTGGCGGGGCTCATACGGCCGCTCCACACGGGACACGCCATACGATCAGTTTCTACGTCGCATCAAAGACGCTGACGGCGCGCCGCTCTATTCACAAGCCAACAACCGGACAATCAATTTCTCCGATCTTTCGGATGAAGCCCTTAGCGGCGGTATCGATTTTCTGTATCACATCCCGCTTTCCGGCGCTCGCGACGCAACCGTTTCGGCCGGTTACGAATATTCCGACAATGATCGCGAATACAACCTGATTGCGCTGCGTTTCGCCGGCGGCAACTCGTTGCCGCTGGACGTACAGATGGCGCGGCCGGACTTTCTTTTCTCTCCGGACAATATCGACCCGGCGCGGTTTGTACTCATCGAAACGTCGACCAGTTCCGATTCTTATGCCGGTAAACTGCAAATCCACGCCGCCTATGCGCAGGTCGATGCTGAAATGATCCCCACCGTCCGCACAACAGTCGGCGTCCGGTATGAGGATTCCGATCAGACGGTCACAACCTTCAATCGTTTTGCGGCGACGGATCCGATGAATCCGAACAATTTCGGCCCGTTCACCGAATTGCAAAATGATTATTGGTTGCCGTCGGCTACGCTGACCTGGAACTTCCTTGACGACATGCAGTTCCGTCTCGGCTACTCACACACGATCGCGCGTCCACAATTCCGCGAACTCGCCGCCTCGCTGTTCTTCGATCCGGAAAATGACCGTTCCTATCGCGGAAACCGCTTTCTGGTTGACAGCGAGTTCAGAAACTATGATGCGCGCTATGAATTCTATCTGGGGCGCAACCAGTTCCTCACTTTAGCGGGTTTCTACAAGAAGATCGAAAATCCGATTGAAGAGATCCAGTTTGAATCGACGCAGTTTGAATTCGATACGACGTTCATCAACTCACCGGAAGCACAGCTGTATGGCGGTGAGTTTGAGTACCGGACGAGATTTGACTCTCCGATTTCCGGCGCGTTTTTCGAAAACCGTGAATGGCTGTTTTCGGTCAACTACACCTACACTGAATCCGAAATTAAGCTGAAAGAAGGAGATACTGTCCGCAACCCCTTCTCCGGTACGGAAGTGGATGCATTCTTGTTCGATCTCGACGGCAAGCCGCTGCAAGGCACGCCGACACATACCGCTAACGCCCAATTCGGCTGGGAAGGCGATGATGATCAGTTCACCATTCTCGTAGGCTGGACAGGCGAACGCATTCTTCAGCGCGGCAGTCCGGCGGCGGCCGGCGGCATTCCGGATGTGGTGGAAAAGCCGGGAATTCAACTCGATGCCGTGTTTCGTCAGCACGTCGAGATTCAGGGAACCGATTTCACTATCGGTTTGAGCGCCCGCAACCTCCTCGGCACGGAGCACCGTGAATTCCAACGTAGCGGGCTCGGCGAAACCGAGTTCAATACTTATGCTCGCGGAAGGAGCCTGTCGGCCAGCCTGACAGCGAAGTTCTAGGAGAACGGCCCTTAATTCTAGGCAACATTTCCGGCGGGAATGCGTATCTTCTTAAGGAATTGTTACCTAGGAAGGGTAAAAGCGGAAATTCTGAAGAATTTCAGTGCTTTTGCCGTAACTTTTGGAATGAAATTCAGGCGCAGCCGTCCTAATCTATGGGCGGCTGCATATCGTTTTGATAAGGCTTTATGGTTACTAAAGACGCCGGAAAGTCAGTACGCGCCGCGGGAGCGTGCGGCGCAGGTGGTGGAAGTTGGCCAGTCTAGAGATTTCAGCCATGGCGGGCAGGGCGAAAGGCGTGCTTGGCGGCGCGCTGGCGCCGCGCGTCGCGGAAATTCTTCTGGTGATATTGCTGGGCGCTATTCTGGCGCGCGCGGCATGGTCGATCTTCGCGCCGTTGGAAGGGCCGCAGGGCGACGCCTATGCCGCGTTATCGACAAATCAGTTGCAACGCCATACGGCGCAGGTTGTAAAGAGCCCGTTTCCGAAAGCTGAAATCGCAGCCGCACCGGTTGATCAGGCGCCGGAGGTTGCAGAGACAGCGCTCGATCTGACGCTGACAGGTGTCTGGGCGGGGGACGATAACCCTTCTGCGATTATTCGCAGACCGGACGGCACTCAAAAATCTTTTGAAGTCGGGAATACGATCATCAATGGCGTAACGCTCGTTGCGGTTTACGCCGATCAGGTAATCATCGAACAGAACGGGGCGCGTGAATCCTTGCGCTTTGAAACGAAGGCGCGCGCGTCTCAGCCTGCACGATTGTCGCCAGAGGTGTCAGCCGCGCCCGCGCAACGAAATCTAACACTCGCCGATCTACAAAAGATTTTCAGTTTGCGGGCGGCGCAGGACTCCAGCGGCCAGCCTGCAGTAGCGATTTTCGCCGGTAGCAACAGGACGGCGTTTGATAGTTCCGGACTGCGAAACGGGGATATTCTGAAATCGATCAATGGCGCGCCGCCGCCGCTGGAACCGGCGGCGATGGCGCGGCTAATGAATGACGTAGCGCGCACCGGCGCCGCGGAAATTGTAGTTGAGCGTGGCGGAACTGTTCAGTCGGTTTCGCTCTCGTTCAAGGAGTTGGGGACGGAGTAATGGGGACGATACGTGCAAAGCTTCTGGCCGTGGGCGTGTTTCTTGCCGGAACGGCCATGCCGCTGACCGCCGCCGCGCAGGAAAACTGCGGGGCAGCCTTGAACTATGAAGAAGCGGATATCAGGGCGGTTATCGATGAAATCGCCATGCGCACCGGACGCACCTTTCTACTTGATCCGGCTGTTCAGGGTCGGGTGACGGTAAAGTCGCCGCCCAATGGCGGACTGTGCGCTGACGAGGCTTGGGAGCTGTTTCAAGCGATGCTGCGGCTAAATGATTTCGTTGCGACCCCGGCGGGCGAAGGCAAGTACCGGATTGTGCCGCTACAGGAGGCGGCGCGCGCTGCAGGGCGCGTCGGCGAGGGGCGTGGTTCCGATTTCGTAACGCAGATCGTCAGGTTGAATTATGTGGATGCGCGCGAGGCCGCAGCAAACCTTGCACAGATCATCGGCCAGAATGGAGTTGTCAGCCCAGTACGCACGGGCAATTCCGTAATCATCGTTGATACGGCTGACAATGTCGCGCGTATTGAACAGGTGTTGCGAACGCTCGATCAGGACTCGACCATATTCCGTACGATTGCGCTTCAGCATGCTTCCTCGTCCGATATCGCGAGACTGGTTCTCGATCTTGCACAGCAGCTTTCTGAAGAGGGTAATAGTCGCACCACATTCAGCGTCGTGCCGGTGGATGCCAGCAACTCGCTGCTGGTTCGAGCGGAACCCGTATTGATGAGCCGGCTTGAAATGGTGATTAGCGAGCTTGATCAGTATGGCGAGGAAACGTCTGACCTGACCGTCATCTATCTCAAGCATGCAAGCGCGGAAGAGCTGGCGCCTTTGCTAACAGAGGTCGCCAACAGCGCAACGCAAAACCCAAATGGAGAACCGCAACTTACGCGTAATCGTGCAACTGTGTCATTCCACGCGCCAACCAACGCCATCATTATTAATGGCGACGCGAGCATTCAGCGTACGCTTCAGAATGTGATCGATAAGCTCGACATCCGCCGCCCGCAGGTGCTGGTGGAAGCGATTGTGGTTGAAATTTCCGATACGGCGGCGCGGGCGCTTGGCGTTCAGTATTTCCTGACCGGCGACAATATACCTTTCTCGGCGACTAATTTTTCCGGCTCGCCCAACATTTTTCCGGCGGCGGGCGCGGCATTGTTAAGCGGTGGCCGGTTCAATGATGTGTTTGAGACGACATCCACTGTTGTGACCGATGACGGCGTTACAACCAATACAACTTCGGAGGGCTTGCGCTCGCAGTTGGCGACGCAGGCTCTGCAGTCGCTGATCGGCATTCAGGGGCTGACCCTCGGCGGCGGTTTTGAATTCGGCAACGGCAATATTTTCGGCGGCATTCTGACCGCACTGAAAAACGATTCAGACTCGAACGTGCTTTCGACGCCGTCAGTCGTGACCCTGAATAATCAGACGGCGCGGCTTCAGGTCGGGCAGGAAATTCCGATCACAACCGGCGAAGCGATAGGCGATAATTTCGAAAATGCGTTCCGAACTTTCAATCGTGAACAGGTGGGCGTTATTCTCGAAGTGACGCCGCAGATCAACGAAGGCGATACCGTGACCATGGAGATTATACAGGAAATTTCCTCTATTGCGGGCCCTATCACGACCAATTCGCCTGACCTGATCACGAACAAACGAGAGATAACAACAACGGCGCTCGTCGATAATGGCGACATTCTCGTCATTGGCGGCTTGATTGACGACCAGCGCGAAGACCGGCAGGAAAAAGTACCGTTTCTCGGAGATATTCCGGGCGTCGGAAATCTATTCAAGCAATCAGCAAAGGAGCGGCGCCGTCAGAATCTGATGGTGTTTATCCGGCCGACGATCATTCGCGACCGTGCAACAGCACAAGCGGCGACCAAACGCAAATTCGATTACATACGCGCGCGCGAACTGTTGCGTGACGGCGGACCGGTATCGAATATGGAACGCCTGATTGATGAAGTGACCGGGGTTGGCGAACCGGCGCCCGAGCAACAAACAGGGCGACAGTAAGGCTTACCCGCCAAAGGCTATGAGCGAAACGACGGATATCAGAAAGACGCGTCTTGCCTACGCTTTTGCAAAAGAGCGAGGGCTGATCGTGCTAGATGCGGAAGCGAACCCGGTCGTTCTGGGTGCGCGCGGACAGCCAGACCCGTGGGCGCTGATTGAGGCCCGCCGGGCAGTGGGTGCGCCTATTACAGTCGACGCCATGCCAGGTGACGCATTCGAACGGCGGCTGTCGGAAGTCTACTCCGTTGAGGGTATTTCAACATCGGACTTGAACCTCGATGATGAGGAAGGCGATCTGGCGTCGCTGGCTGAAGGCCTGCCGAGAACCGCTGATCTCCTCGACAGTGAAAACGACGCGCCGGTCATTCGCCTCATTAATGCGCTGATCGCCGAAGCGGTAAAGGTCAAGGCGTCAGATATTCACATCGAGCCATATGAAAACGCACTTTCCGTTCGATTGCGGATCGACGGCGTATTACGTGAAGTGCTGTCCCTGCCGTCGCGCATGACGCCAGTGTTGACCTCGCGCGTCAAAGTCATGGCGCGGCTCGATATAGCCGAACGGCGCGTGCCGCAGGATGGGCGAATTTCAATTGCGCTCGGCGGCAAGGCCGTTGACGTGCGCGTCTCGACCCTGCCGGCGCGGTTTGGCGAACGTGTTGTTATGCGTATTCTCGACAAAGACGAAGCGCGGCTCGACCTCGATGGTCTCGGCATGCCGGCGGATGTGCTTTCGCGCTTCAAGCATGTGTTGAACCGTCCAAACGGGGTTATTCTTGTCACTGGTCCGACCGGTTCGGGGAAAACGACGACGCTTTATGGCGCGCTGACGCTTCTGAACGACCCGAGCCGAAATATTCTCACTGTAGAGGACCCAGTTGAATACGCGCTGGAGGGCGTCGGCCAGACGCAAATCAATCCAAAAGTAGGGATGACGTTTGCGACAGGTCTGCGCGCCATTCTTCGCCAGGATCCGGACATTGTCATGGTCGGTGAGATCAGGGATGTCGAAACAGCGGAAATCGCCGTTCAGGCGTCGCTCACTGGTCATCTAGTACTTTCCACAGTGCATACGAATTCCGCCGTCGGCGCCATCACGCGTCTGCGCGATATGGGCGTCGAGCCGTTTTTGCTATCGTCTACTGTGGCGGCTGTGCTGGCGCAGCGTCTCGTCAGGCGGCTGTGTCCGTCCTGCAAACAACCTTACGATGCCGATGATGCGGCGCGACGCATGATGGACGCGCCGACAGGCATGCCGCTCACGCTTTATCAAGCCAAAGGATGCGGGCGGTGCAATCACACCGGCTATGAAGGGCGTGTCGGCGTTTATGAACTTATTATCGTAGACGATAAGATGAAGCGTCTTATTCATGACGACGCCAGCGAACATGAGCTTGGCGACTATGCTTTCGCGAAAGTGGAAACGCTGGCGCAGTCAGGTTTCCGTCACACGCTGGCGGGCACAACCTCTATAGAAGAAGTCTTGCGTGTGGTGCGTCAGGAGGATGACGATGCCAGCGTTTGAATATGAGGCGCTGGATCTCGGCGGCAAGGTCAAACGGGGCATGTTGTCTGCGGACAGTCAGCGCCAGGCGCGGCATGAATTGCGCCGTTTGAACCTGACGCCAGTGAAACTTTCCGCGCCGCGCTCAGAGAAGGCCGCTCGCCCGTTTGCGTCGAAAGACCCGCGCGTTAAAGCCTCGCAACTTGTGGTCGTCACGCGTCAGCTATCAGCGCTGATCGGCGCCGGCACGCCGCTTGAGGAAGCCCTTAACGCTGTTGCGGCTCAATCGGAAACCGGTCCGGCCCGTACACGGCTTATCGCCGTGCGCGAACGTGTAATGGAAGGCTGGCGTTTCGCCGACGCACTGGCCGAAGATCCGAAGTCGTTCCCGGTGCTTTATCGCGCCGTCATCGCTGCGGGCGAAACCTCCGGCGACCTTGGCGGCGTACTCGACCGCCTCGCAACGATGCTTGAGAAAAACCGGGCTATTAAAAACAAGGCGATTGCGTCTTTGATTTATCCTGCTGCGCTGGCTGTAATTGCAGCGTGCGTCGTAATAGCGCTGATGATTTTCGTGGTGCCGAAAATCATCGCGCAGTTCAATGCGTTCGGCGAAGAGCTGCCGTTGCTGACAAAAATCATCGTTGGTATTTCCGACTGGACCGTCGCATATGGCCTCTATGCGCTGGTGGCGCTTATGATTCTTTGTGTTGCTACGTGGCGCGCGCTGAAAGAACCACCCGTCAGGCTCGCCTTTGACAAGTTTCTCCTCGGCGTTCCGGTGTTGGGCAGGCTGATGCGCGCGGTGGATGGCTCACGGTTTGCCCGCACCCTGGCGACGCTGTTTTCCGGCGGCGCGCCTTTGCTGGACAGTCTTGTGGGCGCGCAGCGAACGCTGTCGAACGCCTATATCCGCGATCGCCTCAACCGCACCGTTACCATGGTGGGAGAAGGCGCTTCACTGGCGGCCGCGCTGAAGCGTGCAAACGCGCTTCCGCCAATGCTGGTGCATATGGTGGCGGCGGGCGAGCGCGCGGGCGCATTGGCTGAACTCCTGGACAAGGCGGCGCTGCAGCTTGAAGAAGAGTTTGATACGGCCTCGACAGTGGCGTTGAGACTGCTCGAACCGGCTATTATTGTCGGCATGGGCGGCGCGGTGCTTGTCATCGTCCTATCAATATTATTGCCGATCCTGCGTCTCAACACGCTTGCGGCCGGGTAAGGATGGAGAAGTTATTTATGAAAAAAACCATGACAAAGAAGAAAGCGAAAAACCGCCGGTCGCAGCGCGGCATCACGCTCGTGGAATTGCTCGTTGTTCTCGCCATCCTGGCGCTGATTTCGGCCATCGTCGTCATTAACGTATTGCCAGCGCGCGATCAGGCGGCGATTGATAAAGCGCGGATCGACATAGGCGTTCTTGAAACGGCGCTCGATCAGNNGCTGATTTCCGCGATTGTCGTCATCAACGTGCTGCCCGAGCGCGACCGCGCCGCCGTGCGCAAAGCGCAGATCGATATTGGCGTTATCGAAACGGCGCTCGATCAGTATCGCCTCGACATGTTGAGTTATCCGACTTCCCAGCAGGGGCTGGGCGCGCTTTCGGCCGTTCCCGCCGATGCGCGCAACGCCTCTCGCTATCGTCCGGGCGGATATTTGCGCGGCGGCGCGCCGCTCGACCCTTGGGGCAATCCTTATCAATACCGAATCCCCGGCGACCGTGGCGGCGCGTACGATCTTTATTCCTTTGGCGCCGATGGCGAACCGGGGGGAGAAGGGCTCAATGCTGATATCGGCAACTGGTCAGAAGAGTAATTCAACTCCACGCATACGCGTGTACGAGCGCGGCGTTACGCTGGTTGAGTTGCTAGTGGTGCTTGCGATCATCGCCATGATCGCAAGCGTTGTCGTTTTGAGTGCGCCGCCGCCTGTCAGTAATGCGCAGCGGGAAAGCGAAAAACTTGCCGCGCGTATCGATTACGCGACAGGCGAGGCGGTGACTTCTGGAGAGAGTCTCGGACTGGAAATCTCAGACGGCGGATATCGCTTTCTGAAATATAGCCGCGGGGAATGGAAAGCGTTGTCGTCGGCGCAGTTCGTGGAGCAGCGTTTTCCGGACGATCTGACGGTGGAAGTAAAGCTTGAGGATCAGGCCAAACGCAATGAACCACGCGAGCGCAAAACCGGAGATGAGGAAAAGCCGCAGCCCGAAATCCGTTTTGCTCCGACTGGTGAGACGACGCCCTTTTCAGTCATCTTTAGAAGTCAGCGGCAGAATGCGGGCGTTTCTCTCGATGGCGCCGGTTCAGTAAGCGTTAGCATGGACGACGATGATGTCTGACAAGAGACATAAACAAAGCGGCGTTACGCTGGTCGAAACCCTTGTCGCGCTTGCGGTAATAGGGTTCGTCATTGCCGGGCTGCTGGTGCTGGTGGGCCAGAACACACGCTTTGCCGCCGCAATGGAGGAGCGGACATACGCATCCGTCGCCGCGGACAATCTCATGGTTGAAGCCATGACGCTGACAAGTGCGTTGGAGCTTGGCGAAACCGGCGGGGAAATTACTGTCGGTGAGCGCCAGTGGTCTTACCGCCGTTCAATCGTTGAGACCGGCGTTGAGGACGTTATCCGCATTGAGATCGACGTACTTCCCGTAGGCAGTGAACAGGTTTTGGCTCATGCCACAAGCCTCAGGAGTGTTAAATGAGAACACGCTCTCAAAAAGGCATGACGCTGCCGGAAGTGCTGATCGCGATTCTGGTATTTGCCGCCATTGCATCGACAAGCGTTTACGCCCTGCGCCTCGGGGTCGATTCCCGGGATCAGCTCGCTGTCGCGGATGAGCAGCTGAAAGCTTTCCAGATCGCGCGGACGTTGATCAAGGAAGACATGGCGCAGGTTGTACCCCGCAATGTGCGCGACGAATTTGGAGAAAATCACGCGGCGCCGTTTCAAGGCAACCTGGTTTCCTTTGGCGCTCGCGCCGCAGACGATGAAAAAACGCTGTTGTCTTTCGTTCGCAGCGGCTGGCGTAACCCCAATGCGGAAGCGCCGCGCAGCACGCTGCAATTTGTGAATTACGTCTTTAAAAATGGCGCGCTTATCCGTCGCGCGCGTATCTATCTCGACGATGCCTCACGATCGGACGAAATCGAACGTGTTCTGTTTGAGGGTCTTGGTAATGCGAGCGCTGCTTTTCTTATTGGAGAAACTCAAGGCGAACTCGACTGGGCTGATATCTGGCCGGTCTCGAGTGAGGACGCCCCGCCCAAAGCAGTTTCGCTGACGCTTGAGTGGCCCGAACGCGGNNGGATCGGCGAGATGGGCGGCGGTTCATGAGACGGGTAGAAAAACAACGCGGCGCCGCGCTTCTCATCGTCCTTCTTCTGGCGGCGACGCTTTCCTTCATAGCGCTTGCCAGCATGGAAAAGACATCGCTATCCGCTGCGCGCGCGGTCAACGTCAATGCGCGCAGCGAAGCATTGTGGCGTGCATTTGCGACCGAAACGCTGGCGCGCAAGGCGATTAAAATGGCCTTCGCTACATCTGAAGGAAAAATGTCTATTGACGACCCATGGGTCTCCGAGCCGCTGAACATTCCGCTTGATGATGGCGCCGCGCAGATATTTTTTATCGACGCAGGGCTGTGTTTCAACGTAAACAGTCTTGCCTCTGACGACGGAAACGAGGTCTCGCCGTCGGTTGAAGAATTTGTACGCCTTGCCGGCCACCTGGGGCTATCGGAATTTGAAGCGATTGCCTTGGGTGAAGCGATAGCCGACTGGATAGACGGTGATAGAAACCGCCGGCCGCAAGGGGCGGAAGATGAGTATTACACAACCCTGCCGTCGCCCTACCGGACCGGCAATCGGCCCATGGCGGCTGCTTCAGAAATTCGCGCCGTAAAAGGCGTTAACCGTGAAATTTACGCTTTGTTAAAGCCTTATCTTTGCGCAGGCGAAGCTGGTGCTCCGTCAGTGCTCAACGTCAACATGTTGACGGAATTTCACGCGCCCTTGCTTGCCGCCCTGCTGGGCGAGAACGCAACTATGCAGGCCGCGACGGATATCATCGCTGCGCGGCCCGTGGGCGGTTATAATGATAAGACCATATTTATCTCGGAGTCGCTTGTGCAGGCGGCGAACCCATCTGAAAACCTCGAAAGCAGGATCAGCGTGACTTCGAGGCGGTTTCATGCCCGTGCAGAGATTGTTTATGATACTGCGATACTCCAAATGACATCGGATATCGCGGTTAACGATAGCGGCGAGACCCGGGTTATTACGCGCCGCATCGGAGCGGAAGAGTGAACGAAACGTTAATTCTCATTCTTGGAGCGACGCCGGAACATCCGGTGAGGTGGGGCTTCGTGGCCGATGGACAGGTGCGCCTCGCCAGCATAGCGGAAAATGTCGATTCTTTGTCCTCCATTAAAGAACGGGCGCGTGGCGCACGCCAGGTCGTGGCTGTTTTACGTGGAGAGGATGCCGCGTTGCGGATCATGCCGGCGCCGCCGCGTTCGAATGCGCAATTTCGCGCCGCCGCCGGATTCCTGTTGGAAGACGAGTTGGCCGAGAATATCGCCGGGTTGCATTTTTCGGCGACCCGAAACTCAGGCGGCGCAGGCCGGGTAATTGCGATTAAAAAGTCGGTTCTGGAGAGCTGGCGATTTGAGCTGTTGGATGAAGGGCTTTCGCCTGACGTTTTATCCGTTGATTTCGCCTTGCTGCCCATTGCATCCGGACGAGCAGTTGTTATCGACGCGCCAGACCGGATGATTGTTGCTCTCGGAGAGCAGGGCTTCGCTATGGAGAAGCCCATGGCGGAGGACGTTTTGTCGACTTTGCTGATCGACGAAACCATCAATGACATAATCTTCTATGGCGATCGTGAAATTCAAGTCGACGGCCGGGAGGGGCTGATTCTTGACCGGCGCGGGCCTGTTACCGATGAAACGATGTTCCGGCTTTTCGCCAAAGCTCTTGAAGAAAAAACCGCTCCGAATTTTCTGCAGGGCCAGTATCGCAAAAAGCGGGACTGGAAAATCGCCACCGGGCCTTGGCGGCGCGCCGCCGTTCTTGCGGCAGCCTGTATCGCAGCCTTTGTATTTTCGATAGTCGTCGGCAATGTGCGCTCCTTAAGGCTTGCCGATCGTCTTGAAGAAGAAACGCTTGACCTGCATCGGGCGGCATTCCCGGATGCGCCAGAAGCAGATCCACGAACACATGCGCGCACTGTTCTTGCCTCGGGCGGCGGTGCGGCGGTCTTTTTGCCGGTCACGACCCTTATCGCCGAAGCGCTCTCTGATGTCGAAGGAGTGCAACTGGACCGCCTGAGATACAATGCGGAACGCAGTGAGTATTCCGTCAACCTGCGCTTTGCCGACATTGCGAAACTCGATGCGTTCAAGCGCGCTCTTGAAGCACGTGGGGTGACAGCAGCGGAAGCGGGCGGTGTGCGCCGGTCTGGCGGCTTTTACCTTGGCGAAATGCGAGTGAGCCTATCATGAGCGCGTGGTGGAACGATCTTTCGGCGCGCGAACGCATGCTGGTTTCCGTTGCGGGACTTCTGGCTGGCGTATTGCTGCTTACGCTTCTGATTATTCGCCCGCTTGCGGCGTGGAGCAGCGCCGCTGATCGTAAGGCGACTCAGGCGCGTGATGCGTACGAACTGACCGCGACAGCGGCGGCGGTTGCCGGTTCAAACTCAACGAATGAAACTGCCGGCGCATCGCCACTACGTCAGTCCGTGATTTCAACTGCTGGCAGCGCCGGGATTGAGCTTGTTCGTATTGGATCTGTTTCGGAAGCGCGTATAGAAATTCAGACCGCGCCGGCGGATGCGGACTTGATGTTCACCTGGCTGGGCGACCTCGAACGGCATCATGGCGTTTCAGTGGTGTTTGCCGATATGACGCGAGGAGATGCAGGGCGCGTCAACGCTCAAATTCTGGTTTTTGAGCGGCGATGATGAGCGAAACTAAAATGCATATAAAAAAGAAGCGGAGCTGGTTAATCCTTTGTGGCGTCGCTTCATTTTTCATGGTCGCCGTCGCTACGGCCCCAGCCAGCCTATTTTCTGTTTTTTTGGGAGGTGACCGGCAGGTTGCTTTTGCCGATGTCTCCGGAACCATCTGGAATGGTTCGATCGAAGGGCTCTCCGCTGCGGGTGTTCCGCTTGGTGACGTAACCTTTAAGCTATCGCCATTCTCGTTGCTGACGCTTTCGCCCCGTGTTGCTTTAAGCGCGCAGGATGGCGCCATTCTCGGTCGCGGCATTGTTTCGGTTGAACATGGGAACCGCCTTTCACTGTCAGACGTCAATATGCGCATCGATCTCGGCGCGACAGCGCCGAGCGGCGTCCTCGGCCAGCCTGCGCAAGGGACAGCAGAAATCACGATTGACCGCCTGAGATTTTCGCAAAAAAATGGGTGTGGCTTGGCGCAAGGAACAATCTTTACTGACGTCCTGAACGCGCCGGCGCAACGCTACGACTTGCCAGAACTGCCGCTTGCGGGATCGTTGACATGTGATGGCAATACTCTTGTCATTGCAATGACAGGTGAGAATAACCGTGCCGAAACGCAAATGACTGTGCGCATATTGCCAAATCTGACTTACGAAGTGACTGCCGTGGCGCGCTCTGACGAAGACGATGTTTCTTCTGCATTAAAATTTTTCGGGTTTGAAGATCAAAATGGCGAACTGACCTACGGTGCTGCAGGCGTTTTTAAAGGAACTGGCACATGAAGAAGAAAATTGTTTTGACGGCGGCAAGTCTTGCCTTGCTCGCGGGTTGCGCAAGTTTCGGGAATTCGTCGCAGCGGTCACAACACGTCCAGATAGATGAGGGGCCTTTAAGTCTTGGGAGCGAAAACGGCGCTGCCGGACTTCGGCCCTTGCAGGAAGCTTCATTGCCCTCAGGCGAATGCGGTATGATCTTATGGACGCTGGAAGGCGCGCGACCCTCGGCCATTTTCCGCTTCATTTCAGGCAAGCAGGCGGAAATGAATGTACTTGGGAGGCCGGTCAGTTTCGAGCGCGTAGATTATGACGGCGCTGGAGATTTCGGCGTTTACGAACAACAACTATTCCGGTCCGATGATGGATTGGAAGTCGAAATTGCCTCCCGTTTCGGACTTGGCTTTAACGGCGGCGCTTATCTGGAGCGCGGATTGATCAAACTGCGCGATAATGACGGCTGGAGTATTGTTGCGCCGGCCGCAGGGATCGCCGGCTGCCGAAGCTAAAGTTTAGTGGCCGCCGCTGATACTTTGCAAAATGATGGCTGTTGTTCCCACGATGACACCCAATCCAGCAATATCGTAGCCTCGACGGTTCGGCGTTTTCGCAGCATGCGGGCCGAGGTGAACAATCAAAACGTAGATCAGCGCGCCGGCGGCCGCGCCGAGCATGGCGGCGATTGGCAATCCGTTCGACACATCGATTATCAGATTGGCGATGAACGTGCCCGCAATGGTTGTAATGGCGGCAGCGATGAATGCCAAAATAATTGATCTCGTGCGCCCCAGTCCCGCCTGAATGAGCAACGCATAAGCGATGACGCCTTCGGGGAATTCATGAAAAAGTAGACCGCCAGTGGCGAGCCAGCCGGTAAAAGCGGCCTCCTGAAACGAGGCGGCGTAAATAGCACCGTCGAGAAAAGAATGAACGGCGAGGGCGATGATTGACGCATAACCGAAGGTGAGCGCTGCGCCCTCGGCCCGGCGATTCACAGCAGTTTGAACGCCGATTCCGACCAGCACCATGAACATAAACCCGGCAGCAACCCAGCTCAGCGCCAGCGGGGATAAATTCAATGCTTGCGGAATCAGGTGTAACAGGACCCCGACAGTCAAAAGTCCGACCGCGAAGGCGGAGCAATATGCGCTGTTTCGCTGGGCCCAATTGCTGAACGCCGACATCGCAAAAATGCCAAACGTACTCATCCCGGCCGCTACAAAGCTCGCGAGAAGTCCGTAGTATATGAAATCCGCCCCAAACAACCCGCAGGCCCCTTCCTACCGCGCCGCGCGCCGCCTTGTGAACAAAGGCTACTAGAACAAGGATAGCAATGAAAATGTTATCACGTCACTTTTTTTTGGATGGGTGCGGCGAGAATGCGACATACCAATTTGTTGAATTTCCTGTGAAATAAGGCCTTATCGCCTTGCTCTTGCTTGCGCCAACAGACTAATGTTCACGCGATTTGTAGCGTTGCACTGCGTAGAAAAACGAGAAACTCGGCGAGCGCATGGTTAACTGCGACCATCAGGGTCATAACGAATCTCAGAGCAAGGCGACCACATGGCGCTTGCTGGCGGCTTTAGGCGTCATCGTCACCTTCATGATTGTCGAGGTGATTGGCGGCGTAATTTCGGGGTCGCTGGCGCTGCTTGCTGATGCAACGCATATGTTGACCGATGCGGCGGCGTTGGCGCTTGCAGCGAGCGCTCAATTCTTTGCTGCCCGCCCAGCAGATTCACGGCTTCATTTTGGATACCGGCGTACGCAAGTACTCGCCGCATTTGTTAACGGCATTTTGCTCACCATTCTTTTGTGCTGGATTGTGTATGAGGCAGTACGGCGATTCATGGAGCCAGTGTCTGTTGATGCAGGGCTGATGTTGTGGATCGCGGTCGGCGGATTGGCGGCGAACGCTGCTGCATTTTTCATTCTACACCGGCGCGGCGAACGCAATCTCAATGTGCGCGGGGCATTGTTGCATGTGGTCAGCGATTTGCTTGGGTCGGTGGCGGCTATTATTGCTGCGCTTGTGATCATCACGACCGGATGGATGGCGATTGATCCCCTGCTGTCTATTGCAGTCGCAGTGTTGATCGGATTTTCAGCTTACCGGCTTGTCAAGGAAACGGGATTTATACTTCTAGAAGGCGCGCCTGCTGGCATTGATGTAACAGCGCTTGCCGAAGGGCTGACTTCCGCGTCAGATAGGATTGTAGGCGTTCACAACGTACAGATCTCTCAAATAACGCCTGAACAGCCGCGTCTGACTCTGCACGCCTGTGTTGAAGAAGCTGGCGACGCCACCGGCGCGCTTGAAGATGCAAAAGCGTTCCTCGAGCGTGAATTTAACATCCGGCAATCGACCATACAGATCGAAATAGGCGATGCCTGTCCCGACGCTGCGCCACATAAGGGAGGGCGCAGGGCATTCGAAGTGCATGAAAATAAAACTGAAAATGCGCCCAAGTTAGCGAGTGGCGGCGCGGCTGCCTTTGCTGCGTCAGACTAAATCGCGCCGGCGCTTTTTTCGAGAATTTCCTGAAGGCGCTTGCGTCCTCGCCAATTACGTGTGCGTGCAGCTGCTAGTGCGAAGCCGGATGGCTTACGCTCTCTAACAGACATTTTGGTCATCGCGGCGATAAGCGCAATTACCACCAGATAACCATCCCACATTTCCATGGATGTTGATGCACCACCAATTGCGAATACAACAAGTGATATTTGCGCATAGTAGGAAAACCGCCATTTCCATGGCGCAAGTCTCGGATCGTTGCGTGAAAGATAGATACGCCATGCGCTGACAAAAGCTGTCGCGAAAATCGTGAGATAAATGAAAAGCCCAATGAATCCCGAACCGCCCAGTACTTCAAAATAAATGCTGTGCGCTGCTTTTGCAGTTTCGGCGCGTTTAATATCGACGGTCTTGGCGATTTCCTTCTGATATGAATTGCGAAGACCTGCGCCGGTTACGGGGTGTTCATTCGCCAGTTTCCAATTGATTACCCAGGCGTCGACACGTCCCATGAAGGAGTCATCCTGCGTAGCCTCGCCGATGGTCATCATTCGCTCGGTCCATTTGCCCGGCATGAACGCTATCGTAGGCGCCATCAACAACATGAGACCGGCGAGAATGGTGAATTTATGCTTTGCGCGTAACCAGAAAAAGCCGCCGAACATGACGAGCGCAATAAAGGCGCCCCGGGAATGCGTACCAATTATCGCGATGATAGACAGTATGAATAGAACAAGAAGACCGCGTTTTACCCACAAGTTTGAGGACTCGCCACGAAGATAGAGAATGAGCGGCAAGATTGTCGCAATCGCGATGCCGATGTGGTTGTTGTCTTCCAGTATCGTATTCGGCAGTCCCTGGACTCGGTACTGGCCAAGCGTGGCCATTGTGAACGCCGCGCCCTTTGCAGCAAAGAAACCGACAGAAACGACAATGGTCCAGACGAGAGCATTGAACCTTAACTTCCCGCCCGCCATCTGTATGCATAGTAAAATGAACAATAGCGTCTTGATGAAACGGTCATAATAGACTCCTGAGTTCGCAGGATCGAGCGAATAAACTTGCGATAATGTCAGCCAGCCGGCGAAAGAGATAATCAGGCATGTAATAGGATCGAACCGGAATTTGGAGATTTCGCCGGAAACGATATAGGCCGCGATGGTGACGCCCGCGATAATCACATTGAGCGGCACGCCATAAACGCCGAACGCGGCCTGATGTGGCGTCATTAAGGTAAACCAGGCCCAGGTCAGCAATCCCGCAAAGGGATGGCGAAGCGCTACAGCGAGACAAAGCGCCGTAAATGATAACAATATTGCGTCGCGCATGGGGTTTGTCGTTGCTTCAACGCGGGAACGCCCGCTCTACAGTTAAGCATATATACAAGGAACGGGCCGTAGGAGCACAACCGTTGCAAGATGAGTTAACGGGTCGCTTCGTAAACGGCGCGCGCAATCGCTCGCGTAAGGCAGTCGGCCGCCGCCGCGCCGATACGCACCACGATTCCGTGGCGCATGACTTCCGGTTCGTGAGGAAGGTTTTGCTCAGCGGTTGCAACAGCGAAGACAATATCGCCGTCAAAAGCGGTGTGGGCTGGCCTCACGGCGCGGGCGATGCCGTCATGCGCCATCATGGCGACGCGTTTGGCTTCTACATTCGTTAAGTCAGCGTTTGTCGCAACAATTGCGATGGTTGTATTGGCGCCGGCCTGCGGTTTTCCGCTGAGCCGCGAATGCGGAGGGAAGGGGTCGGCGACATCCGGCGCAGTCGGCGGTTTGCGGCCCCCGAATTCGTTGTTCAGTTCCCAAGGCCAAGCGTAAAATGTTTCGCCGTCAGGCATGAAGACGGAACCGACCGGATTGACGGCGACAAGCACGCCGACGGAAATGCCATTTTCAAGCATCATGGACGTAGAGCCCAGCCCGCCCTTTCGGGTTCCCGCCATAGCGCCTCGACCGGCGCCCACAGAACCCAGTAAGAATTCTTTCGAGGTTCCTCGCGAAGCTTTGATGCCCAGTGCGCGATAGGGCGGCGTCTCTCCCCAGTTCTTGTCGCCGTCATTGTTGAGGTCGTGCAATACGGCGGCAGGCACAATGGGAATGGCGGGCCCTTTGTCGCCTAGCCGTAACCCTATGCCGTCAACCGACAACGCGGATGCAGCACCGTCAGCGGCGGCGAGGCCAAACACGGAACCACCCGTAAGAACGACAGCGTCTGTCCGTCCGACAAGATTTTCGCTCGCCAGAACATCCGTCTCGCGCGTGCCCGGCGCGCCGCCGCGCACGTCAGCGGCGCTGACAAAAGACTTTGCACAGCGCAGGACTGTCACGCCCGTCTGTACGGTTTCATCCGTCGCGTTGCCGACGGTAATGCCAGAAACGTCTGTAATCAGGTTTAAAGGTCCTGGTCTGAGGACGCCCTCAACCATCAATTGCTCCGTCATTTACCATTCAACGCCATTCTATCACAGGCGCTGCATCAATCAGCGTCCTTGTATAGGGTTCCGCAGGATTAAGAAACACGTCCTCCGTCGGTCCGGATTCGACGATCTTTCCATTTCGCATCACCATGACGCGATCCGTTATGTCCCGAATGACGCTGAGATCGTGGGTAATGAAAAGAAACGACACGCCGCGCTCATGCGAAAGCGATTGGAGGAGATCGAGCACCTTGTTTCGGGCCGCGATGTCGAGGGCCGAGGTCGCTTCATCGAGAACGATAATTGACGGTTCAGTCGCAAGCGCACGGGCGATGGCGATGCGTTGGCGCTGGCCGCCGGAAAACTCATGCGGGTGTTTTGCAGCGGCGGCATCATCAAGCCCAACGCTGTTCAGCAGCGCGATAGCGCGCTCCAATTTTTCTGAAGCGCTGAACGGTTGATCGAGCAGGTGCAACGGCTCTGTTACGATATCAATAATACGCTGGCGCGGATTGAAGCTCGAATAGGGGTCCTGAAAAACAATCTGAATTTTTTGCCGCATGCGACGCATGTCTTTTTTACTGACCGCGGGGAAAACTTTTCCATCTATAGTAACTTGTCCTTTGGCGAGCGGATGCAGCGCCAGCATTGCTTTAGCCAAAGTGGATTTACCGCAACCGGATTCTCCTACGAGTCCCAGGTTTTCGCCCTTGGCGATTTTAAATGAAATGTTATCAACAGCCGTGAAAGAACTGGATCCAGCAAAGAGAGTGTGGTTTTGACGATATTCACAAACAATATTTTCAACTTTTAAAACGATTTCCTTATCGGCCCTCAACGACGTGTGTCGCTTGACGCGCGCCGGCAGGAATTCGCCTGCAACCTCATTCGCGTCTCGTTTGTAGAAATGCTCGACAGGACTGTTTGCCACGATAGAACCATCTTTAATGACGGCGACCCTGTCGGCGATGCTTGAGACGACAGCAAGGTCATGTGTGATCAAAAGCAATGCAATATTATCTTCAGTAGCAAGCGTTTTGAGCAAATCCAGGATTTCTGCCTGCGTCGTCACGTCGAGCGCTGTCGTCGGTTCGTCGGCGATAAGGATTTGCGGCGTCATCGCGATGGCTATAGCGATAACGACTCGCTGACGCTGACCGCCGGATAATTCATGCGGGCGGCGTTTCGGTGAAATCTCGTCCGGCGGCATGCCGACGCGGGTCAGCGTTTCCGAGGCCTTTTTTATGGCGTCCGCCCGACTAATATCTGAATGCGTCAGGAAAGTTTCCGCGACCTGCACGCCGATGGGCTGGAGCGGATTCAGCGCCGTCATGGGCTCTTGAAAAATCATGGCGACCTTGCGCCCGCGAATTGCGCACATCGCCTTCTCGTCGAGTGAAATCAAATTTTCACCATCGAGAATAATTTCGCCGGAAGTTACGGCAGAGCGCGGCGTGAGACCCATAATGCCGAGCGCTGTCATAGACTTGCCTGAACCAGAACGGCCAACCAATCCTGTAATCTCGCCGGCGCGCAAAGTCAGATTGATACCGGACAGGATGTGGGTTTCGCCAATCCGCAAGGATAGGGATTTAACCGCCAGCGCCTCGCTCACAAAACCCCCGTGATGTGGTGAGGGTCAAGCCGCTTGCG
Organism: Parvularculaceae bacterium UBA4496; assembly: GCA_002388885.1. Lineage (GTDB taxonomy): Bacteria > Pseudomonadota > Alphaproteobacteria > Caulobacterales > Parvularculaceae > Hyphococcus. The sequence goes on along the minus strand of DGNI01000055.1, from coordinate 41,925 downwards.
TAAGCCGTCGCCAACAAGATTCAGGCCGAGGACAAACAGGAAAATTGCGAGCCCTGGAAAGATCGCGAGCCAAGGTGCGAACGAGATCATGGTCTGGCTGTCTGCCAACATGCGCCCCCAGCTCGGCGCTGGCGGTTGGACGCCGAGACCCACATAGGAAAGCGCCGCCTCCGCAAGTACCGCGAGCGAGAACTGCACAGTCGCCTGCACGATCAGCATCGGAGCGATGTTCGGCAAGATATGCTCGAGCGAAACCCGGAAACGAGTTTTACCGGCGGTCTGTGCGCTCATCACATAGCCGCGGGTCCAGATCGGCAGCGCCGCCCCGCGAGCAAGACGCGCAAAAACGGGTATGTTGAAAACGCCAATGGCGACAACGGCGTTTGTCGCGCCGGAGCCAAAAACAGCGGCGATGAGGATCGCCAGAATAATCGCCGGAAACGCAAAGATGATATCACTCATTCGCATCACAGCGTCTTCCGCTATGCCTCGCGTCGCCGCAGCTAATAGCCCCAACGGCACGCCGACAACCATGCCAAAGCCAACGGCGAACACCGCCACCATGATAGAAGCGCGCGCACCTACCATGATCATAGACAGAACATCGCGCCCGAGATGGTTGGCGCCGAGCCAGTGTTTCAGCGAGGGTGGCGCCAAGCGTGCATCGACGTCGATTGCTTCGACACCATGCGGCGTCCACAGAAGCGACAGCAATGCAATCGCAGTGAAAGCGCAAACGATGGCAAGGCCAATGTTGAAGCCAATATCGTCGCGGCTTTCAGTCTGAATTGCGCTGTTCACGTTCTCGCTCCGCTTGCATTAAGGCGCGGATCAACAATCGCGTAAGCGAGATCGACAAGGAATGCGATCGCGACGACGGCGAACACCAGCACCATGACGATGCTTTCAACGACGATCAGGTCACGCTGCGCTATGCTCTGAAATATCAACCGGCCAAGACCGGGCAGATAGAAAACATTTTCGATGATGACGACGCCTGCCAGCAGGAACGCAAACTGTAGCCCCAGAATGGTCAGCACGGGTATAAGCGCATTGCGCAACGCGTGACGCGTCATGGTTTCGCGCCAAGTAAGCCCTTTCGCCCGCGCTGTGCGGATATAGTCTTCGCGCAGCGTTTCAAGCGTCGACGACCGCATGATCTGTGTCAGAATAGCCGCCTGAGGTATGGCGAGCGCGACAGCTGGAAGTAAGAGCGCTTTGAGTCCTGCGAAAAATCCGGTGTTCCAGCCTGGGAACCCTCCGGCGGAAAACCAGCGCAGAGAAACGGCGAAAACCATCACCAGCAAGATCGCCAGCCAGAAATTTGGAATAGCGACGCCGGTTTGCGCAGCGCCGACAATCAGCGAGCCGCGCTTTTTCCGGCGAAGGGCAGCTGCGGCAAGGCCGGCAGGAAGCCCGATTACTGTGGAGATCGCAAATGCAATGATTGCCAATGGCAGCGAAACCCAAATTCTTTCCGTAAGCAATTCTGATACTGGCGTCCGGTAGGTATAGCTGACGCCCATGTCGCCCATGAGGAATCCGCCGGCCCACTCGGCATAACGTGCAACAAGCGTTTTATTGAGCCCAAGCTCTTCCCGGAGCTCTTCGACAGAAGCCGGATCGGCGTTCAGTCCCATCATGAACGACGCCGGGTCGCCCGGGGCGATTTCGATAAAAAAGAAAATGATAAGCGAAGCGGCGAAAAGCGTCAGCGCCATGGAGACGGCGCGGCCTGCAAGAAAAGCGGGGCTTGCGCGCGCAAATAAGGCGACGACGGCAAAGGCGACGGCCAGCACAAGCAGCAATGGCCATAGCGGCATACGGCTTACGCTGTAGGAAGCGTCAACGCTGACCGGCGCCCGGCCGGAAACATCGGCCTTGGTAAGGTCGTTTGCTTGCACCGGTGCATTTGCCCAAACACCTGTAATATCTTTCGACCAGACAGCGATCTTCGGAGCCGAAGCGATGAAAACGTTGACAGCGTCATCGGCGAGAATGCGCTGGGCCTGTTTCAGCAAACCATCGCGTCGCGCTGGATCAGCGGTACTGCGCAATTCAGTAATAACGCGTTCAAACACTTCATTTTTGTACTGAAAGTAATATTCGTCCCGGGCATATATATCGATATCCAGCGGCTCTGTATGCGAAACAATTGTGAGGTCGTAATTCTTGTTGCCGAAAACCTGATCGAGCCACTGCGCCCATTCGATATTACGGATCGCGACGTCAATGCCGACAGCTTCCAGCTGCGCGGCTACAACCTCGCCGCCGCGACGGGCATAGGCTGGCGGGGGCAGGGTGAGGGTTACTGAAAACCCCTCTGGAAATCCCGCCTGGGTAAGGAGCCGTTTGGCTTCCGTCGGATCGTAGGGATACTGCGCTGTAAGGTCGATATAGGATCGATGATGCGGTGGAAAATGGGCACCGATAGGCGTTCCAAAACCGAAAAGCCCCGCATCGATCACCGCTTGCTTGTTGATCGCATGGTTGAGAGCTCTGCGCACGCGAATGTCATCAAACGGCGGTTTGCCGTTATTGATCGCGAGGATCATCTCACCTTCGCCGGTGCCGGTGACGATTTTGAAACGGTCGTCCTGTTCGATTAGTCCTAAATTCTCGGCGGCAGGATAATTCGGAAAGCCGTCTACATCGCCGGCCATCAATGCGGCGAAAGCGGCTGTCGGGTCAGGAATGAAAAGGAAATTGATTTGATCGAGGACAGGGCTGTCGCCCCAGTAATTTTCGTTTCGCGTCAAAATTACGGACGCGCCGCGCCTCCACCGCTGGAACAGATAGGGCCCTGTGCCGACGGGATTGATGGCGTTCGTTTCGGCGCTTTCTGGGGCGACGATCACCGCATCGCCCCAACCAAGATATGTCGGCAACGCGCCAAGCGGTTCCTTCAGCTTGATACGAACAGCATGTGGTGTGATGGCCTCGACGCTTTCAATCAGTTCGAAAATGGGCCGCTGCGCATTGGTCGATCCATCCGCTCTGGCGCGATCGAGCGAGAAGACGACGTCTTGCCCATCTAATGCGGTTCCGTCGTGAAACTTGACTCCTTGCTTGAGTTTGAACTCGTAAATCAGTCCGTCATCTGAAACTTTCCAGCTCTCCGCGAGCAGCGGCGATACCGATCCGTCTTCGTTGATGCGTGTCAGCCCTTCAAAGACATTGGCGTAAACGATTTCATCAATGGCCGCTGCTGCACCGCTGGTCGGATCAAGGTTGGGCGGCTCAAGCTGTACGCCCACATTGATGGCGCCGGCGGCGAATGCATTGCTCAAGCTCGCGAGCGTCAGAAACGCAATGGCGAACATGCGCGCCAGTCTCATGCAAACACGGTCACAAGATGTTTGCATTTGCAATCCTTATGGCCACTTCGCTTCGGGCGGGAGGGAGGAGAGAATTGAGTTTACATTGCCGCCGGTCTTGAGGCCGAATGTTGTGCCGCGATCATAGAGCAGATTAAATTCAGCATAGCGCCCTCGCTGCACCAATTGCTTCTCACGGTCGTCATCGGACCAAGGCTGATCCATCCGTTTGACGGCAAGTTTCGGATAAATTTCGAGAAACGCCTTACCCACATCCTGCGTGAAGGCGAAGTCATTGTTCCAGTCGCCGGTATTGTGGCGATCATAGAATATGCCGCCGACGCCGCGTGGCTCGTTGCGGTGAGGAAGCCAGAAATACTCCTCGCACCATTTTTTGAACTTCGGGAAGTAAGTTTCATCATGGGCGTCGCAAGCAGCTTGCATCGCATCGTGAAACGCAACCGTATCTTCATGGGCGCCCGAGCGATAATCCGGATGCATCGGGTTGAGGTCGCCGCCGCCGCCGAACCACCATTTCGTCGTTACGATCATGCGCGTGTTCATATGGGCGGCCGGAACATGCGGATTGCGCGGATGAGCGATCAGCGAAATGCCGGACGCCCAGAAGCGCGGATCCTCTTCCGCGCCGGGAATCTGTTTTCGGAATTCTTCCGAAAATTCGCCATAGACAGTCGACGTATGAACGCCAGCCTTTTCAAAGACGCGGCCATGCAGCATGCTCATGACGCCGCCGCCCTGATCTTCCGCGCCGTCCCCGCGCGTCCAAGGCGTTTTTTCAAACCTTCCGGCGGGCATGTCGGCGTAAAGCGAACCTGCAGCATCTTCGAGACTTTCGAAGGTGGCGCATAAATCATCACGCAGTTTTTCGAACCACGCTTTTGATGCCTGCTTTTGGGCTTCGATTTCCGTCACGCTTGATCCCAACCGAGTTGCCGCCTTGCTTCTGCGAGCGCCACCGCCGCCGCCACGTGAACATTCAGGGAGCGCGCGCCAGGCGCCAAGGGGATCTTGAGCCGCGCATCGGCGGCGTTATGGATTTCCTGCGGCGCGCCAGCGCTCTCACGGCCCATTAGCAAAATGTCGTCGGCATTGAAATCGAACTCCCAGATCGTCGCTTCCGCTGATGTTGTCAGCAGAATCAGCCGAGCGTCATTGAGCGTCTGCAGGAATGCTTCCCACCCGGCGTGAGCAGAGGGGGCCGCCGCCTCGCCATAGTCCATCGCCACCCGGCGAACCTCTCGGGCGTTGAGCGGAAAACCGCACGGTTCGATAACGTCGAGGCCCGCGCCGAAGCAGGCAGCGGCGCGAATCGCCGCGCCTACATTCTGGGGGATATCCGGTTGATAGAGTGCCAGCCGCATCAGGCTGTTTTTACACAGTTTTCGAGCGCTGTCTCGGGGTCGCAGCGACGCTAGGCCGCAGCGCTTCGCCGCCTAGACTTTGTAGATAGAACATGACAAACAGCCCCGCGATTCTGCCGAATTTCTGGGCGCAAATCTCCAAGGGCAAGACAAGCCATGACGACATCCCCACTTCACGAGGGCGACCTTACGGAAGACGGCGAGCCGACCCGCCGCGACTTTATCCATATATTCGGTATTGCGACCGCCGCCGCCGGCGCTGGCGCAGTGCTGTGGCCGCTGGTTCACCAGATGAACCCTGACGCCTCGGTGCTGGCGCTGTCGACCAAGGAGGTCGATCTGTCCGCTGTGCCGGTGGGACAGGCGATCAAGGTGATGTGGCAGGGCAAACCCGTCTTCATCCGTCACCGCACGACGGAGGAGATTCGCGAAGCTGAGGGGACACCGCTCTCCGCCCTGAAAGACAGCGTTGCCCGCAATGATAATGTCTCAGGTCAGGCCGAAGCGACGGATGCCGCGCGTGTCACCGCCGCCGACGGCGTTGCGCGTCCCGAGTGGCTGATCCTTGTGGGCGTCTGCACGCATCTGGGCTGCATACCGCTCGGCACGACCGCGGGCGAAAACCGCGGCGAATATAATGGCTGGTTCTGCCCATGCCACGGTTCGCACTACGATCTTGCTGGCCGTATCCGGAAAGGGCCGGCGCCGGATAACCTTCAGATTCCGCCTTATGAGTTCGTCACCGACACCGTCGTGAAGATCGGCTAGGGGAGCGAAAACAGATGAGCCACGTTTCCAATTACAATCCCGCGACGGGCATCGAGAAATGGCTGGACAAGCGCCTGCCGATTATCCGCATGAGCGCGGACTTCATGGATTTCCCGACGCCAAAGAACCTCAATTACTGGTGGACGTTCGGCGCGATCCTCGCTGTATGCCTCGTGATCCAGATCATCACCGGCATCGTGCTCGCCATGCATTATACGCCGCACACGGATATGGCCTTCGCCAGCGTCGAACACATCATGCGCGATGTGAATTACGGCTGGCTGATGCGCTATATTCACTCCAACGGCGCGTCGATGTTCTTCCTTGCCGTCTACATTCACATGTTCCGAGGACTTTACTACGGATCCTATAAAGAGCCGCGCGAAGTCGTATGGATGCTCGGAGTCGTTATCTTCCTGCTGATGATGGCGACAGCGTTCATGGGTTACGTGCTGCCATGGGGTCAGATGTCCTACTGGGGCGCGACGGTGATCACGAACATTCTCGGCGCCATTCCGCTCCTCGGCGATCAGATCAAGACACTGCTTTGGGGCGGGTTCTCGGTGGATAATCCGACCTTGAACCGCTTCTTCTCGCTACACTATCTATTGCCGTTCGCCATCTTCGGCGTTGTAGGGCTGCACATCTGGGCGTTCCACACCAGCGGCAACAACAATCCGAGCGGCGTTGAAGTTAAAGAGGTCAAGAAAGATACGGTGCCTTTCCATCCGTATTACACGGTGAAAGACGGCTTCGCGATAGTCGTTTTCCTGATCCTGTTCGCGGCTTTTGTTTTCTTCAATCCGAACGGCCTCGGCCATCCGGACAATTATATTGAAGCGAACCCGCTCTCGACGCCTGCGCATATCGTGCCTGAATGGTACTTCCTGCCGTTCTATGCGATCCTGCGCGCTATCACCTTCGACATCGGCCCGATCTCGTCGAAACTCGGCGGCGTCATCGCCATGTTCGGCTCGATCGGTGTCCTGTTTATCCTGCCCTGGCTTGATACGTCGAAAGTGCGCTCCATGCGGTACCGCCCGGTCGCGCAGTGGTGGTTCGCGCTTTTCGTCGTCGCCTGCATCGGGCTCGGATATCTCGGTGGAAAGCCGGCGGAAGGCATCTATGTCATGTGGGCGCAAATCTGCACCGCATACTATTTCGCGTTCTTCCTGATCATTCTGCCGCTGCTCGGCCTGCTTGAAACACCGAAGCCGCTGCCGCGGTCCATCTCGGAGGCAGTGCTTTCGAAAAAATCGCCCAAACCTGAAACTTCCGCTGCGCCCGGCGCGGTTCCGGCGGAGTAGGACCCATGATGAACGTGAAATACATCATCCGCACGCTCACCATCGTAGTTGGCGCAAGCTTTCTGGCGCCGATCGCGGCTGAGGCTGCCGGCGGCGCGAAACACCCTCACAAGCATGAGTGGCATTTTGACGGGCCCTTCGGCACATATGACAAGAACGCGCTTCAGCGCGGATATCAGGTCTACGAACAAGTCTGCTCAAACTGTCATGGCCTGAAGCTCGTTTCCTTCCGCAATCTCGGTCAGAAGGGCGGGCCGTTTTACCTGGACAGCTGCCCGGCGGGCGTTCCGGAAAGCATTGACTGTTCGAACCCAAACGATAATCCGGTCGTCAAGGCGCTTGCCGCGAACTACAAGTTTCAGGTGACTGACGGACCGGATGATACGGGTGAGATGTTTACCCGGGCCGCATTGCCGTCGGATCGCTTTCCCGGTCCTTACGCAAATGATCAGCTTGCGCGTCTAGCAAACAACAATGCGCTGCCGCCTGACATGTCACTGATCGCGAAGGCGCGCGCCAGCGGTCCAGATTATATTTACAGTCTGCTCACTGGCTACGAAGAGCCGCCGTCAACGGTCGAGATTGCGCCTGGGCAATATTACAACCCGTATTTCCCGGGTGACATGACACAGAACATGAAGCCGGAATATATGCATGACGGGCATCCGGTTGACGGCGTCAAAGCGCCGCCCGGCGGAGTTCTCGCAATGGCGCCGCCGCTTGCTGACGGCATCATCGAATATGGCGATGACAGCCCGCAGACGACTGAGCAATACGCCAAGGATGTGGTTGAATTCCTGATGTGGGCCGCCGAGCCGAAGATGGAAGCGCGCAAGGCGCTTGGCGTCATGTCGATCATTTACCTGATCATTCTGGCGGGCATCCTTTACTGGTCTTACCGGAAGATCTGGGCGGATCAGCACTAACAAGCCGATCACGCCAATACGATTTGCAGAAAAACCGGTGCTGCCTAAACTGCAGCGCCGGTTTTTTATTGTCTGGAGCTTTTCATGTCCCAACAAAAGCGTGTTCTTGGATTTATCGGCGGCTCTGGCGTCTATTCCGTCGATACGTTGGAGAGCCCTGAACGCGTCGCTATTGATACGCCCTGGGGTCTGCCATCGGATGCGTTGCTGCGGGGCAAGCTCGAAGGTGTCGATGTTGTGTTTCTTGCGCGTCACGGCGCAGGCCATCGCCTTCCACCGTCTCATGTGAATTATCGCGCCAATATAGATGCCTTGAAGCATGCTGGCGTCACCGATGTGATTTCGGTCTCCGCCTGCGGATCGTTTCGCGAAGAATTGCCGCCCGGATCGTTTGTGATCGTCGACCAGTTCATCGACCGGACGACGAACCGTGAGAAAAGTTTCTTCGGCCCCGGATTTGTGGCCCATGTTTCCATGGCCCAGCCGGTCTGCGCGGCGCTTGGCGACGCGCTCGCGGCATCCTGTGATACGCTCGATATCCCGAACCATCGAGGAGGAACTTACATATGCATTGACGGACCTCAGTTTTCATCGCTGGCGGAATCGCAACTCTACAAATCATGGGGCTGCGACGTCATTGGGATGACTAACATGCCGGAGGCGAAACTCGCGCGTGAAGCGGAGCTTCCATACGCCAGTGTAGCCATGGTGACCGACTATGACTGCTGGCACGAAACAGAAGGCCCGGTTCAGGTTGGACAGATCCTTGAAACATTGAAGGCGAACACCGCGAATGCCGCAAGGCTTGTCTCGGATGTGGCCGCTCGGCTGGGGCCTTCAAGAACGCCGTCACCGTCAGGTGCGGAAACAGCGCTAGACATGGCGATCATTACGCCGCCAGACGCGCGTGATCCTGAAATGATTGAAAGGCTGCACACCGTAGCCGGCCGGTTCCTCAAGCGCTGACAGCGAGGTCGGCAGGCTGCAAGTTGAACAAATGATCCGCAAATGGGCGCGCTTCGACAGCGAATGACCAATCCTGCATGGCGCAGTTTATGACGCTCAGCGTCAGCCCGTAGGCAGCGGCCATGTGGAGCTGCCAGTCATTAAGCGCGATTATCGCCAGTCCGCGATCGCCGTTGCGGCGGTAATGTAAGGCACGCGCCGTCCACCGTGTCTGATCAGATTTTAACCAGATGCTGCTGACGTCAGCCAGCGGGGCCGGGTCAGAGGTCACGATGGTGAGGTAGTGCTGGTGATAGGACCCCGAATTACTGTTCGCCGAGGCGATGCGCATGCGTGCTGGCGTACTGGATTGTGCGCGAATAAACGGGCTGACAATATTCTCAGGCGATGAGATTTCGCGAAAATCGAATGCCAGATCGGTTTCGGCGTCATTCTCCGTGTGTGACATGAGTTCCAGCGACGCCTCGTTGAGCACAACCGCAAAGCCTTCCGGAAATACGCGCGCGACTTCGCCCGCGATGGAAGGCAGCGCGCCAAAACGCACTACAACATGATCACCTTTGCTGGCTATGCATTCGCTCCTTATGGCGACGCTACGCGAGGTAAAATTCAGCGTATTGCTGATATGCTCCGGTCCGCCGTTGATTGAAAAGCGCACAAACAGCGCCGCTTCAAAGCGGCGGGCCTGACGGCGGGATGTCTGCATGATAGCGCTCATGACGGGCAGAATAGGCTGTTAAGCTTAATCGCCCGTAAAAACGTTTCTCAACAAAGTGTTACGGGCGCAATGTCTTGATCAAGTATTAAAGCGGAAATGCATGACGTCGCCGTCATGGACGATGTAATCCTTGCCCTCAAGCCGCATTTTGCCGGCGTCTTTTGCTCCGGCCTCACCATTGCAAGTGACATAGTCGTCATAGCTTATGGTTTCTGCCCGGATGAAACCTTTTTCAAAGTNNTCGTCTCGGCCCGGATGAAACCCTTTTCGAAATCCGTGTGAATAACGCCCGCCGCCTGCGGCGCGCTCGCCCCCCGCCGCACAGTCCATGCGCGTGCTTCCTTAGGGCCGGCGGTGAAATAGGTGTGAAGGTCGAGCAAGTCGTAACCGGCGCGGATCATCCGGTTCAGGCCGGGTTCTGAAAGCCCCAGTGTTTCGAGGTATTCCGTCTGTTCATCGTCGGAGAGTTGCGCGAGTTCGGATTCGATTTTGGCGGAGATGACGACCGACACCGCGTTTTCCTGCCCGGCGCGCGCCTCGACTTCACGTGAATAATCGTTACCGTCGGCGGCAGCGCCCTCATCAACATTGGCGACAAATAACACCGGTTTCGCCGTTAATAGCTGCAGACCAGCCCAGGCTTTTTTTTCTTCCGCATCGATTTCAGCGTTACGGGCGGGGCGGCCTTCGCCCAATTCGGTGAGCGCCTTGTCGATCAGGACCAGCGCAGCCTTTGCTTCCTTGTCCTGTCCCTTGGCTTTTTTCTCGGCATTGATCCGGCGCTTTTCGAGGCTTTCGAGGTCCGCCAACATCAACTCCGTTTCCACGACTTCAAAGTCTGCGATCGGATCGATCTTACCCGCAACATGAGTGATGTCGTCGTCATCAAAGCAGCGAAGTACATATGCGACGGCGTCAACTTCGCGGATATTCGCGAGAAATTGGTTACCCAAACCTTCGCCCTTGGACGCGCCTTTAACAAGGCCGGCGATGTCGACGAACTGCATCCGCGCCGGAATGACCTCCGCCGACTTGGCGATTTCAGCGAGCGTCTTTAGGCGTGGTTCTGGTACGGCGACGTCGCCGACATTCGGCTCAATCGTACAAAAGGGATAGTTTGCCGCTTGCGCCGCCGCAGTTTTCGTGAGCGCGTTAAAGAGCGTCGATTTTCCCACATTCGGCAGTCCTACAATGCCGCATTTAAAGCCCATGAATTCGTCTTTCTATTTCTTGCCGCGCAGAAGATTTTGAAATGCCTCGGCGAAAGGATTCTTTGATTGTTGCTCCGCCGGTTTTGCCGGGCGGGAGGCTGCATCGGAATCGAGTGGTTCGATTCTCCTATCTTTCCGCGCTTTTTCGGGTTTTTGGGGCGAGACCCGTTGTGCAACGGCGCTAGCGAACCGGTTGTTGTCCGCATATGTTAGAAGCGGCGCTGCAGCAGCGATGGCATCGAGCATCGGCTCCAGCCACTCGCGATCCGCTTTGGCAAAATCTCCAAGAACGTGACCTGTCACGCGTGACTTGTTGCCGGGGTGCCCGATGCCGATCCGCACGCGCCTAAAATCATTGCCGATATGCGAGTCGATGGAGCGGATGCCGTTATGACCCGCTGCGCCCCCGCCCGTTTTTATGCGAAGTTTCGATGGTTCCAGATCGAGCTCATCGTAAAATACGACAACATCTTCCGGCGTAAGTTTGTAGAACCGAAGCGCTTCGCCGACAGACCTGCCGGATTCATTCATGTAGGTTTGAGGCTTGAGAATGAGGGCTTTGGTCCGCCCGCCGGGACCTTCGAGAAAACCTTCGCGAAGTTGGCCCTGGAACTTTGATTTCGGCGCATCGAATCCATGGGCTTCGGCGATGGCGTCCGCAGCCATAAAGCCAACGTTGTGGCGATGCGAGGCGTGTTTCTCGCCGGGATTGCCGAGACCAACAAGCAAAAGCATGGACTGCTCCCGGGCGCAGGGCCGCCATTAAGGGAGGCGGGAAGGGAAGGCGCTTACTCTTCCTTGCCTTCTTCTTCCTGTTCACCGTCTTCGGATTCACCGTCGTCTTCGCTTGCAGCGGCGGCTTCGGCGTCTTCCTCATCAGCCGAGCGCAGGGCCGATGGAGCTGCAATGGTAGCAATGGTGAAGTCGCGATCCGTGATGACGTGCGTCACTCCCTCGGGAAGAGCGATCGCCGATGCATGGATACCGTCGCCGACCTCAAGTCCAGTGACGTCAACCTCAAAAACTTCCGGAATGGCTGTGGCAGGCGCGTAAACTTCGACCGCGTGGCGGACAACGTTGAGCACGCCGCCTTTTTTAAGGCCCGGAGATTTCTCTTCGTTGATGAAACGAACCGGCACAGCCACGTCGAGGCGGGTCTTTTCGTCCACGCGCATCAGGTCGACGTGGATCGGCAGCCCTTTGACCGGGTGGACCTGGACGTCGCGAGCAATGACCGGTTGCTGGCCGTCTTCGCCGGGAACATCGATTTTCGCGAGGTGAGAACGCAGGCGACCGTTTTTGAAGGCCTTTTCGACTTCGTTCTTCTTCAGCTGGATCGCCACCGGATTTGCGCCGCCGCCGTAAAGCACGCCAGGCACCCAGTCTGCACGCCGTGAAGCCCGAGCGCCGCCCGTGCCCGTCTTTTCGCGGGGTTCACAATAAAATACGTCAATCTGGGCCATGGTTCTCGGCGTCCTTCATGCAAAAAACCGCCGCTGCGTCGAGCCAGTCGGCTCCTCGCGGCGGCGCGGAATTCCTGATAGAGCGGCGGTCTATAGAGGAAAGAGCAGTAGACTGCAAGCGCTGAAAATCTCTTTCTGAACAAAGCCTTGGCGGCCAGATTCTGAATTGCTTTCAAGTCCAGGACGACTCTGACGCCCATGGCGGATCACCGTTGGACATTCGCCGCGGTTGGCGAGAATATGCGGCCATCAAGAAATGGAGGGGAATAGCAAATGTTTTTATTCCAAAGTCTGCGAGTGGCTCTGATGGCGCCGCTGGCGGGCGCAGTATTTACATCCGCGGCAAACGCTTCGGATTTTGAAACGCCTGTCGAGTACCACACGCTCGAAAACGGACTCAAGGTGGTTTTGTCCGAAGATCATTCAGTGCCGACGACGACGATCGGAGTCTATTACGGCATCGGTTTCCGCATCGAGCCTCGCGACCGAACCGGTTTCGCGCATCTGTTTGAACATATGATGTTTCAGGGGTCGAAGAATCTGGGCAAGGCGGAATTCATCAATCTCGTCAACTCAAATGGCGGCGTTTTGAACGGATCGACGCGTTTTGACTTTACCAACTACTTTGAAGTTGTGCCGTCGCATAAAACCGAAACCTTTATCTGGGCTGAAGCGGACCGGATGCGCGGTCTCGATATCACGCAGGCGAACCTCACCAACCAGCAGGGCGTCGTAAAAAACGAAGTGAAGGTCAACGTCCTCAATCAGCCATATGGCGGATTTCCTTGGCTCGACCTACCGCAGCTCGCCAATGAAAACTGGTTCAATGCGCATAACTTTTATGGTGACCTTGAAGATCTTGATGCCGCTACGCTTGAAGACGTGCAGCAGTTTTTCAATGACTTCTATGCGCCGAACAACGCCGTTGTCGTTATAGCGGGCGACATCGACCCGAAAAAAACGCTTGGCTGGGTTGAAAAGTATTTTGGCGATATTCCGGCTTCGGACAATTTGACATTTCCTGACATTTCAGAACCGCGCCAGGAAGAAGAAAAGCGTCTTGAAAAAACCGACCCGCTGGCTCCGCGTCCAGCCGTCGCCTGGGCATATCATGTGCCTGAGCGCGGATCACCGGAATGGTACGCCATGCTTGTCATCGACGCGATGCTGACGGACGGCGACGACAGCCGGTTACATCAGCGCATGGTTCAGGAAAAGGGCTTTGCCTCAAACGTTCCTGGCGGCGTCAACTGGCCGCTCGGCAACGCCTACAATTACAATGGTCCGATGATCTGGGCGGCGTTCCTTATTCATGACGCCAAACATTCTGAAGCTGAGATTACTGCCGAGCTCGACGCAATCGTCGAAGACCTGCAGACAAATCTCGTCAGTCAGGAAGAGATGAACCGGGCAATGACCAAACTCCGTTCAAGCCTTTATGACACCGTCGGCGATGGTAATCGTGTGGGGCTTGTGGATCTGCTCGCCGTGTTTGCGCTCTTTGATAATAATCCCGCGCGAATTAATGAGCTCGAGGCTGAATTCGATGTCGTGACGCCCGAACTCATCCGTGAGACTGCAAAAGAATATCTACGTCAAACCAATCGCTCAGTGATTACACTGAAGCCCGGCGCGAACCAGTAGGACAGGGAGATTTAAACATGAGACATTTCGCAAAACTCGCTGTCGCATTATTGGCCGGCGCCATGATCGTCACGCCTGCCGTAGCACAGGAAAAAGAGGCGCCGCCGGTCGGCAGTGAACCGCGCGGATTCGATTTGCCGAAAATCGAAAGTTATACCCTGCGCAACGGCATGGAAGTTACGCTCGTTCCTTTTGGCCGGGTACCGAAAGCATTTGTGCTTGGCGCTGTGCAAGTCGGAAATCTCCATGACGGCGATACGCCATGGATTTCCGATCTTGCAGCCGACATGATGGCTGAAGGAGCCGGCGGCAAATCTGCTTCCGAAATTGCGCTCGAAGCCGCGCTGATGGGAGGCGACGTCAATGTCGGCGTCGGCCTTGACCAGACGACGGTAAGCATGGATGTCTTAAGTGAAAGCGTGCCGGATGCGATCGAACTGATTGCCTCTGTACTCCAGCAGCCGAATTTCCCCGAAGGAGAATTCGGCCGCATTCAGCAAAACCGCTTGCGGAATATTTCCATTGGCGCAACGCAGCCGGGAACCATTGCGCAGGATGCCTTCACGAAGTCTCTTTACCCAAACCATCCGTACAGCACGGCGACTTTGCCGGACGCTGAAACATTCGCAGCGTTGACCCTTGAAGATGCAAAGGCGTTTCATGGTGCGAACTTTGGTGCAAAACGAACTCATTTATTCGTTGTTGGCCAGTTTGACCGGCGTGAAGTAAAGCGCGCCGTTTCCGATGCATTTCGTCGATGGGGAGGCGGGCCGGACCCGCTTGACCTGGCGCCTGCTATGCCCGAGGGGCCAGAAGTAAAATTGGTTGACCGGCCAGGCGCAGTGCAATCGACCATAAGGCTTGGCAAGCGTGTTCCACCGGTCGATCAGACCCTTGATCTTGAAGGCGCCGATACGATCCTAGGCGGTTATTTTTCTTCGCGTATCACGCGGAACATCCGGGAAGACAAGGGATACACCTATTCACCGAACTCTGCGATCAGCCTTGAGAAGGGCGCAGCGTACTGGCGCCAGAACGCAGACATCACAAGTGAGGCGACAGGGCCGGCGCTTGCGGAAGTCATAAAGGAAATCCGCGGTCTACAGGATGCGCCGCCTCCAGATGATGAGATGCGCGGCATCAAAAACTACATGAATGGCATTTTCGTTATTCAGCTCGCATCGCGGTTTGGCGTCGCCAACAGGCTTTCATTCGTAAATCTGCATGGCCTTGGGACCGAGTATCTCGAAAACTATGTAAGTACTGTTGAGGCTCTGACGCCTCAATCAGTACAGGATGCTGCCAAGGAGCATCTTGCGATTAATGAGATGAGCCTCACGGTGGTTGGCGATCTGGCGAGCGTACGCCCACAGTTGGAAGCGCTGCCCGACTTCGCCGATCAGTTACCGCCTACGGAATAAACGCGGCGATAAATAAGAAAATTGAGGGAGGATGATCTTCATCCTCCCTTCTTTTGTTAATGCTCTCTTAATCACGCCATGCCTCCTCGTTGAAGGGCCTGTTAACCTTAACCGCATAGCGTCTTGTCAGGGGGACAATAGACAAGGGCGCTGCGCAGTTATGAAAATGACGAATACGTTGGAAACGGGGGCTTCCACGCCATCAGGGACAAGATTGATGGCGACCGCGCTTGCCGCCGGTACTTTTGCAGTCTTGCTTATTTTTTTGGCTTTTGCCGTCTACCATGATTTCTCCGAGCATAATCTTCGCCAGAAAGAGCTGGACAAGTATCTAAAGACTGTAGGCGAAACGACAGCATGGGGAGCTGATAATTGGCTTTCTCACCGTATTACGCTGGCGGAAAATCTCGCACATTCGATTTCAAAGGATTTTGATGGCGAGGACGCTGTAGAGATCGTCAAAAACCCTGTCTACGAGCAAACCTTCATATGGACGTATTTTGGCGAGGCGGACGGCGGCTACCACATATGGCCGGCCGACGATGAGCTTCCCGCTGACTACGACCCTCGCACGCGGCCGTGGTATGCTGCTGCGCTGATGGCGCGCGAAAGTACGCTGACCGAGCCATATTTCGACATCACGACGAATGTTGAAACGATCACTGTCGCCGCGCCCGTATATCGGGAGAATAATCTTCTTGGCGTCGTTGGGGCAGATTTCTCGACGGAATCTCTCAGTAATATTCTGAAAGAAACGAACCTTGGCGGACTAGGTTACGCCTATCTTGTTTCTGGCGCCGGAAAAATTCTAGCGCACCCGGATCGAGAGCTCGTTTCAAAGGACATAGCTTTTGCATATCCGGGCCATCGGCCTGAGGTCGGCGGCGATATTCAGTATCTCGAAAACATGGATGAGCCGAAGATTGTGACTTTTCACCGAATTCCTTCGTTAAGTTCGGTTGACTGGTACCTCGTGCTTTCTGTGGACAAGCGCGCAGCGTTTCAAAGTCTGCACGAGTTCCGGACTTCTGCGGCAATTGCCACACTTGCTGCTGCAATGTTGATGGTGCTGGTTCTCGGCTTTGTGATTCACAGGATGCTCGTTCGTCCGCTTATGAATGCGCGCATCGCCGCTGATGCCGCCAATGTGGCGAAGTCGGAATTTCTTGCCTCTATGAGTCATGAAATTCGCACGCCCATGAACGGCGTCCTCGGCATGGCGGAAGTATTGTCTAATACGAATCTTGACCGCCGTCAGCGTGAACTCGCTTCCATTATTGTTTCGTCCGGTAATGCGCTGATGACCGTCATTAACGACATTCTCGATTTCGCTAAACTGGAAGCGGGCAAATTTCGCCTGTCACCGCGAGCGTTCAATTTGCGGCAGACAGTCTATGAAGTTGCAACAATGATGCAGGCGAAGGCGCTTGAGCAGGACATCGAGCTGATCGTCCGCTATGCTCCTGATTTACCAGAAGGCGTCGTCGCTGACGATTCTCGCTTACGTCAGGTGCTTGGCAATCTCATAGGCAACGCGGTCAAATTCACGGAGCACGGCTACGTGCTGATCGACGTTACTGGGGAGCGCGTAGGTGTGAACGTGAATCTTCACATCAGCGTCAAAGATACCGGCGTCGGCATTCCGCCCGATCAAATACCGAGAATGTTTGAGAAATTCGAGCAGGCGGATGCGTCACACACACGCCGCTTTGGCGGGACCGGTCTAGGGCTCGCAATATGCAGAAACATCGTTGAATTGATGGACGGCGAGATTGGTGCGGAAAGCGAAGTGGGCAAGGGGTCGCGTTTCTGGTTCACGTTGAGCCTGCCTGTGGACGATAAAATTCAATCCATGCCGGTCGTAAATAAGGCGACCTTTGATGGCGTGCGAATTCTTGCGGTTGATGACAATCCGGTGAACCGCCGTATTCTTCAGGAATTGATGGATGGCTGGGGATTCCGCTCGACAATCGCGGGCGATCCGGTGAGAGCCATGGCGGCGCTTGAGAAATCAATTGCTGAGAATGATCGCTATCATGCGCTGCTTCTGGACTTCCAGATGCCAGGCGAGGATGGCGTGTCGCTTGCCAGGCGCATCCAAGCGGATCCGCGCTTTGCAGGCACGCCTACGCTAATTCTCTCGTCTATTGACGACGCGATAACAGAAGCTGAAGCGAAAGCCGCTCATGTGGAGGCGTATCTGTCGAAACCGGTCCGGCCTTCGCAGCTTATGGATACGCTTGCCCGCGTTCTGACGGATGGCGCATCCCAGATTTTGCAAAAGTCTGTTGAAACGCGAGAGGGTGAGGCGCAGAAGGATACGGCGAAAATGCAACGGTCCGGCAACCGCAAAAAGTTGCTTGTTGCCGAAGATAATATGGTCAATCAGATGGTGTTGACTAAATTCATCGACGAAGACGCCTATGAGGTGTTAATTGCCGAAAATGGCGAAAAGGCCTTTGATCTATTCAAGGAGCATATGCCTGCCGCCGTTCTAATGGACCTTTCCATGCCGGTGATGGACGGGTTCCAGGCGACTTCGAAAATCCGGGAATACGAAATAACGCATAACCTGAAACGAACGCCGATAATCGCCACAACAGCCCATGTCTTGGATGAAGACCGCGAACGGTGTCGTCGGGCTGGAATGGATGATTTTCTTGCGAAACCCATGAAAAAAGCTGCGCTCGATGACGTGTTTCTTCGCTGGTTGGATGAATCCGAGGAAATGCACGAACAAAAAACCGCATGATCAAGTAGATGGTTTGATAGATGAATAAAAAAGGGCATTATATACTTGAATGAACATAGCCATGACACTAGATACAGACAGACAGGCCGGCGATCCCGCTGAGATCGAAATAACCCCCGCTATGATTGAGGCGGGGGCGGATCGTCTGTCGGAAATCGAATTTGCTTCTGCAGCCTATCAGGCAGAGGAGGTTTTTCGGGCAATGGCGAGGGTTTCTCACCATGCTTCGCAAGAAACTCCTGCATCTTCAAAGACGTCGCTTGCAGTAGCGCAGAACCGTAATTCAAAAGACGGTCCATGTTTTTCGCGACTTCAGTTAATTTATCATGGGTCGCGACTTCTTGATGCCATTTGAGGCGAGACTTGGCTGTACTCGAATGAATAATGAGGCCGGGTTCGCCATCTAGTTGGCCTTCCATTTGCGGGCCGTGGACATAGTAATTCCTGTACTCGGTCATAATTTCGAACCATTTTATGAAATGGTTGATGTGCGGTTTTGTTTCGTCGTTTCCGTATTCATTGTTTAGCGTTCGTAGCGCATCGCCTAGGGAGCGATTGCCAGTGTGTGTTATTGTGATTTCGAACTGTATAGATTCGTCGAAATAGACGCCGAGCAATTCCCGAAGAATTGATTCGCAGAAGTTAAAGCGCATAGATATAAGGCCGATCAATGCAAGGCATTTTTCAGTTTTTTCGTTGTAGATACCGGGCAATGGCATGACGAAAAGCTCCGATGAAAAGAAACGGGATGAGGCGCTAAAACGGGCGCTGGGTATGCCGCCGCAACCGCATGGCGGGAAAATTGACAAAGCGCCCCGTAAAGGTTCTGTTAACCAAAGCGGCAAACTTAAGAAGAAAGACGGCCAGACCTCTCGCAAAAGAAAACCTGGCCGCCCTTCGTCACCTAAAAAGCCTACTTCTTAGGCTTCTTCGGCTTTGGCAGAGTCTCCACGACCGTCGTATTAGGACGGCGCTTCGCTTCCGCGACCGGAATAAATTCACCGGTTTTGGCGTCTCTGCCGATCTTGCGACCCTTAGACATGGTTGTTCTCCATACTAAGTCGGGCGGTTGTGCCGCCCACACTGAGGCACACCATGCGCCCCGCCTCTGTCTCAGGGGCACGCATGCGAATCAGTGATCGCGGGCAAGAGTCTTCGGCGCCGATTGCACGGAGTCGAGTCCTTTTTGCCTACATTTTGTGATGTAGTTTTCGCCAGCGCAGGAAGCGCTGGGCCTGATACTTAAAGCAGGGCTTCACTAGTCCGCCGATAGGTCAGACGCTTGCCGGTGATGCCTTTAAGGGCCTAATTAGCGCGCTGAGTATCGTCAATACCAAGGGCAATGCGGTTGGAATAACGGAAGTCAAATTCTGACAGGTAGCGGTGCAGGTGCTTCTCAGAGCAATGCTGATAGACGCCGCGAATACCGCGTTTGAAAATGGAGAAATACCCTTCGACGGTGTTTGAGTAGACATCGCCGCGCACATACTCATCGGCTGTATGGCGCACGGTTTCATGTTCAGCGACCATCGTAGGCACTTTTGAAACGCTATAGAGACGGCTCTCGTCGGTATGTAAGCGGCTCTCGCGATGCACGTTCTCGGAAATGATTTGCTCAACCTTGGCGAACGTCGCGTTAGCAACATGGAAGGTGCGGGCGGAACCGCCGCGCTCAACTAAAGAGATCACGGTGCGCTTGTTAGCGCCGCCACGGCCTTTGGCTTTGTACTTCACGCGGCCATCGGCGCTGACGGTGCGGATTTCCTTGGTTTTGCCTTGGTAGGTTTCGTCAGCCTCAACCACTTTGCCTTTGCCGCCCATAGGAGTCTGAGAGCCTTTCTTCGGCGCCATAGCTTCGCGAATACGATGCGCCATGAACCAAGCCGACTTGTAGGTGATGCCTAGCAAGCGGTGCAGTTGATGGGCTGACATGCCCTTCTTGGATGAGGACATAAGCTGAAAGCCCATGAGCCAAGTGGTCAGCGGGATATGCGAGCGCTCAAAGACGGTGCCGACGGTAACGGTGAACTTCTTGCGGCAATCACGGCAGTTGTACTGGCCAAGATCAGCGGCTTTGCCGCCTAGCTTGGTGACTTCAAAGCCGCCGCATCGCGGGCAGTAAGCGCCATCAGGCCAGCGGAGTTTTTCGAGATGCTCGCGGGCTTTGATTTCGTCTTTGTAGATGGCGTTTTTGAGTTTGGCGGTCATGGTCTTGCTCCTTGACTTCTAATATAGGTTGTAGGCGGTGTTCAGTCAAGTATATAATCGCCATAAAAAACCCCGGCCTATATGCCGGGTTTTTTGGCTTGACGCCGGTTGCCCAAGGTGTATTAGCGTACTAATACATTAAGTCACTGCTGTCACGGGGCATGAATGAGCAAGGCAACCGATGAACAAGCGCTTTTCAAGGCGTTTGCAGCTTTGAGGAACGAAGGCGAGATCGCGCGTTTTCTGAAGGATTTGGCGACGCCGGCCGAAATCGATGCGTTTGCCGAGCGCTGGCGTATCGCGCGAATGCTGGATTTAGGCGAGAGCTCCTATCGGGAGATCGCGGCAGAGACTGGCGCATCCACAACCACAATCGGGCGTGTCGCACGCTTCCTGCGCGACGAGAAGCATCGAGGCTATCGTCTCGTTCTCGATCGTATCTGATTTCTATTGGAGCAGTATCATGAGTGAAGAGCGATTGCGCATTGCGATCCAGAAATCCGGCCGATTGTCGGACGGAAGTTTTGAGCTGTTGAAACAGTGCGGGCTCAAAATTTCTCGCGGCAAAGACAAACTTTACGGTCGAGTTCAGGAGTTGCCCATCGACGTGCTTCTATTGCGCGACGATGACATCCCGTCATTCGTTGCGGACGATGCATGCGATATCGGCATTGTCGGACAAAATGTGTTTGAGGAAGACCGTCTGCACGAAGAACGGGATACGCCGGCTGAAGAGGTGATGCCGCTCGGCTTCGCGCGCTGCAAGCTCATGCTCGCCGCACCAAAGGAATGGACGTTTGACGGCGCAGCCATGCTTCAAGGAAAGCGTATAGCTACTTCCTATCCAGGCTTGACGGGCGCTTGGCTGCAGCAGGAGAAAGTAAAAGCGCGGCCTGTAATGATGAAAGGCTCCGTAGAGGTCGCGCCGCGCCTCAAGATTGCCGATGCTGTCTGCGATATCGTATCGACAGGAGCAACGCTCGACGCCAACGGTCTCAAACCCGTGGCGACGATTTTTGAATCCGAAGCGACGCTCATCCGGCGCAAAGTTGCGTTTTCAGCTGAGAAACAGGCCGTATTCGAAGCGTTGCTAAAGCGCATTAAAGGCGTCATTACGTCTCGTGATGCGAAGTACATCATGATGAATGCGCCGCGCGATGCAGTCCCGACCATAACAGAATATTTGCCCGGGGCCGATGCGCCCACCGTGCTGGAGCTCGCCGGCAGTCCGGACAAGGTCGCCATTCATGCGGTTTGCCGCGAAAGCGTGTTCTGGAATACGCTTGAAGACCTTAAGAAACTCGGTGCCAGCGCGATTCTGGTATTGCCGATTGAAAAAATGATGGTCTGATCAATTTGCAGAATACTCGTATCGGTACGGACCCCACCATTCGCCCGAACGGTCCTGCCAGCGCATTTCGAAGACGCCTTGTCTCGGCTGTTCATGATATAGCGGAATGCGATCACCTTCAGTCCATGCGCCGTCATTAAATCGGTACGCGTAACGCTGAGCTGTTGCAACGAAAGTCTTGTTGATCTGTAGTAGATCTTTGGTGACATTGTCACGCCAGCTGAATTCAAGCGGCGGCGGCGACATTTTCGCAGCGCGCGTAACGCTTTCGCGCTCCGCCGCATTTTTTATAAGCTGTTCATAGGACGCGATATTACGGGCGAGCGATTCCGACTGCTGTCGCGCTAGGCTTTCGTAATCCGCCTGATGTTGCGGCAAATAAAAATATGCGGCGGCCGGTTGACCATCGATACGTTCCAAAAATGCATCGATGTCGGCTTTCTGCGATGACAGTCCTTCCGCGGTTTCGGCAATTCCCGATGCAGGTGTTTGCGCTGGTTGGGATACACGCATCGGATCCCAGTACGCAAACGGGAAAGCAGGATCGATCAGTTTTGCTTCGTTGTACAAAGCTGAGCTTTTGGCGAAATCAGGCTCGTTTCGTGCGGCGACCACAAGCATGCCCGGATCTCGATTTTGCCTGCCGATCTCTGTCATTTGCGAGATAAGCTGGTCCCGGGCGACAGAGACGCGGCCGGCATTGAAATAGAGCTCAGCGGCGTCGATTTTCGAGCGCTCATTATTTTTGTAATGCTCTGTTATCCACTTCATCGCGTTCGCGCTGTCGCGGCGGACGTTTTGGTAAACCCAAGCGTTGTTAAAGGAGTCGTGGGCGGTTTTTGGTGTCTCAATAATAGAAATTGAATCCACAGTTTCGCGAATTTCCGTTACGTCCGACGAAATCTGCGCCACGTCCTCCTTTATAAGGCCGAGCATCTCCCCGACCGACTCCGTCGCCGTTTTGCCGCCGCCCACCAGCATCATCAGCGCGAAAATGCCTGCCGCACATAAAGCGAAGCGGAACGCGTCGCAGACAAAGCACTGACCGGCTGTTGCAACGGCCTCAGGGTTGGCGGCATCGACGCTCCTGGCGTTTCTGACGCACAAAAATATCATGACGACGGTCGCCGCTAGAAATAGCGTCAGGAGGAGAGGCGGCGTCACTGCATTTGTAAGAAAGCTCGCGAAATCGCCAAAGAGCGCTACGCCGCCGCCGAACAGAGCGAACAGCGAAGGCCGTTCCGGAAACAGCGCCCTCATCCAGACTTTCTGATGGCCCGCCATTCCACCCTCTCCCCGAATATAAGGATAAGATAGAGCTGGAATTATCGATTCGGCGCAAGCAAAATTTAGAAGGGCATCCAGCCGATTTCATCGTTGTCCTTTTTGGACATCGACACTTGTCTGTGAATGGAAAATGGTGCTGCCGGAGAGAATTGAACTCTCGGCCTCTCCCTTACCAAGGGAGTGCTCTACCCCTGAGCTACGGCAGCGTTCCCATGAGGCGGACCTCAAAAGAGGCGGCGGTATAACGCGGGCCGCGGCTGATGGGAAGCGCTTAGGGCCATGAAAATCGGCAGTTAACCAGACACACCGAAGGGATCCAGCACATCGGCGCCAACGCGCCTTGGCCGGCGGGTTTTGGCGTCTATGAGGCACCAGTCAGTCAGGACTTTCGCAGAAAAGCGGGCTGCGTCGGGCTTTCTGATATCCACATGGCGCTCGAAGCGGGGCCCGGCGGCGCGCCCGAGCCAGGTGCGGATTTCCACCGTCTCGCCCGCCAGTACCTGATCGCGATAGTCGATCTCGTGGCGCAGCGCGACCCAGACAAAGTCTTTGAGCAGGGTTTCCGGCGCCACGGTGCGCCAGTGGGCGACCGCCACGTCCTGCGCCCAGATCAGGTACACCGCGTTATTCACATGGCTCAGTTCGTCAATGTCGGTCTCGCTGGCGACGCGCGTCATCATCGCCGCTGTCTCGAAGGACTGCGCGCCTTGAAGATTGCCGGAAAGCTCAATCCCGCTTGCTGTCATCGCTCCGGGTTTAGGCCACGGCGGCACGTGAAGAAAGCTGGAAAGTCAGCGGCCTAACAGCGCTTGACGGAAGGGGCACCAGCGCCTTTAAGTCCGCCGGTCATGCCCCCAAATTCCGACAAACCGCAGGATGAGCACGCTGACGCCCGGAAAAAGCCGGGCTTTGGCGTAAAGACGCCCGAACGTGAAGCCCGTCTCTCTGAGGCGCTGCGGGCGAATTTGCGCCGGCGTAAAAAGGGCGGCCAAAAACAAGAAACGGACGACGAATAATGGATAAATTGGCGATTATCGGCGGGCGGCCCCTTTACGGGACGATCCCCATCAGCGGCGCAAAGAATTCCGCCCTCAAAGTGATGGCGGCGTCGCTCTTGACTGATGAAAAGCTGACTCTGACGAACGTTCCCCGCCTTGCCGACGTGGATATGCTCTTGCGCCTGCTCGAACAGCACGGAGCGGCGGCGCAGTTCAATGGCTCTAGATTGGAGCTCCACGCCAAGACGATTTCCTCAACTGAGGCGCCGTATGATCTCGTGCGAAAAATGCGAGCGAGTTTCAATGTGTTGGGTCCGCTTCTTGCGCGAGAGGGCAAGGCCAAGGTTTCGCTCCCCGGCGGCTGCGCCATTGGCGCCCGGCCGGTCGATCTGCATCTGAAGGCGCTTACCGCTATGGGGGCGAAAATCGAGCTTGATGAAGGTTATGTGCTTGCCGAAGCGCGGGACGGTTTGCGCGGCGCCGACATCGCATTCCCATTCGTTTCGGTCGGCGCGACGGAACACACGATGCTTGCTGCGACGCTGGCGAAAGGCGAGACCACCATTGAAAACGCCGCCCGTGAGCCGGAAATCGCCGACCTCGCCAACTGTCTTATCGCCATGGGCGCGAAAATTTCCGGCGCGGGGAGATCGACCATCACCATTGAAGGCGTCGATCGTTTGCACGGCGCTGAGCATGCCGTTCTGCCGGATCGGATTGAAACCGGCGCCTACATAATGGCGGTCGGCGCCACCGGCGGCGAGCTGACGCTGACGGGCACAAATAGCGATCTTCTCGGCGCCGCGTGGTCGGTGCTCGAAGAAATCGGTCTGCATGTAGAAGAACTCGACGACGGCGTGCGCGTCAAACGTAATGGCGGGCGGTACAAGGCCGTCGATATCATCACTCAGCCATTCCCGGGTTTCCCGACGGACCTGCAGGCGCAGTTCATGGCGCTGATGGCGACGGCGGACGGCGTCTCCAAAATCAAGGAAACGATTTTTGAAAACCGTTTCATGCATGCGCCGGAATTGTCGCGTATGGGCGCAAAAATCTCCGTTGATGGACAGACCGCGACCGTGCGCGGCGTTGACCGTCTCAAAGGCGCGCCAGTGATGGCGACTGACTTGCGCGCCTCCATGTCGCTGGTCATCGCAGGCCTTGCCGCCGAAGGGCAGACCATGGTCAATCGCGTCTACCACCTTGACCGCGGGTTTGAACGGCTTGAAGAAAAACTTCAGGCGTGCGGCGCGCTGATCGAACGTGTGAAAGAATAGGAGAGGGCGTTGGCTTCTCTGAAGGACTATAAACCGCTGAAACTGATGGCGGGCGACGAAGAAGATCTCGGCGTCATTTCCGCGTGCCTGCAGGATGCGGTGGCGAAGCTCGGTGATTTTGCTTTCCTACCAGATGAGCGGAGGTTTGCGTTGGTCGCCAACCGGTTTGTCTGGGAGGCGGCCATCGATCGCCGATCAGGACCGTTCGTGCGGGTGCGGGCGGGGCTGCATTTCGATGATGTAAAATCGGCGCAATTCCAGCATTTACGCACCAACGCCAAGGATGCGGTGGTTGAGCTTTTGGCGATCCGTTTTGAAAAGGGCGAGGACGGCGCGGGCGTTATCATACTCGACTTTTCTGGCGGCGGGGCTGTGCGCCTCGATGTGGAAAGCGTCAATGCCTATATGTCGGACATTTCTGAGCCGTGGCGCACCCGCGCGAAACCGAAGCACGACGAGTAAATCATGGCCCTGCGCCTTAACGCCGCCGACGCTGATTTTGACACAGCGTTCGACGCCTATGTGAACCGCGATCGCGACGGCGGCGCCGACGTGAGCAACGTTGTGCGCGAGGTGATGGCGAAAGTGCGCGCTGATGGACTTGAAGCGGTAAGGGCGTATACGACGAAGTTCGATCAATTCGAATTAACCGATGAAAATTTGCGGGTAAGAGCGGAAGAGATCGACCGCGCGGAGTCAGATTGTGATCCGGATGAGTTGGAAGCGCTCGATTTTGCAGCGGAACGTATTCAGGCGTATCACGAAAAACAGTTGCCGGAGGATTTGCGTTACACTGACGACCAAGGTGTAATACTCGGCTGGCGCTGGACATGCGTTGATGCGGCGGGGCTTTATGTGCCGGGTGGACGCGCGGCCTATCCGTCATCGGTGTTGATGAATGCCATTCCGGCGAAAGTCGCAGGCGTCAAGCGCCTCGCCATGGCTAGCCCCGCGCCCAAGGGAGAGATGAACCCGCTGGTGCTGGCCGCCGCGAAGCGGGCGGGAATTGATGAAATTTATCGCATCGGCGGCGCGCAGGCCGTGGCTGCGCTGGCCTATGGCGCCGGACCGATTGCGCCCGTGGATGTCATTGTCGGACCGGGCAACGCCTGGGTGGCGGAGGCGAAGCGGCAGGTGTTCGGAACTGTCGGGATCGACAGTGTTGCGGGTCCATCGGAAATTCTCGTCGTGGCGGACGGCAAGAACGACCCGCAATGGATCGCCGCCGATCTGCTCTCACAGGCGGAGCACGACCCGTCGTCCCAAAGCATTTTGATCACGGATGATGCGGCGTTCGCCGACAAGGTAGCTGTGGCGGTGGACGAACAACTGGTGCAAAGCCAGCGGCGCGAAATCGCCGAAGCGGCGTGGAAAAACAATTCCGCCATCATCGTCGTAGCATCGCTCAATGACGCACCCGTACTGATAGACTCAATCGCGCCGGAGCATCTTGAACTTGCTGTTGATCACCCTGAACCGATTTTGAAAAAAGTGCGCCACGCCGGGGCGATTTTCCTTGGCCGTTATACGCCGGAAGCGGTCGGCGATTATGTGGCGGGGCCGGATCATGTGTTACCGACCGCGCGCGCCGCGCGATACGCTTCTGGCTTGTCCGTACTCGATTTCATGAAGCGCACGTCGATCATCGGCTGTGACGCGGCGGTGCTTAAAAAGATCGGTCCTCAAGCGGCGCGCCTCGCGGACGCCGAAGGCCTGCCGAGCCATGCAAAGTCGGTGCGGGTGAGGTTGAAGTAGTATTTAAATAGTTGAAGACTGGCTCTTACCATGTTCAATTTGAAATGACGTGGGGAGACCGTAATGGCTGGACAATATGACTTCTATTGGCACGGACCTTTTCAAATACATGGAACTCAGGAAACTAGTCCATATAAACGTTTAGACGAGACAATCCGTCGAAAGTTGGGTTTGAAGAAGGGCCTTTACATGTTTTTGGGCCAACGTGGTTGGAAAACATGGACACGTAGGCCTCTTTATATTGGCGCCACGATGAATTCGTTTGAGAAAAGGCTGCTCGCACATCTCAAACCGCCATCAGAAAACAAAATAGCTTTAGACGATGTAGAAGAAGCGGGTCTGGAGACGGGTTCAGATCATGCAAAAGTAGTAACCGCCGAAAACGCCGGTTGGAAAATCACCGCGCTGTGGCTAGGTGAGGCCCGGACGACCATGAAAATGAACGTCCATGATTTGGTTCATGCAGAACGCACAATGATTTTCTATTTTGATCCTTTATTCAACAAGGCCCTAAAAAATAACCCAGCGGCTGAATGCACGATAATTAACCGCATAAATTCACAATACATCGAGAAATCTGGAATTTTTGAATGGCAGGCGACAAGCTTGCCAAGTATTTGGGATATGCGGAAAGCCAATATGCGAAAAAGCGCCATAGATTCGGAGAATGTGATTGCTGAAATCTATAAAAAAACTCGTGCTAATAGTCAGCAGTTTGCACGTAAATACTTGGCTTATGAACGTGGGGCGTTGTGGAATAGAAAATTTTGTAAAAGCCCACCGCAGACCGAATTTGAAAAACCATCAATTTTTCCACAACAATGCATTTAACGTTTTTTGCAAAAGTCAATCTCCTCCCCAGTATCCTTCCACAACGGATATTTCTTCATCACGGATTTGAACAGCGCCGACTCCATCAGCGCAATCAGCCAGCGCTGGACGCGTGGGATTGGCGCGGAGTCAAACCATTCCATATCGGCGATGCGGAATTGGCGCACGAAGGGAAAGATCGCAATATCGGCGAGGCTGCGCGCGTTGCCGTAGAGATACCCAGTTTCCCACTGCACACCTTCATCCTGAGGAGCGTCAATTCTTCGTCCTTCGCGACGCAGGCTGCGCCCGCCCTCACGATGAAGAATTGACGTGTCGCGAAGGATGGAGGCGTCCTCTAACTGGCGTTCCAGTTTTTGCAGGAATTTGAACCCCTCAGCACGGTGTTCCTCCGCGTCGGCGCCCTCATAGCGCGTTGAATATTTGTAGCGGTCGAGGTGGTGCTTGAACGGTCCGTCGTTTTCTTCGATAAGGCCATCGGTATCTTTCACCTTAAGCCACCTTTCCGGGTCGTTATGCTCGAGCGCCCAATGCATCACGTCGATGCTTTCGTCGATGACCTTATCGCCGATCACCACTACCGGCACAGTGCCCTTCGGCGAAACCTCAAGCATTTCCTCCGGCTTATCACGCAACAGGATCTCGCGCAGACGCATGGGCGTTCCGCTGACGGCAATCGCCATCCGCCCGCGCATGGCGTAGGGACAACGCCGGAAGGAGTAGAGGATAGGCAAGTCTTCAGTCATGCACGTAATCTATGTTGTTTGTGCGTGATAATAACCCCACCCGCTCGTTCCGGCGCAAGCCGGAATCCAGTAAAAGAATAATGCCGGGCCAAGCCCGACTTTATTATTGTAACTGGTTCCCGACTTTCGTCGGGATGAGCGGAGAGAAAGAGCCTAAACATCGACGCCGGTATCTGACTGAGGCAACCTTGCGCCCAGATGCTGTTCACCCCGCGCTTTCGCAAGTTCAATCTGCTTTTGTCGTTCCGCGAAGGCCCGGCGTTTTTCTTCCGAGTATTTGTCGTGACAATGCGGGCAGGAAACGCCGGGTGAATAGTGTTCGGATTGCTTGTCTTCCTCGGTAATCGGCTGGCGGCAGGCGTGGCACATATCGTACGTGCCAGGCGTGAGATCGTGGCCCACCGACACGCGATTGTCGAAGACGAAACATTCGCCATGCCAAAGGCTCTTATCTTGCGGCACGGTTTCAAGATATTTCAGAATGCCGCCCTTGAGATGCACGACGTCATCGACGCCCTCGGAGCGCAAAAACGCCGTCGATTTCTCACAGCGAATGCCGCCAGTGCAGAACATGGC
>DGNI01000055.1:0-12944 GCA_002388885.1 Parvularculaceae bacterium UBA4496 | reverse complement strand
GTTGCGCGTATCGATGACGATGGTGTCCGGATCGGAGACCACCTTGTTCCAGTCATGGGGCTCCACATAGCGTTCATGGCTTTTTTCGGGATCGATCCCGGTGACGCCCATGGTGACGATTTCTTTCTTGAGCCGCACTTTCATGCGCAGGAACGGGTTTTCGTCAATGAAGGATTCTTTCCAGTCGAGTTCGGCGCAGGCGGGNNAGAGATTTCAGATGCATGAGCAGGGCGTCAACACCGTCCCGAGATCCGGCGACCGTGCCGTTGAACCCTTCGGGCGCCAGCAGAATCGTGCCGCGCACGTCTCCTGCCTCGGCGGTTTCGCGCAATGGCGCCTGATAGTCCGCAAAATCCGGCAGGGACGTGAATCTGTAAAATGCAGCAACAACGATTCCGGGCATAATGGCGGGTATGTAAGCCAGCAGCCCGACAGGCTCAACTGTTCTGGTCAAAACCCGTAGATCAGCGACGCCTTGGCGATGGTGTCGGTGTTTTTGCGGCCCATGGGCGGATCGGTTTCATAACGGTATTCGAAGGAAAGCCCGGTCGAGATATCGCCCCAGATTTGCGTTGTCAGCGCCGTCACTGACTGGATCGACGTTGTCGGCGATGTCCAGGTGATGTTGACGTCCTGATCGAACTTCACGCCTTGGCGGATCAGCCAATCGATTTCCGTCGCCGCATAAACGGCGAATTCATTTTCTTCCATGGTCGTACCCGAGACCGGCGAAAAGCGATAACCGGGGCCGCCTTCGACTTTCCATGAGAACGGTTCGCCCTTGAAGAGATAGTGGCCGAGGCCAGCGCCACCGAACAGGCGGTAGTCGAAACCGGAGAACTGGTCTTCGTCGTAGGACACGCGTCCATAGGCGTATGTCCGCTCGCCGAAATTATAGTCGAGCTTGTAGGATGCGCCCCAGCGTTTTTGATTGGTGACGCCGTTCGACTCACCAAGATCTAAATAGCCCTTGAAATTGTGTTTCCACGCGCCGGCGGTGCGCGCCGCGTCGATAGCGACGCCGACCGCGGCGTTTTCCGAATTGCCCGATGAGAGCACGCCAGAGGCGCTGACCTTTCCGTCCCATGGCGAGAGGGCGAACAGACCATGTTTTTGTTTGGGGCCAGTCCTGGGTGCGTCTGCAAAATTCTCTTCTTGGGCTGGCTCGAGCGCCGCAACCTTTGCATTGGCGTCCGCGGCGATGGCGGCCTCATAATCAGGGAACACCGCCTTGACCGCCTTGGCCACCGCCCTGATTTCTGCGGGATCGCCGCTGTCATGGGCGACCTTCAGCATCGCCCGCGCAATGTCTGGGATTTCCTGACGCTCCTCGGCTGAACCGGCTGAGTTGGCGGCAAAAGCAAAGGCGGCGGCGGATAAGAAATATTTCGACGTCATAAACGCACTCACTCGACACAAACGGTTTAGGGAAGGTTAAGTTCCGTGATTCGATGACGGGCGCTAAACAGCAGCGAAACCCGTGACGGCATGGGATTGCCCGGCTATGTAAGAGCTGGCCGATTCGGGAAAGTTGATGGCGGACG
Source organism: Parvularculaceae bacterium UBA4496 (assembly GCA_002388885.1). Lineage (GTDB taxonomy): Bacteria > Pseudomonadota > Alphaproteobacteria > Caulobacterales > Parvularculaceae > Hyphococcus. The sequence continues at coordinate 11,400 of DGNI01000055.1, read as the reverse complement.
AGGAAGAAAAACAAGCCTGCTATCGTATCGCCAAGATTGATCTTGACGAGCGTTCGCTTGCGCCCGCCACCGCCGATATCGAACATGAACGCAAGGTCGCGATCTACGATCTTCTGGAAGAGAATTATTTCAAACCTATCGGCGCCGGCGAGGGGCCGTTTGAGCTTTATCTCTCCAATGTCGAACGCCGTCTGGTGTTCGACGTACGCCGCACCGGCGGAGAGGCGCTGGGGCAGGTGCATTTGTCGATGACGCCGTTCCGCAAGATCATCAAAGATTACTTCATGCTGTGCGAGAGTTATTACGACGCCATTCGCAATGCCGCGCCGGCGCAGATTGAGACCATCGATATGGCGCGCCGCGGCATGCACAATGAGGGTTCGGAAATCCTGCAGGAACGCCTGAAAGACAAAATCGAACTCGACTCAAATACGGCGCGGCGTCTGTTCACGCTGATCTGCAGCTTTCACATGCGCTGAGAACGGAGAACCAAAACACATGACAAAATCCGTGCTCTTCGCCTGCAATATGAATTCCGTGCGCTCGCCCATGGCGGCGGCGCTTTTGCGGCTTCAGGCCGGCGACAAGCTCAAGGTGGACTCCGCCGGGGTGTATGAGGGCGGGCTCGACCCGTTCGTTGAAATCGTCATGAGCGAGCTCGGCGTCGCCATGCATGATCATGAACCGAAGACCCTGAATGATGTCGATATGTCCAAATTCGATATTGTTATCGCGCTGACGCCGGAGGCGGCGGCGGAGGCGCGGCGGCATCTGCCTCGTGAGGCTATTGAATTCTGGGATACCGAAAACCCTTCGGAAGAACGGGGCGGCCGTGAGGCCATAATCGCCGCCTATCGCGGGGTTCGGGACAATCTCAATGAAAAGCTCCGCAAGCGATTTTCATGATCCCCGTCAAAAGCCTTGATTTTCAGGCCGCAGCCAACCATGTTCCCGCCGCATCGGGCGCGGGCGGCTGCGCCTGAACGAAGAAGCATGGTCTGAGGAGCGAATGGCGAAAGAAGAATTGCTCGAGTTTGAGGGCACCGTGGAGGAGCTGCTTCCCAATGCGACCTTCCGGGTGAAGCTCGAGAATGATCATGAGATCATTGCCCATACGGCGGGCAAGATGCGCAAAAACCGCATTCGCGTTCTGGCGGGCGACAAGGTGCTCGTCGAGATGACGCCTTACGACCTCACCAAGGGCCGCATCACTTATCGTTTCAAATAATCCGGGCCCGGTGTCCGCTCCGCCGCTCATTCTCGCCAGCCAGAGCCCCAGACGCAAAGCGCTCCTGGAATTGATCGGCGTAACGCCTGATCGGATCATTCCTGCTGATATCGACGAGGCGGAATTGAAGGGCGAAAAGCCCGACGCGTATGTTTTACGTCTCGCGAAGGAAAAAGCCCTGCATGTGGCGAGGCAAAATCCGCAATCCTTTGTCTTGGGTTCGGACACCGCCGTGGCCGTGGGCCGGCGCATATTGCCGAAAGCCGAAGACGAGCAGACAGCCCGCGATTGCCTCTGGTTGATTTCCGGAAGAAGCCACCGGGTTTATTCCGGCGTGGCGCTCGTGAAGCCGGATGGTTCGGGCACATCAAGAATTTCCGAAACGCGTGTAAAAGTGCGTGTTCTCGATGCCAAAGCGGTAGATGAATACATCGCTTGTGATGAGTGGCGCGGCAAAGCAGGCGGTTATGCAATCCAGGGCTTGTTTGCAAAACACATCGTGCAGCTGATTGGTTCTCATTCGAATGTTGTCGGTCTGCCTCTTTATGAAACCGCAAATCTGTTGACTGGCGCCGGGTGGCGAAAATGACGGTGCGTATATTGATAGAGTGTGGCGTTGCTGAAACGCGCGCCGCGCTCATCAATGACAATGGAGTCTGGAAATTCTGGTTCGGCCCGGCGCGCGGCGATGAGGCGGAGGATGGCGCGATTATTTCGGGACGGCGGTTCGCCGGGCGCATAACGGCGATCGATAAAAGCCTCAAGGCAGCCTTTGTTGATATCGGCGACAGCAAGGCGGCTTTTCTGCCGTTGAAAGCAACGAACGAAGTGCATTTGACGGACGGCGCCTTGATCGAGATCGAGGTCACGGCGCCGCCGCGCCAGAACAAGGGGGCTGTCGTCAGATTTGTCAGTGCGGACGTGACGATACAACAAGCCGGGCGTTTGCCGCCTGTCCCTGATCCGGCGCTGGAAGCAGTGGAAGCCTTTGGGCGTGCGGCGGATGAGATCATTATTGATGACGGCGGCGCCAGAAGCCTGCTTGACGGCGCCGGTTTTCCAAATGTTGCGCATGATGCAGCCGGTAATTTGTTCGAAAAGTCTGGCGCAAGCGAAGCGTTAGCGTCTGCTTTCGGCAGGAATGTGCTGCTTGATGGCGGCGGGCGCATTGTCATTGATGAGGCACAAGCGCTGACAGCAATTGATGTTGATACGTCAGATCTCGCGGCTGCTTCATCTGCACGCCTCCGGGAAAAAGTGGCTCTGGCGGCAGCAAGGGAAGCGGTCCGGCAAATCAGCTTGAGGAATATCGGCGGGCACGTAGTGATTGATTTCCCGAACCTGTCGGGCAATACGCAGCGCCAACGCTTCACCGAATTTTTGAAAACGCAGTTGGCCCGCCTTGACGGCGTGAAAGCGCAAAGTTTTTCAAAATCCGGTCTTTTCAGCTTTACGTTGCCGCGGCGGACATGGTCGTTGCTTGATCGTTTTTCGGAACAAGAAAATACCACGCCAGTACCGGGACGTAAGTTCACGCTGGAAGCGAAAGCAAAAGCGGCGATGCGTGCGCTGGAGCATCGTTTGCGCGCGCAACCCTCCGCCCGGTTGCGTCTTGCTATGGGCGCTCGACTTGGCGAGTATATGGATGGCAAAAATGCCTGGCGTGACCGGCTGCATGAAAAATACGGCGCGCGCACAGATTATCTAGTCGTGAAGAAACTTGAGGAGTGTTCTTTTGACCTCAGCGAGCAATGACAACGCAGCAAAAAATTCGGCGGCATGTCCGATTTGTGACAAGAAGGCGATGGCTGAATACGCGCCGTTTTGTTCAAAACGCTGCGCAGATGTAGACCTCCATCGTTGGCTGAGCGGGCGGTACGCCATCCCGGCGCAGGAAGACGAAAGCGACGGCGCGGGCCCTGACGGAGACGAGCCGCGTTAACCGTTTATAGACACCCCGTCCCGAATGTGAGATTATAACGCCTTGGCCTGATGCGGCTTGTCTGGAGACGGGATGCCCAAAGCTGGGAATTTGAACTGGCGCACTAAAATCGGCGCGGCGTTGATCGCCGCGGTCGTTGCTTTTGCGCTATCCCAAATCCTTGTTTCCGCTCATGCCGCCAAATATGGCGACGGCCCGCATGAACACGGCGGACAGGTTTGCGTTCTCTCGCTAGCCGCCCCGCAAGTAGACAAAGCCGTGGCGACTGCTGCTGTCATCGTCATGCTTTCCGTGACCGTCTGGCGCGCAGCCGATCAGGTCACGCAATCTGAACGGGCCCTCCTTACCATCCGCGCCGCCCGTCCGCGCGGTCCCCCAAGCCGATAACAATCCGAGAATTTTGTTGATTGTTACCGCCGGCGCCAATGCCGGTTTGAAGGCTTGAGGGAGTCAAAAAGTGCATAAGAAAATTTTGTGGAGCAGCGCAGCGGTGATTGCTGTGGCGAGTCCTGGCGCCGTTTGGGCGCAAGATGAGGATCACGGCCATACCGATGATGAGATTATAGTGACCGGTTCGCCTATCGCGCATCCGGAACATGAATCCATCATCGCGGCGTCTGTATTGACCGAGGAAGATCTCGCTTCGCGCGGGGAGGCGTCGATCGGGGAGTTGCTGCGGCAGGAGCCCGGCATTTCATCGACATTTTTCGGACCGGCGGCCAGCCGTCCGATCATTCGCGGGCTGGGTGGTGATCGTGTCAGTGTTCTCGACGCTGGCATCGGATCAATCGACGCATCATCGGTGAGCGACGATCACGCCGTCGCGGTAGAGCCTGCTACCGCGGAGCGTGTGGAAATCGTCCGCGGCGCGGCGACGCTTTATTACGGCAGTTCTGCTGCTGGCGGCGTCGTAAACGTCTTTGACGGGCGCATCCCGGACACGGTTCCCGAGGGCGGCATCGACGGCGCGCTCAGAACGAGCCTCGCGACTGTTAATGACTCGGTCGAAGCCGCTGGCGGTTTTGACATGTTGCTGGGCAAACTTGGCGGTGCTGATCTCGTCTTTCATGGCGATGGTTTTTACCGCAACACCGACGACTATGACATACCGGGGTTTGCCGAGTCCGCAGGGTTGCGCGCGCTCGAAGAAGAAGAGCATGATGACGAGGAAGAAGATAACGAACACGAAGAGGAAGAAGCGTTCGGCCTTGTTGAAAACTCTGACATCGAAACTAAAGGCGGCTCAGTCGGCGCGTCGTTCATCTTCGAGGACGGCTTTTTCGGGATTTCCGGCAAGATTCTGAACGCCAATTACGGCGTTCCGGGTGGCGGCCATCATCATGAAGAGGACGGCGAAGAGGAAGAAGAGGAGGAGGGCGAAGAATCCGTTCGCATCGATCTCGAGCAAAAGCGCTTCGACCTCATGGGCGAGTTCAACAAGCCGTTCTTGTTCGTGGATACGACGAAAATTCGCTTTGGCTATGCTGATTACGTTCACCGCGAGCTAGAGGGCGACGAGATCGGCACGACCTTTAACAACGAGGGATATGAAGGCCGGGTTGAATTTCTGGAAAAGGAATACGGACGGTTTCGCGGCGCATCCGGTTTTCAGTTCAAGCATCGTGATTTCGAAGCCATCGGCGATGAGGCTTTTACCCCGCCTAATGTCACCGATCAGTTCGGCGTATTTACCGTACGTGAATACGAAACCGACCTGTTCCATATTCAGGTCGCCGGGCGGTATGAACACACAAAAACCGAAGCTGAAACGGTTAGTTTAAGCCGCTCTTTTGACGCGTTCAGCGTATCGGCGGGCATTGGTTTCGAACCAACCGAAAATATCTTTTTCGGGATCAATGCGCTGCGTACAGAACGGGCGCCGGCGCCGGAAGAGTTGTTCTCCAACGGGCCGCATCTCGCCACAAATGCATTTGAAATCGGCGATCCGACGCTGGACAAGGAAACGGCGAGAGGGATTGAAACATCTTTCCATAGCGAGTTCGGCGCTGTGTCGTTCACCGTGAACGGGTTTTACACCGACTATAAGGGTTTCATCGCGCTTGTTCCGAACGGTATGGAAGAAGATGAACTGCCGGTGTTTGACTTCACGGCGCAGGACGCGACCTTCAAAGGATTTGAATCGGAGATCGAGGCGGACTTGTTTACGGCTGGCCCGTTCGAAGTTTCGGGCCGAGCGCAGGTCGATTTCGTGCGAGCCAAATTCAAGGATGCGGGCGGCGACGTGCCGCGTATTCCGCCATTGCGTTCCATCTTGGGGTTGGAAGCGAGGTCATCGCATGTCGATCTACGCGGCGAAGTGGAAATCACTGCCGATCAGGACAGGATCGCTACGTCCGAGTTACCTACAGAAGGCTATACGCTTGTCAATCTGGCGGCGACATGGCGGCCGGGCGGCGAGGGACACGGCCTGTCGGTGCAACTTCGCGCTGACAATGTCACCGACGAGGAGGCGCGTCTTCACACGTCGTTCCTGAAAGACGTTACGCCCCTGCCGGGCCGCAATTTCAAACTCACGCTTCGCGGCGCGTTTTAAAAAAAGCCCCCGCCGTAAACGGCGGGGGCTTTTTTCCGTTCAGGCGGCGGCGTTAAAGCGACGTGCTGGACGATGGTTTCAGCTGCGAAAGCTTGATGAATTCCTTGCTTTCCTCAACGTCAAGCTGTTCGTCATCGTTCGTGTCGGCTTCATCGAACTGCGCGACGCGCCTTTCGACCATTTCCATTTCCGAAATAACCTCGTCGCCATTGCTGATCTCCGCAAACTGTTCCTCGGCGTTAGCCGGCTCTTCCATTGAAGCGGTTTCATCGCTGGCCGTTACTGGCTCGTCAATGTTTTCCGCCAAAGGGTCGTTAACGGGCGCTCTAAGCACGGCGTAAGCGAGGAACTCGTTTTTATCGACAGAGCCATCCTTGTTGATATCAGCCTGTCTGAATTCAGATTCAGCGTAGAGTTTGGCTTCGCTTTTGGTTTTGACCTGGGCAGCGTCCAGGATTTTTGTTTCGGTTTGAACGGTCGTCGCCGTGTCAGTGACTTCCGGCGTCACTTTCGTTTCAGCGCCGGAGATTTTGGTTGTATCTTCCTGTGCGCACGCCGTCGCGGTCATCAGCGCCAGCGTTGACAGGCCGAAAAGGGAATGACGTAGCATTGTTTTACTCCTTGGTTTCGTTCACTGCGGCCTGGCTTTCGGAAATGCGCCGTGCAATGACGAAAATAGGAAGAATTGATTCTTTTGTTAGTTAAGTCTGGGTCATGACGCGCGAGTAATGAACACGCCGTTAGGGTTGCAATTTTTTAAAAGTTATGGCGCACGATTGCGATGCTTTGAGGCAATGTTTAAGACCACTCTTATTCTGCAAACATTTCTTTTAAATTCACGGAAGAGCGGGCTCCGAGATTTTCAAAATTTTCATCGAGCCAAGCGTCAGCTTTTTCCCGCCCTTTTTCTTTCAAGGACGTAAGAAACGCCCAGTCGGTGCGGAATTTGCTTGCGACGTCGAAATCTTCGAGCGCCTTGTCCGACCTAATGGAATGCACGCGAATGTCGCGCAGACGATCGCGGTATTTATCCTTGATCCAGCCGTCATCCAGCAGCTTGTGGACGAAATTGATGGCGCGCAGCTCTCGCAATAAGGACGAGTTAAAGCTGATTTCGTTGACGCGGTTCATGATTTCGGTCGAAGTCTTCGGCACGTCCTCACGCTCAATAGGGTTCACGTGAACGATCACAATGTCGGATGACTCTGCTTCATAGAAAAACGGAAACAGAACTGGATTTCCCATATAGCCCCCGTCCCAGTAAAATTCTCCGTCGATTTCCACGGCCTTGAACAGGAACGGCAGGCAGGTTGAGGCGCAGATCACGTCTGTCGATACGTCATTCGTATTGAAAACATGCACCTTGCCGGACTTCACGTTGGTTGCGGCGATGAAGAGTTTTGTGACTTTACAGTGTTTGAGACTTTCGAAATCGATGCATTTGTTGAGAATGTCCCTTAACGGGTTCACATCGAATGGATTGAACTGATAAGGTGACAGCGCGCGGGTCACCGCCTCGAACATTTGGTAGGAAAAGGCGTTCACGAGATCGTTCGCGCCGAAATTGACCGGAAAGGGATTGGCGCGGACCGGGCTGTAAACTTCGCCGGCGTCGCTGATGGCTTTCCATAATTCATTGAGCGTTTCGCGGGCCCCGTCGCAGCCATTCTTGTGCAGGCCATAGGCAACCGCGGCGGCGTTGACTGCGCCGGCGCTCGAGCCCGAAATGGCGTCGATATCGATTCGGTCGTCTTCGAGCAGCCGGTCGGCAACACCCCAGGTCACGGCGCCATGGGCGCCGCCGCCCTGAAACGCCAGGTTGATATGCTTCTTTTTTGCTTTCGCCATTATTTGGCGACCCAGCCGCCGTCGATCTGATAGGCGGCGCCGGTGATCGAAGCCGCATTCTCGGAGGCGAGAAAGACGGCAAGGGCGCCGACCTGTTCGACGGTGACGAATTTCTTCGTCGGCTGCGCCTCCAGAATGACTTTCTGCACCACTTCTTCTTCGCTCATGCCGCGCGCTTTTGCCGTGTCGGGTATTTGCGCTTCCACCAATGGGGTTTTGACATAGCCCGGACAGATGGCGTTACAGGTGACGCCGTGCTCTGCGCCTTCAAGCGCAATTGTCTTGGTGAAGCCGACGATGCCGTGCTTCGCAGCGACATATGCGGATTTGAAAGGCGATGCGACGAGGCCATGTGCGGAGGCGACATTGATGATGCGCCCATGTCCTCGCTTTTTCATGCCCGCAAAGACCGCTTTGGTCGTATGAAATGCCGATGATAGATTGATGGCGATGATCGCATCCCATTTGGCTTCCGGGAAGTCTTCTACGGGAGAGACGTGCTGGATGCCGGCGTTGTTGACGAGCACGTCGACGGATCCAAAGGCGCTTTCCGTTTCCGCAATCAGGGATTTGATTTCTTCCGGCTTGGTCATATCCGCGCCGTTGTAGAGCACTCTGACGCCATGCTTTTCCTCCAACCCGGCCCTGGTTTTTTCGATTTCCCCGGCGTCGCCAAAGCCGTTGAGCATCACGTTCCAGCCCTCGGCGGTGAATGCGGTTGCGATCCCGAGGCCGATACCCGAAGTCGAGCCGGTTATGACGGCGTTTTTGGGACTGCTCATAAAACGTCCTTTCTGGTGACTGAAATTGGCCCCGCTAACATAGTTGCTGCGGCGCACAAAACAACGCATGTTATGAATGATGGTTGCTCCGGCCCGGGCGGGATAAACTGTCCTTGCGCGGCGACATGGGAGAAATGGAAATGAGATATCTGGCAGGAATGACGGCCTTCATGTTGATGATCGTACCGGCAAGCGCGCAGATGTCGGTCACGACGATCGGCGCGACCGACGCGGCGGCCTGTTACAATAATGCGAATGACGATTATTCGAGCGACACGGAACCGTGCGATACCGCGCTTGAAAATCCGGGGACGACGCGCCTCGACCGTAAAAAGACATTGGTCAACCGGGGCATCATTCATAATCGCAACGGCGACTTGGGCGCTGCGCTGGAGGATTTCAATGCGGCGTTAGAGATCGACGGGTCGCTTGGGGAGGCTTATCTTAACCGGGGCAACAGCTTCTTCCTGGCATCGCGTTACGATGAAGCCCTTGCAGATTATGAACGCGCCCTTGAGGCGAATATCTCTAAGCCATGGGCGGCCTGGTATAATATCGGGCTGATCCACGATGCGCGGAACGATGCTGACAAGGCGCGCGAAGCATATAAAAAAGCGCTCGAAGAAAATCCGGGCTTCACGCTCGCTCAACAGAAGCTAGAGAACCATCCTTGAGTTTTGTCACGCATTTGGAATGCACCGAGACCGGCGCGCAATATGAAGCGGGCCGGCCTCATAATTTATCGGACGCCGGAAAACCGCTTTTTGTCCGGTACGACCTCGACGCTGTAAAAGCCGCGATCAGCAAGGACGAACTCGCCTCGCGTAAGGAAGGGTTGTGGCGATATCGTGAGTTCCTGCCTGTTTCTAAACCGGAAAACCGGGTGTCGCTGGGCGAGGTTATCTCACCGCTGGTGCGGCTGCACCGTCTTGAAAAAAAGCTCGGCGTCGCCGGCGAAGTCCTAGTCAAGGACGAGAGCCGCCAGCCTTCCGGTTCATTCAAGGCGCGCGGTCTCGGCATGGCCGTTTCCATGGCGAAGGAGTTCGGGCTTAAACATCTCGCCATGCCCACCAACGGTAATGCCGGTTCGGCGCTTGCCGCCTATGCAACGCGCGCCGGCATACGCTCAACGGTCTTGTGCCCAGACGATACGCCGGCTTGCCATGTGGCGGAAACGGTTTTTCAGGGTGCGGATGTTTTTCTCGTCAATGGGTATATCAACCATTGCGGCAAGATTGTCGGAGCGGGCAGGCAGGAAGTCGGCTGGTTTGACGTTTCTACTATGAAGGAGCCCTATCGCGTCGAGGGCAAGAAAACGCTCGGTATTGAGGTGCTTGAGCAACTCGGCTGGGAGATGCCGGACGCGATTTTCTTTCCAACCGGCGGCGGCACGATGCCGATCGGTGTATGGAAGGCGTTCGATGAGCTTGAAAAAATCGGATGGATCGGACCTGAAAGACCGAAAATGATCGCCGTTCAGGCGGCGGGCTGCGCGCCGATTGTCGAAGCGTGGGAGAAGGGTGAAAAACACGCGCGCGTCTGGGAGGAAGCGTTTACGGCGGCGGCCGGCATTCGCGTGCCCGCAGCGGTCGGCGACTTTCTTATTCTTAACGCAGTGCGCGACTCGAACGGATTCGCCATCGCCGTCGATGAGGAAAGAATTTTCGACGCCTGGCGCGAAATCGGCCGTACCGAAGGATACATGCTTTGCCCGGAAGGCGCTGCGACATATGCCGCCTATGAGCAGGCGCTGCAAAGCGGCCAAATTGACAAGACAGAGCGCGTCGTTCTTTTCAGCTGCGCGTCGGGGCAAAAATATCCGCTGGAAGACAAGGCGCGGCTCAAGTTTATTGATCGTCACAAGCCGGTCGACTTCAATCAATTCAAATAGCATTTTTCCGGACAGAGGATTGTATTTATGACGCCCCGACACTGGCTTTTGTTCGCTTTTATCGCCGCTTTGCTTGTTGCTGGGGCGTTGTTGGTTGTAGCGAATAGCAATCGCGCCGCGCCGGAAGGTGATCCGGTCATGGACGAAAGTTTGGTTTAGGGTTGCTGGACAAACGGCGTTTCTGAAGCTATCAGCACGCAAAGTATTTGAACAAGGACGGCCCTGACGGTGAACAACTAACTCCAGAAACCGAGATTGAAATTGCGCTCCGCGAATTATGCGGCGGGCAATCGCTAATCAATCACATTTTCCGGAGACTGTTATGCCTGTTCTTAAAAAGGGTCCAAACCCTGACAATCCTTATCCGATGCCCGGCGTATCCCAGGTTGGTTTTCTAAAACCGCTGGTCGATTATCCGATGATCGAAATCGGCGAATATACCTATTATGACGATCCGGCGGGTCCGGAACATTTTGTNNGAACGGTGCGTTCGTTATCATTTTGAACACATGGGCGACCGCCTGATTATCGGCCGTTTCTGCGCCGTTGCGTCGGGCGTTCAGTTCATCATGAACGGCGCCAATCACGCGCTCGATGGCTTATCCACCTATCCCTTCGCCATTTTTGGAGAAGGCTGGGAGGACGAAGCCGTCGACTGGGCAAAGGCGTCTCGCGGCGATACGGTCATTGGTAATGATGTCTGGATCGGGACGGATGCCGTCATCTTGCCGGGGGTCACTATCGAGGACGGTGCCATCATCGGCTCGCGGGCCATCGTCGGATNNTGCCCGCCTATGGCGTCGCTGTCGGCAATCCGGCCCGCGTCGTAAAGCGGCGCTTTGACGATGAAACCGTTGAAAAACTCCTCTCTATCGCCTGGTGGAACTGGCCGCCCGAAAAAATCACCGCAAACCTTTCCACAATCAGGAGCGGATCGATTGAAGCACTTCAAGCCATTGATTTTTCTTCGTAAATAGGACGTTACGGCAAAGCGCTGCTTTATGAGGAACTTTTTTACTCGACAAAAGAACAAAAAGGGAATAGAGAACAAAAGACGAACTTATATGGGAGTCGTCACTATGGAAAACGAAAGCTTGCGCGATATCGCCGGACTCGGCGTACTCATTCTTGTTATTAGCGCGGCGCAGCTGTGGG
>DGNI01000104.1:887-9277 GCA_002388885.1 Parvularculaceae bacterium UBA4496 | reverse complement strand
CGCCGGCTCCACCAGCGGCATGAGCAATTACGTGAAGGACAACCAGCCCGACAATGTGGTGCTGATCACCGAATGCTCCATGTCGGACAACGTGGCGCTGGAAAACCCGAAGGTGAATTTCGTGCGGCCCTGCAATCTCTGCCCGCATATGAAGCGGATTTCCCTGCCAAAGATTTTGCGTTCGCTTCAGACCATGGAGCATGAGGTGCTGGTCGACCCGGAGATCATCGAGAAGGCGCGCAAACCTATCGAGCGAATGATCGCCCTGCCTTTAAAGCGCCAGTCCATGTATAATCATCAGCGTCCGCCGGAAGTCGCGGCGATCGAGGCGCGGGTTTAGGCTTTTGGCAGAACACAAAAATTGTTCTCTTCTTGTCATGCCCGGACTTGTTCCGGGCATCCAGCTAGATAGGCATGACCTTTTCTTTTGGACTGGATTGCCGGGACAAGCCCGGCAATGACAAAATTAACAGCAGACAGCGTTCAACAAATTGTTAGCGAAGAGATCGCGACAATTGCTCATGACGCGGCAAAGCTCTGGATAAAGTCGCGTCTTATAACACCGGAGCGCATAGACCTATTTTGTGAATATCGAAATGATGAGCGTTTCGATGCATGGATTATTGGTGATGTCGGCGAACGAAATGTGATCATCCAATATTGTCATGATGGATTCTGTGGAACGAGCGATAGCAAGTGGGGGCTAAATTTCAGGGGTGAAAAACACTTCGGCATGGATGCAGGGTGGTTTTTGAAACTCGAATCTATTGCATTCGAGTGGCTCGGGTCGCCAGAAGGTTATGAGGTTCCATGAACAGTTTTAGAGTTGGCATCAAAGCACAATGAACTCCGACATCCTCATCATCGGCGCGGGCGTTGCCGGGCTTTATACGGCGCTGAAGCTCGCGCCCCGGCCGGTCACCGTCATTACCGCACGCCCGCTTGGCAAAGGCGGCGCGACGCCGTGGGCGCAGGGCGGGCTCGCCGCGGCGCTTGGGCAGGACGACACGCCGAACCTGCATTTCGCCGACACGATGCAGGCGGGCGCTGGGCTCGTCGATCCGGAAGCCGCGAGCGTTCTTGTCGATGGCGGCAAGCGGGCAGTCGATGACCTGCTGCAATACGGCGTTCAGTTCGACCGCGACGAAGACGGCAATCTGGTTCTTGGCCGCGAGGCCGCCCATTGCCGCGACCGCATCGTCCACGCCACCGGCGATCAGGCGGGCGCCGCCATCATGGAAGCGCTTATCCGTGCAGCGCGAGCAGCGGAGCACATCACCATCCTTGAACGGATCGTTGTCGAGGACCTCCTCACCGACGACAATGGCGTTGTCGGCGGCGCGCTGATTTACGATGTCGATGCGGGCGAACGCGCCGCGTTCGACGCAAGCGAAACGGTGCTCGCCACCGGCGGGCTCGGCGGGCTTTACGCGGTCACCACGAATCCGACACCGGCGCAGGGGCACGGCCTCGCTTTCGCCGCGCGCGCCGGCGCCGTCATTCGCGACCCTGAATTCGTGCAGTTTCACCCGACCGCCCTCAATATCGGCGTTGACCCGGCGCCGCTGGCGACCGAAGCGCTGCGGGGCGCGGGCGCGGCGCTCGTCAACAAGGACGGCTACGCCTTCATGGGCGACTATCACAAAAGCGGCGACCTTGGCCCTCGCGATATCGTCGCCCGAGCGGTCGAGGCGGAGATCAGGGCCGGACGCGGCGCCTTTCTTGATGCGCGCAAAGCGATAGGCGCAAAGTTTCCTGATGCATTCCCCACCGTCTTCGCCGCCTGCCAGTCGGCGAAGATCGACCCCCGTAAAGAACCGATGCCCGTGGCGCCGGCCGCGCATTATCACATGGGCGGCGTCATGACCGATATCGACGGAAAGTCGAGCATCGAAGGTTTATGGGCTGTCGGGGAAGTCGCCTCTACTGGCGTTCACGGCGCCAATCGCCTCGCCTCGAACTCGCTGCTCGAAGCTATTGTTTTCAGTGCGCGCATCGCCGACCAACTGCGAGAAAAGGAAATAACGGCGCCGGATGAGCCCGGCGCGCCGGCGGATCGCATGGACCTGCCGTCAAAGCCCGCTGATAAGAAAGCCATGGCGCGTCTGCGCGCCGCCATGAGCAACGGCTGTGCGCTGATCCGCGATGAAGACGCGCTGCTCGATGTCATCGACGTCATTCATGAACTCAACGAACATCCGTCCATGACCAGCGGGCTTAAAAGCGCGCTCGTCACGGCGGAAATCATCGCACAGGGCGCGCTGATGCGTGAAGAATCCCGCGGCGCCCATTACCGAAGCGATTTTCCGGAGGCTGACGAACAGGCGTTTCACACGGAAATCTGCGCTACCGATGCTTACGATGAAGACGATGAGGAATAGGTTTCCGAATGGCGCTTTGTCAGGAACTGAATGCAATGATCGAACGCCACTTTTCGCCCGATGACGTTAATGAGGTCAGGGCGGCGCTGTTATCGATCACACTCGATCACGTCATGGCGCGTTCCGAAACGAATCTTTTTAACGCACGCCGCGCCGTTCTGAATCTCAGCAAAGGCGAACTCGATAAAGTCAGGCATTACGCCAAACGCGCCAAAGAAGATTTCCGGGATGTCATCTACTGGGAAGGACTAGAAAATGACGCGAGGCCGTAAATTGTATGTCACTGAACGGAGCGCTGAATGAACACCCGTTTGCACCCTCCTCAGCATCTCCTTGAGGCGGCAGTCCGCTGCGCGCTGGCCGAGGACCTCGGCGATGCTGGCGACATCACGACAAATGCGTGCATTCCCCATGACGCGATAACGAAGGCATCCATTGTCGCGCGCAAGGCTGGCATCATTGCCGGCTTGCCGCTGGCGAACACTGCCTTTCTCCTGAACGGTGTCTATTTATTCCGCGTGGAAAAGAACGATTCTGAACTTGCCGCGCCGGGAGAAGTGATCGCGACCATTGAGGGATCTGCGCGCGGCATTCTCACCGCCGAACGCGTCGCGCTTAATTTTCTCGGCCACCTATCGGGCATTGCAACGGCGACGGCGGCGCTTGTTGAAGCCGTGAAAGGTACAAACGCCAAAATCGTCTGTACCCGAAAGACGACCCCGGGCCTGCGTGCGCTTGAAAAATACGCCGTGCGCTGCGGCGGCGGCCATAACCACCGTTTCGGCCTTTATGACGCCGCGATGATCAAGGACAATCACATCGCCGCCGTGGGCGGCCTAAAAAAAGCAATCGACGCCTGCCGCGCCGCGGTCGGCCACACGGTGAAGATCGAGGTCGAAATCGACGGACTCGACCAGCTTGACGCGGCACTCTCAGGCGGCGCCGACATCATCATGCTTGACAACATGACGACAGAAGACATGAAAAAAGCCGTTGCTCAGGTGAAAGGCCGGGCAATCCTCGAAGCCTCCGGCAACGTCACCGTCGAAACCGTCCGCGCCATCGCCGAATCCGGCGTCGGCGTGATCTCATCCGGCTGGATCACCCATTCCGCGCCGAGCCTGGATGTCGGTCTCGATTTCGACTGATCAGGCACCGCCCATCAACTCCAGCACTTTTTCCATCGACGGATCGCGGCCCGCCATATAAGCGTCATGAGTGAGCGGCGTCAGAAAATCAGGCTGAAGGCTTTCGACTGAAATGGGATGCACGACGATGCTGCGGTGACATTCTTCATACGGACAGCCGTTGGTGTAATTATGGCGCTCGTTGGCGTAGAGAAGCATTCCTCCAGATTGCGGCAAGGTCATCACGCCGCCTTCCGCCCAGAAATCGAGGCGGTCGCCGATTGGCTCACCGACAATAACCACTCTGTCGCCGCCGGTCTGTTTCAGGTAACCGATACTTGAAATCCCTGCTGAAAAAGTCTTGCCCGATGTAATCGCATATACCTTGCCGTCCTCCGCAACGAGACCGGGTAATGCCTGCATCAAGTCGCGCGTGGTATTAAGGTCTCCGCCGGGATTGAAGCGCTGGTCCAGAATAATGGCCCGCGGCTGCTTTTCTTCAAGTTTGCCAATGACGTCCGCCGAAAACGACACCGAGTCGAAACCGCCCGAAGGGCGGGAGTTGGTCTTGAACTGAATGTAAGCGACATCGCCTTCAAGCCACTGAAACCTGTAAAGCTCGCCTGCATCCTGCAGGTATAATGGCTGGCCTGCATCCTCGCCCGCTCGAGCGAACTCCACGATTCGCGCCGGCGGGAAATACTGTTCAAATCCTTCAAACTCAGCGGGAAACATGCCTGCTTCAACCACCACATCGCGGGCGTTTCCATCCGCTATGATGCCGAGTGTCAGCGAATCTTGCGTATCATTCAAACCCGCCG
This sequence comes from Parvularculaceae bacterium UBA4496, assembly GCA_002388885.1. Lineage (GTDB taxonomy): Bacteria > Pseudomonadota > Alphaproteobacteria > Caulobacterales > Parvularculaceae > Hyphococcus. The sequence continues at coordinate 4,948 of DGNI01000104.1, read as the reverse complement.
CGTAAAGCACCTCAGGAGACTCGATGAAATTCTGGATAAACTGCGCCTTCCAGTTCAAGAGACCGCCCTGATATTTGGCCAGTTCACGCTGGAGTTCAGGCCAGTCGCGACCGCCAATTTTTACGACTTCTGCGCCGATAATGTCGCCATGTGGTTCATCCGCGTCGCCGACAAAAAGCCGGCCGTTCAGCATGATGAATTTCACCGGAATGCGGTTAAACTTCTCCCGCCATGGCACGGTGAAAAACAGCGTATGTCCGTTGTCGGCCAGCGCGGCGATTTCAGATATGCGAAGCTCAAACGCAACTTCCGAAAGGCTGGCCGCTTCTTGTTCGAGGGCGTTCAGCATCGTCTCGGCTTCTGCCCTCGCCTCGGGTGAATAGCTTTTATCCTGATCAAAGAATTCGGTACGGAACGCGGCAAGATCTGCCGACCTGTCCGTTTCGGTTACGCTGCTCTCCTCGATCGCCGCCGCAGGGCTTTTCTGATCGCAGGCGGAGATGGAAATCGCCATTAACAAACATATTGAAAGCCGGGTGAATATCGCGCGCATATGAATGGTCTCCAAAAGCATAGAAGCTATGCAAGGTCTTAGCTTCTCACAATTCGGACTGCCGCTGAAATGGATCGGTTTAACGACGTTTTGCGGAGATTCCGCCTCGCCTGCACAGGCGAACGACGTTAGCATATGCCGTCATTATGGGGTCCGAATGAAAAATATCATGCGCCAACACTTGCTCTCCTTCGCCGCCTTGGCGCTTTCGGCATGTTCGCTCGACAACCAGCCACCGGAGCTGACGCCGTCATGCCCCGTCTTCCTTTTCATCCTCGGCGTCGCGCAGGACGCTGGCAAACCGCAGATCGGCAACCCGGATGATCCGGCCTGGGCTGACGCTTCCCTGCGACGGCTGTCGACGTCGATTGCGCTGATCGACCGGCGCGGAGATACGCCGAAGCGCTGGCTGTTCGAAGCAACGCCGGATATCAAGGAACAGCTACATCGCTTGAACGCCGCGGCGCCGGCGGAACGCACGCTCGATCTCGGCGGCGTCTTTTTAACCCATGCACATATGGGGCATTACGCTGGCCTGATGATGTTCGGTCATGAGGCGGCGGGCGCGCAGAACATTCAGGTGTTCGCCATGCCGCGCATGAATGACTATCTGACCGCCAACGGACCGTGGGATCAGCTATTACGAAAGCACAATATCTTCATCGCCATTATGCACGATGGAGAAGCCGAACAGCTAGCCGGCGATATTGCCGTAACGCCGTTTCTGGTGCCGCACCGGCAGGAATATTCCGAAGTCGCCGGTTTCAGAATTGAGGGGCCGGAGAAATCCGCCATCTTCATCCCTGACATCGACAGCTGGGAAGACTGGGACGCGGAAGGAACGCGCATTGAAGACAAGATCGCCGAAGCCGACATCGCTCTTCTGGATGCAACCTTTTTTGCAAACGGCGAAATACCGGGGCGCGACATGTCAGGGTTTCCGCACCCGTTAGTTTCACATTCCATGGACCGGTTTGAAGATCTTCCTGTCGCTGAGAAGAAGAAAGTATGGTTCATCCATATGAACCATACAAATCCGCTGTTGAACCCGAATGCGCCGGAGCGCGCTCAGGTTCAAAAAGCGGGCTTCAATATAGCCGAGGAAGGCGACAAAATCTGTCTTTAGCGGCAGTCAGATCGCCGTAAAATTACATCGCCGCCGGCGCCGCTGCGACTGCATGCCGGCTTGGGAAGCGGTAGAATTTATGCGTGCCGATGGTCGCCGTAGGCGTCAGCTTAGCGGACCAGTAGGGCGTGACATAATTCGCATGATAATGAGTGGCGTTGCGGCTGATGGGCGTGCGCAAACCGGCGAGGATGGCGCCCGCCAGTTCTTCGGACGCCGCCCATTTGCGCTTGTTGAGGCGCGCCTGCATGGAGCCGTCGCAAGTGAAAGAGAATTGACAGCCTGTGCGGCGTTCTGATCCCTGATAAACGACTGTGCAAATTTTATTCGGGTAGAGCGGACTCGCGACGCGATTGAGCACCACGTCTGCAACAGCAAGCTGACCGATGCGCGGTTCCGAACGCGCTTCATAATAGATTGCCTGCGCAAGACATTTACGCTCTTCCGCATCGACTTTGGCGACATTCAGTTCGGTAAAATCAAATGACGCCAGCGCAGCGATCGGGTCCGCCATGGTCACGATATCGCCTGTGGCTTTGGCGGGCTTAAGGCGCGGGCCGTCAAGCGCTTCTCGTGTCGCCGCGGTCTCCGCTGCAAGGTATGTTGCAAGGTCGGCGACGAGTTCAGCTTCCTTTGCCAGAGCAATCTGCTCCTGCCGCGCGGCGTCGGCGCGATTTGCGTTGATGGTCGCGCTCATGGCGCTGGCGACAGCGCAGAGGGAAAGCACGCCTGCTGCAAACAGGCTGCGCAGGGTCCAGTTGACCTCATAGAAGTGACTGTGGCGTTGATCGCTCACTCTTATTCTCTTTTTCACCGTTCGCTTCGTTCGTTTCATTGGCGCGTTATCGCTTCCCGTTTCGGGCCGAATGGAGGCTGGCCTCCCGCGACGCTCCGTTTAGGAGCGCCCAGAACAGCATCTTAATTGTTACCAATCCTTAAGACGCAAAAACGCGCCCTCAAAGCGCGCTTTCCGAGCGCAATATGGCGGTCCGATCACGCAGGTGCAAATGAAATCGCTGTGCGTTAACCCTTTATTAACACTAACCATAGGCTTCCAACATGTTGTTATTATTGAAAGTTCCAGTTTCCTGACGGAAGATTAACCCTCAAAGCCGCTGAGATGTCTCAGGAAGCGCCTAGTTTTGCTTGCGCTGCAGCAAGACGGGCGATGGGCGTTCTGTAAGGCGAACAGGAAACGTAATCGAGGCCCGCCCCCTCTACAAAATGGATTGAATCAGGGTCGCCGCCATGCTCGCCGCAGATGCCGAGCTTGATATCAGGCCGCGTGGCGCGGCCCTTCTCAACGGCGATTTTGACAAGCGCGCCGACGCCTTCGCGGTCAAGCGTGACGAACGGATCGCGCTCGAAAACCCCCTGGCGCATATAGTCCGGCAGGAACGATGCAGAGTCGTCGCGCGAAAGGCCGAACGTCGTTTGCGTCAGGTCGTTGGTGCCGAAGGAAAAGAACTCGGCTTCTTCAGCGATTAAATCAGCCGTCAGCGCCGCGCGCGGCAGCTCGATCATCGTGCCAACGAGATAATCGAGCTTGATGTTATTTTCCTTCAGAACGGACACAGCGACTTCATCGATGCGCGCTTTTAACAACGCCAGCTCTTCGCGCTTGGCCACAAGCGGCACCATGATTTCCGGCGTGACGTCTTCGCCAGTTTCTTTTTTGATGTTGCAAGCGGCTTCCATGATGGCGCGCACCTGCATCTCGTAGATTTCCGGATAGGAAACGCCGAGGCGGCAGCCGCGGTGGCCGAGCATGGGATTGAATTCCTTCAGCTTGTGCGCGCGATCCTTTAGAAGCTGCGCGTCCATGCCCGAAGATTTCGCCACTTCCCCGATTTCATCATCGGAATGCGGCAGGAATTCATGCAAGGGCGGATCAAGCAGGCGGATCGTCACCGGCAGGCCGGTCATCACCCGAAACAGCCCCTCAAAGTCAGAACGCTGCATCGGCAACAATTTGGCGAGCGCCACTTCACGCCCCTTTTTGTCTTCCGCCAAAATCATTTCGCGCACGGCGATGATGCGGTCGGCCTCAAAGAACATGTGCTCCGTGCGGCAAAGGCCGATGCCTTCGGCGCCGAAATCGCGCGCCACCTGCGCGTCGTGCGGCGTTTCTGCGTTGGCGCGCACGCCCATGCGGCGCACCTTGTCGGCCCAGATCATCAGTTCGGCAAAGTCGCCGGATAGTTCAGGCTGCACCGTCGGGACGGCGCCAGCGAATACTTTGCCCGCCGCACCATCGATCGTCACCACCTCGCCTTTTTCGATCTTGCGCCCGGCGACGGTAAAAAATGTTTCGCTCTTGTCGATCTTGAGATCGCCCGCGCCGCAGACGCAGGGCCGGCCCATGCCGCGCGCCACCACCGC
>DGNI01000104.1:419-802 GCA_002388885.1 Parvularculaceae bacterium UBA4496 | reverse complement strand
GCCTTGCCTTCTTGTGCGAGACGTTCGGCTTCGTCGGAATTGAAAACGACTTCACCCACGGCGGCGCCGGGCGACGCAGGCAAACCAGACAGCACCTGATCGCGCGGCGCATCGGGGTCCAGCGACGGGTGCAAAAGCTGGTCGAGCGAATGCGGATCGACGCGCAACACCGCTTCTTCTTCAGTGAGCAGTTTTTCCTTGCACATATCAACAGCGATCTTGAGCGCGGCTTTCGCCGTGCGTTTGCCGTTGCGGGTCTGCAGCATCCAGAGTTTCTTGTCCTGAATGGTGAATTCGATGTCCTGCATGTCGCGGTAGTGGTGCTCAAGCTTTTCAAAAACCTTCACCAGCTCCGCGTAAGCTTCCGGCATCGCCTCTTCCAT
>DGNI01000104.1:0-400 GCA_002388885.1 Parvularculaceae bacterium UBA4496 | reverse complement strand
CGTGCGGATGCCGGCGACGACATCCTCGCCTTGCGCATTGATCAGGAATTCGCCGTAATAGTGATTGTCACCCGTGGACGGATCGCGCGTAAACGCTACACCGGTCGCCGATGTTTCGCCCATATTGCCGAACACCATGGCCTGTACGTTGACGGCGGTACCCCAGCTTTCGGGAATATGATGCAGGCGGCGATAGGTGTTGGCGCGATCGTTTCGCCATGAACCAAACACCGCATCGATGGCGCCCCAGAGCTGTTCTTCCGGATCCTGCGGAAATGGCTTGCCGCGCTGTTCCTCGACAATCTTCTTGTAGCCGGCGATGACTTTCACCCAGTCGTCGGCGCTCATTTCCGTGTCGAGAAAATAATCGCGCTCTTCCTTGTAGGTTTCGAGCAGTTCC
>DGNI01000102.1:9294-9421 GCA_002388885.1 Parvularculaceae bacterium UBA4496 | reverse complement strand
CGGCGCCGGCGACGATTTCCTGGAAGGCGGGGCGGACGGCGACGTCTTGATCGGCGGCCAGGGCTCGGACTCGATCAACTATGCGGACGACACCGCCAACCTGGATATCCGCCTGTTCAACGGCTCA
>DGNI01000102.1:365-9285 GCA_002388885.1 Parvularculaceae bacterium UBA4496 | reverse complement strand
GGCGGCGAAGCGGCGGGCGACAGCTACAGCCAGGTCGAGAACGTGTTCGGCGGATCGGGCGACGATTATCTGGCCGGCAATTCGGCCGCGAACATGCTGCGCGGCCGCGGCGGCGACGACGTGCTGATCGGCGGCAGCGCCGACGACATGCTCGAAGGCGGCACGGGCGCCGACGTGATGGACGGCGGCGCCGGGACCGGCGATACGGCAAGCTACATGTTCAGCGCGCTCGGCGTGAACGTCCGCCTCTTCAACAATTCCGCGGCGAACGGCGACGCGGCGGGCGACGTCATCTCGAACTTCGAAAATCTGATCGGCAGCATGGCGAACGACTATCTCGCCGGCGACGACGTCGCTAACGAGCTGACGGGCCTCGCCGGCAACGACCAGGTGCGCGGCGGCGGCGGCGACGATGTGCTGCGCGGCGGCGATGGCGTCGATTTTTACCTGGGCGCCGGCGGCGCCGACTGGAACGTCTTCGACACGGCGCTCGGCTTCGTCGACAACATCTCCGGCTTCTCGATCGCGGACGCGGACCGGGTCGTGCTCGACGACGCCATCTTCGATGCGCTCGCCACGTTCGGCACGGTGCTGGGCACGCAGCTCAGCTCCTCGGAGTTCGTGGTCGGCGCGGCCGCGACGACGGCCAACCACCGGATCATCTACAACGACCTCGCGGGCGGGCTTTTCTACGACCCCGACGGCACGGGCGCCGCCATGCAAACCCAAATCGCCTCCCTCGCCACGGGCCTCTCGCTCGCTGCGGCGGATATTTTGGTGATTTGAAGGGGGCGGGCGGCTGGGCGCGGACGGAGGGGGCGAGCAGCGCAGAGAAAAAGCGTCGGCAAAACTTGAGCGCAAGATGTGCGCGCGACTACACGCGCATCTTGGCTCCGCCCCTGCGGGGCTACGACAAGGGAGGCGTGCCGCCCACCGTTGCATCCCCCCTGCTCGTAGCCGTTGCATCCTCCAAATGGTTCACCCTATAAGCGAACAGCCGCAGGCGAATCTCGCCCGCGCCAGGCACATCAACAGTCTAAGGCTGACACTAACGAGAAACAAAGAACAACATCAACGCTCGTCTAAGCCGAGGATATTGGGTACAATGACGAAAACTATCGGAAATCCATGGTAATTATATGCACACATCAGAAAGCATAAGCGCAATATTAGGGAATTTTTCGAAATTATCCCCGCGAATACGACACCTTAATTATGCCCCTCAAAACTGCCCAAACCGGATAAATGTTCGGTGCAGTTACATTACATTTCGCGACGGCGTGCCAACATTTGATGAATTTGTTAATGTCCTAGCCGAGCACCTCACGCCGTTTTGCCTTCCGCGAAATGAAATCAATGATGCTTTCAAGGATATTTCTCCGACTGACCATGTTGCTCTAGGCAGCGCATCTGATCGGCTAAATAATAAGGCTCGAAGCCTGTTCATACGGGCGAAGAAGGGATCAAATAGATCCGGCGAAGCGGGAGAAATAGCATTATATATTCTAAACGAGTGGGTTTTAGAGGCACCTCAGATTGTCTCTAAAATGTACCTCAAAACGAACAACAACATGCCCGTGCACGGAACCGACGGAATTCACGCGAAGTACGACTCCGAATCTCAGAAATTACTCTTATATTGGGGTGAATCAAAATGCTATCAGTCATTCTCTGGCGCACTCGACGCCGCCTTGACATCCATAAAGGACTTTATTGACGAAGGGCATGAGCAGCGCGAAATTGACATTATAACAGATCACTACGATCTCGGAGAATTAGATGACGCCTCAAAAAACGCTATCCTCGAGTTTCTAGACCCTTACTCGGAAAACTCAAACGAACGTATTGCAATATTCTCTTGCCTACTATTATTCGAAGATCCGTACGCGCTCGACGGCGATATTAATGGGGATGAGATTGAGGCGGCGTTTGCTAAGGAGCTTGCTAATGTAGCCGATAAGTTTGTGAGCAGCATCGCAGAGACACTCAAAAAACGAGGCCTTGAAAAGGCTCGTTTCGAGTTCTTTCTACTCCCAGTCCCATCTTCGCAGGACTTCCGTGATAAATTCCAAGCGCGTATAGGGTGGCCGCCATGATTAACGAATTATCCAATCGCATATGGTCACACGAAGCCTTTCACGACGATTTGGCTACACTCCACACAGCCGCACTCGAAAGCCGGTATATTTCGGCCTCAGAGATTAGTAGGCCGATCAATGAAGACCTCTTAGTACGTCTCTTAAAAAGTGCTACGTCTCTATCTGCATCATCGAATGTGGCTCATAGAGAGAGGCTGCCTACAGGATCATAACGTCAGCCGTTGACATTGCAGGCGAGACCCACAGCGGCATTCCATACATGGTAATCTTATCGCTTGCTTGGCTCGGCAACTTTCCAGCGCTCTCATATGCAAAGCGCCGCTTTAACGCCTCAGAGCAAGCCCTGCCCGTGCGCGAACTTTATCGCTTTTACGAACGGCAAGCTCAAAACACTGTTCAAATAGGCGATGTAGAAACGGCCTTAACCGATTTTCAGATACAACTGTGGAATCAGCTTAACAAACACAACACGATAGGGGTCTCCGCACCGACGTCTGCGGGTAAGTCATATATCCTACAATCCTATGCGGAGAGCCTTCTTGCATCAAACCGCGCGGATAATATTGCGTTTATCGTACCTACTCGTGCGCTAATAAATCAGGTAGCTGATGACATTGCACGTTGGCTTGGTTCTTTCGAAAGCGATATTGAACTTGTAACAACACCCATCCCGCAAGAGACTAAACCGCCACAGCGTGCAATATATGTTGTTACCCAAGAACGACTCCAGCTTATTCAAGCCATTCATGAACAAGTGAAATTCGAGATGATTTTAGTCGACGAAGCGCAGAGCATCGGGGAAGGGCCGCGCGGCGTCCTACTTTCATCCGTAATCGAGGAATCCTTGTATAGAAATCCGTCAATGCAGCTAATATTTGCTGGCCCAAATATAAAAGAACCCGGTCGTATGTCGCAGGTATTTGGGCGTGAGGCTGTGTCAGTCTCAACTGATGAAGCTACTGTATTGCAGAATATAATATTTGTTGACACAGATGACAATGTCCCCACCCGTGCACTGGTCTCATTGCGGTCGGATCAAAATAAATTCCGACTCGGCATAATTAATGTTGACCAGCCTTTGTTGGATCACAAAAGTAAGCTTATTAATCTCGCGTTACATATGGGCCGCGGCGGTCAAAATCTGGTGTATGCCATGGGCCCATCTGAATGTGAGGATATAGCATTTGGCATTTCGGATGTTGATGAAGCCGATGCATCTGAGCTTATTAACCTCTCAGACTTCGTGAAAGATGCAGTACATCCGAAATACAAACTTGCGCAGACGGTTTTGAAGCGGGTTGGTTTTCACTACGGTAGGCTTCCATCATTGGTTAGAAAGGCAATTGAAGAAGCATTTTCAGAGGGGGAGTTGCGTTATCTTGTTACAACAAGCACCTTATTATACGGTGTTAACATGCCAGCCCAAAACCTGTTTCTTCACAACCCTCAGAAAGGCCAACACCAGCCGATTTCCCCGATAGATTTTTGGAACCTTGCGGGACGCGCGGGCAGGCTGGGCAAGGAATTTAGCGGGAATGTATTTTTAATCGATTATGGCGAATGGGGAAATGATCCCTTAGAAGGCGAAAAGGAGCGTGCTGTTATTCCAACGATTGAGCGCCACGTACACGACGAAACGCAGCTACTAATAAACTATATTAACAATCCGGACATTGTCCCGGACCGGAATAAACCTGACGAATACGAAAACACCTTCGTCAAACTTGTTCGCGATGCGTTGAGCGAGCGTCTGGATCAGACATTAGACCGACTTGGGCTGGAGTCATCTGACCCTCACCGCGCGGAGCTGGAGCGATCTATTCGTTTATCTGTCGAGAATTCGGACATAAATAAGGAGACTCTCAAGCTATCTCCTACTGTATCCATCCACCGCCAGCAATCTCTATACGACCGACTTTCTACGAGTCTTAAAAAGAAAGGCCCATCTTACATAATTCCAAGACATCCGCTCGATAGCCGCGCCTATCAATCCTACGCAGCCTGCTTGAAGCGATGCCACGACGAAATACTTAAATATTCTAGAAGTGATGGATCCAATAAGTATTTTGCCGTTATTGCGCGGCGCTGGATGCGAGGCGAGCCGCTCCCCCAAATCATCGACACCAGTTATGATTTTAAGGTCAGGAGTGGAAATACTCCTAATATAGCCTCTGTTATACGATCAACGCTAACCGAGGTAGAAAACGACCTAAGGTTTAAGTATGTTCGGCTTTTTTCATGCTATAACGCTGTATTGTCGGATGTACTAAAGGATAATGATTTAGAAGATTTGGTTAGTTCTATTCCCCCCATTCCCCTTTATTTAGAGTTAGGGGCTTGTTCAACCACGATGATAAGCCTAATGGGTGTCGGACTCTCTCGTTATACATCCGGAAAGGTCAATGGTCTAACGCGCCGTGCCGATATGTCAGCTACTGAGGTTAAGGATTGGCTACGCTCGAGAGATATAGAGGCCTTAGACCTGCCCAACGCGCTATACGCGAAATCCGAAGGATTATGTTTGCTGCGTAGGTTGTTCTAAGGGGCTTCGCCCCTCGCGCACGCAAGGCATCCAAACGCATCCCCGCTGCGCGGGGCCCCTCGTTCGGAGCCTCCTTGCGCTTGCTACCCCCACTCTCGGCGAGGGCCAAGGGTTGCTGGCGCAACCCCTGTTCATAAAAGCGCGGATGGTCTGGACCGCACGCCGACGTCCAAGGTTCCAGCTAAGGCGCAATCAACTTCATGTCCAGAAACTGGCGCACCTAGGAGGAGAAAGTTCGAACACCCTGTTCGACATTCTCGCTCAATGGAATCAGGTGCTTAGCGCCATCCAAATCCCTGCAAATGCCCCCGAGCGGGACATTTGCGGGGTGGCGGGATGACGACAAANNAAGAGCGCGCTAGGCTCGAAGAGCTGGCGGGCGACATGCCGCTTGGGGCATATATCCGCCGCAAGGTCTTCGATGGTCAGGGGCTCAAGAAGAAACGTGCACGGGCGCGGTCCCGTCGCCCGATCAAGGATGAACAAAAGCTGGCGCAGGTACTCGCTATGCTTGGGCAGTCGAGGATCGCCAACAATCTTAACCAGCTCGCCAAGATGGCAAATCTCGGCACGCTGCCCGTTCTCCCCGATACGGAACGCGACATTCGGCGCGCATGCGCCGACGTGGCGCTGATGCGGCGGGAGCTTCTTCGCGCGCTCGGCCATCGTACCGATATGGAGCCGTCATGATTCTGAAAGGATCACAACGAAGCGGCGCAAAGCAGCTCGGGCTGCATCTCCTCAAGACCGAAGAAAACGAGCATGTCGAGCTGCACGATATTCGCGGCTTCATGTCCGATGATGTCGTCGGCGCGCTCCGCGAAGCCGAGGCCATCGCCAAAGGCACAAAGTGCCGACAGTTCATGTTTTCGGTGTCTCTGAATCCGCCTGAGAACGAGCGTGTCCACGTTCGTACCTTCGAAAAAGCACTGGAAGCCATCGAAGAGAAGAACGGCCTGACGGGCCAGCCGCGCGTCGTCGTCTTCCACGAGAAGGAAGGTCGGCGGCACTGTCATGCGGTATGGAGCCGGATCGACCCCGAGACGATGACCGCCAAGCCGATGTCGTTCTACAAGAACAAGCTTCGGGAAGTCTCGCGCCAGCTCTATCTTGAGAACGGCTGGCAAATGCCGCGCGGCCTGATCGATCCGAAGGACCGCGACCCACGCAACTTCTCGCTTGATGAATGGCAGCAGGCCAAGCGGATCGGACGCCATGCGGGCGAACTGAAAGAACTGATACAGGAAGCCTGGGCGACTTCGGATTCAGCTCGCACCTTCGCGCACGCTCTCGAAGAGCGCGGCTTCTATTTGGCGCGCGGGGATCGGCGCGGCCATGTGGCTGTCACCTTCGAAGGTGAAGTCATTTCGATCTCACGGGCGACGGGCAAGAAAGCGAAAGAGTTGCACGCCCGTCTTGGAAAGCCCGACGCATTGAACAGCGTTGAGGAGACCCGCAAGCGCATCGCCGAACATATTCTCCCGCGCATCAAATCGCATGTCGATGAAGCGCGCGCGTCCGCCCGCACCGAACTCGATCAACTGAATGAGCGCCGCATGGAGATGGCGAAAGCGCATACCGAAGAACGCGCCAAACTGGACGCAGGTCAGAAGGCGCGGTTTGACGCTGAAGCCCGGGCAAGAGCGGATCGCTTCAGCAAAGGCATGATGGGCCTGTGGGATCGTCTGACAGGCAAGCGGGCTCAGCTCGAAAAACAGAACCAGCTTGAAGTGATGTGGGCGCTGCGCCGCGATCAAGATCAGCGGCAAATGATGATCAATGCGCAACTGCGCGAGCGCGGCGAGCTGCAAAAGGAAATCAATGCTGCGCGCACCAAACATGCGCAAGCCCTGCGTGCCCTGCATCACGATGCTGCCAACTATCGCCTGATGCGTCGTGGTGGTGAACCCAAGGCAAAGACCGCATTTGAGCGGTTGGATACGCTGCGAGCCGAACCGAAAAAGCAGCCGGAGCGTCCCCGTTTCGACAAGCTGAAAGAACGCAAGCCCGAGCGTCCGACCCGTTCCACCACGTCGGCGCAAGATCGCTTGCGCAAACTGCGCGAGCAAAAAAGAGAAGGACCGCCCTATGACGGTCCTGATCTCGACCGATAGAAATCGCTAGAACAATGAAAGCTGACGCGCGGCTTCTTCGCGCTTCTTCCATTGCGGGGTCTGCGCTTCGTGCTCAAGCCATGCGAGAACATAAGCGACGGCACCGCCATACTCGTCTGTGACATCGCTGTGCAGATAGTGCGAGCGATAGCCTGTCTCGGTGATGGGGATTATCCCATCGCCGATGACGTTGACTTCGATGTGGTCGAACGTCGACCACTGATGCCGATGATAGCTGACGCTTATCGCGACACCGCGCCAGTCAATCTGGCTGGTGACCACTGGGATTGAGGGGGCGCTCATGAGCGCCCCGCGTCGTTTGCTGGTGAAGCCGTGTCTTCCAGCGGCTCTCGCAAGACGATGCGACCGCCGACAGGCACGGATTCAAGCTGAAGCGTTAAGCCTTTGGCATCCTTGTGCATCCACGCTGCGCCGACTTTGTTCCAGAAAGATTTGTCGCCTTTCTGGGTGACGTGCCACGCCAGAAACTCAGGTGCGCGGAACTCGCGTGTGCGCTCTTGCGCGGTTTGGGTGTTGTTGCGTGCCATGATTGATCTCCTTTGTTCGGGTTGGCTTGCTAACGCCCCCCGATGAGACCGAAGGCAAAGGATCGCCGCGTCATGTCCAACACGGGTGAGGCCTTCGCCGAACTGGTGCGGGCAGGATATTGATGCGCGATCCGCGTTCGGTCAGGGGAAAGGCGAATTGCTGCAAGCCGTGCGCGGGCAAAGGTCCGTTCATGCTTCGCTAACTGCCACACCGAAAGTCTGTTCACGCGTTTTTCAGCGCCACCTTCCGATTGATTTCTAGTGCGTTACCCCGATCCATCAGCGCCTTCATTGGGCCATGGATGATGTGTGCGAGGGCCGAAAGGCCCTGAACGGTTCGGGGCCTCCTGACAATCAACAGGAGGTGACGATGAGACTCATCACACGCTTCGATGCAGCATCGCGCAGCACAGCCGAACTGCATGCTCTATTGCGCGAGGCTTTCAACGCCTTCGCTTCCGCTCCTCGCGGATCGATTGAACGCAGCAATGCTCTGGCATCGCTGCATAATATTGAGGCCGAACTGGCGGTCCGCCCGCCAGGACTATGAGGCCATCAACGCGGCTGGCCCGAAGGCCAGCCGCGAATTTTTCCCGATGATCACGCGACGTTGCTCACATCTTCGACGATAGGCTGAAGCTCATGCAGAAAATCGGCGGCGCGCTGGGCATGGGCGGCGGCGCTGAAGATCGCGCGCTTGTCGTTTTGCAGGACCTTGAGCCAGCTCTGGATATACGCCGCATGGTCGGCACTCGGTTCCGGCGCGAGTTCAAGGTCAGCGCACAGAAATGCTGCGCCAAGTTCGGCGACAAGCTCTTCGCGCGCATAGCCTTCATCGCCCCAGCGCTTGCGCCCGAATTCGCGGTCAAGCCGCTTGGGATGTTTGGTCCAGTGCGTCAGCTCGTGCGCCAAGGTTGCGTAGTAGCTTTGCGGACTCCTGAAGGTCTCTAAGTACGGCATTTGCACATGATCACTGCCGCCGCTGTAATGGGCAGAGTTGCCGCCGTGGCGAATCTCCGCGCCCGTGCTCGCAAAAAACTCTTCAGCGTGCTGAATGCGGCGCGCGGGATCGATGATCGCTTTCGGCTTGGTGTAGTAGTGCTCGGGCAAGCCCTCAATCTGCTCGACATTGAAGACGCTGTATCCCTTCATGAAGGGGACTTTCCGCTCCTCCTTGCTGCCGTCGTCCTGTTCCTCGGTTTTGGTAATCGTGTTCGCATAGACAACCAGATTGCCGCGCTCGCCTTTGCGAACATGCGCGCCTAGTTCTTTGGCCTGCTTGAAGGTCATCCAGTACGGGGAGAGATAACCCGCTTCGATGCTGGCTCCCCAAAGCATCAGGATATTGATGCCGCTATAGGGCACACCGTTATGGCGCAGCGGCTTGGTGATTTTGCCTTCCATGTTGCCCGCGCTCCATGGCTTCAGCCATGTCAGCTCGCCTTGCTCTAGGTCGGCAATGATCTTGTTGGTAACCCTTTCATAAATGTCGGTTTTCATCCGTGTCCCCCTTTCTCGGGTAGTCGGTTGCGCATGCAACCGGACTAGGCCCGCGCCAATGAGCGGGGGGAGACCGTCAGGACCGCAGACAGCGGTGGGGGATCACCCGTCCTGCAC
>DGNI01000102.1:0-351 GCA_002388885.1 Parvularculaceae bacterium UBA4496 | reverse complement strand
CGGAGGACGGGGCCGCAGGCCCTCGAAACGAAAAGGAAGAGGTCAGCCTGCGAGGGCTGTCAGATGGTGCGCAAGGGATCGAAGCCGAATGGCCGAGACAGTTGGCTGGCTCGGTTCACGAGAGCCCGATCCGTAAGGATGCGTCCAATTCAGATGAGCCTAGAGCGCAGCAAGAAACTTGTAGATTTCCACCATCGCAAGCGTATCCAGCTCACAGTAAGACAGAAGCGCCTTCGCAATCTGGTCGGCTTCCTCTCCTTCAGCGCGGATCATCTTCTCCCATGCATCCATGGCTGATGCACCATCCTGAACGCCCATACCTTCGTAGCTGAGTTCAGGGCAAATGACGGG
>DGNI01000053.1 GCA_002388885.1 Parvularculaceae bacterium UBA4496 | reverse complement strand
TGAGCCCCCCTAGAACCCGCGCCATGCCTGAATTACTGCTAGAATTATTCTCCGAAGAAATCCCTGCACGGATGCAGGGCCGCGCCGCCGCCGATCTCGAAAAGGCGGTGAATAAAGCGTTATTGGGCGCCGGGTTCATGCCCGAAGGGGTGAAGGCGTTTGCCGGACCCCGGCGGCTGACGGTGGTGGCGGCAGGCATTCCGGCGAAGCAGCCCGACCGGCGGGAGGAGAAAAAAGGCCCCCGCGCCGGCGCGCCCGAAAAGGCCGTTGCGGGATTTCTGAAATCGGCCGGCCTCAAGTCGCTCGATCAGTGCGAGCAACGCGAGGACAAAAAGGGCGCCTATTACGTCGCGGTGATCGACCAAAAGGGGCGCGATACGGCGGATCTGATCGCAGAGTTTATCCCTGATATCGTGCGCGGGTTTTCCTGGCCGAAGTCAATGCGCTGGGGGGATGGCGAGATGCGCTGGGTGCGGCCGCTGCACCGTATTCTGTGTACGTTCAATAGCGAGGTCGTGCTGTTCGACGTCGGCGGCGTCACATCCGGCGACGTGATCGAGGGCCATCGCTTCATGGCGCGGGGCGAGATTCAGGCGCGTTCGTTTGAAGTCTATGAAAGCGCGCTTCGCGAAGCGAAAGTTTTAATTGACGCCGAAGAACGAAAAGAAATGATCGCACGCGATGCGCATACCCTGTGCAAGGCGCAAGGTCTGGAACTGGTTGAAGACGCCGGGCTGCTCGCCGAAGTCGCGGGTCTCGCCGAATGGCCGGTGGTGATGATGGGCGCGTTCGATGAGAAGTTTCTGACCGTACCCGACGAAGTGCTGACCGCCTCCATGCGCGGGNNCTGAAGCTGCCCGATGAAGTGCTGACGGCTTCCATGCGCGGGCACCAGAAATATTTCTCCGTACGCGATCCGAAGACCGGCCGCCTCGCCAACAAATTCGTCTACGTGGCGAACCTCGAAGCGCCCGATGGCGGCAAGGCCATGCGCACCGGCTACGAGCGCGTCTTGACCGCGCGGCTTTCGGACGCCTGGTATCTTTACAATCAGGATTTGAAGACGCCTTTGGCGGATCGCATTGGCGATCTCGACAAGGGGACGTTCTTCGAAGGGCTCGGTTCCGTCGGTGACAAGGCGCGGCGCGTTGCAGCGTTGGCCAAGGAAATAGCCCCAGCCGTTGGCGCAGATCCCGAAACGGCAGAACGCGCGGCGATGCTGGCGAAAGCCGACCTTGTCACCGGCATGGTCTACGAATTCCCGGAACTGCAAGGCGTGATGGGGCGTTACTATGCGCTTGAGCAGGGCGAACCTGCGGAAATCGCCGACGCCATCCGCGATCACTACAAGCCCGCCGGTCAAGACGATGAAGTCCCGACCGCGCCGGTCTCCGTCGCGGTGGCGCTCGCCGACAAGATCGACACGCTGACAGCGTTCTGGGCCATCGATAAAAAACCGACAGGCTCAAGCGATCCGTTTGCGTTGAGAAGAGCTGCGCTGGGTGTGATTCAGATTTCACTTTTGAATAATTTATCAATGTCGTTGATAGACTTACTTGATCAGCACGTAGATGCGATCCAGCAAGCATCTGTTGAACGTCGTACAAATGAAGCACAAAAAAGCGTAGGAGTGCAGTTAGTCGCTAGTGGCAAGGTAACCACAGAATGGCATCCGCTAGGCCGCAGCGTCTCAACAACTGCTATAGATTTGCTCTCATTCTTTCATGATCGTTTGAAAGTCTTTCTCCGCGATAAGGGCCACAAGCACGACCATATCGATGCGGTACTGACCGATGCGGACGGCAACAGCCAAGACGATCTCGTTCTCATCGTTGCGAAGCTCAAAGCACTGGAAGCCTCCCTGAAAACCGATGACGGCGCCAATCTCGCGGCGGCCTATAAACGCGCGGCGAATATTCTGAAGGCCGAAGAAAAGAAAGACAAAAAACCTGCCGACCCGAATGCAGTGGAGGAGGGCGCGCTCGCTGAAGACGAAGAAAAAGCCTTGTTCAAGGCGCTGAAAGACGCTGAAGCCAAAGCCGAAAAAGCCGTCGCCGATGAAAACTTCGAAGCGGCCATGGCGGCCCTCAGTCAGTTGCGCAAGCCTCTCGACGCGTTCTTCGAAAAAGTCACGGTCAACGCCGACGACGCGAAACTCCGCGCGAACCGACTATCGCTCCTCGCGCGCCTCACCGCCGCCACGGCGAAGGTCGCTGACTTTTCAAAGCTCGAAGGTTGATCTGATCCGCTCACCCCGGCGAAAGCCGGGGCCCGCGAAGTATAATGCCGGGCGAAGCCCGTCTTTATTGTTTGACTGGATCCCGGCTTTCGCCGGGATGAGCGGAGAATGAGCCAGCTGAAATAACTTAATCCTTGAACCCTGCGGCCCGTTCCGCGCTTGGGAAGAACAAAAACGCCAGCATCAAGATGTAGGGCGCGTAGTCCCATGACAGCGCCAGCGCCCACACGTCGGAAAAAATATTCGCGTGTTTCAGCACCGCATCGCGCGGCGTCATGGCGGAAAGACCTGGCACGAACTCCGCATCGACCACGGACTGTCTGCGCGAGACGGTTTCGGGTTCTTCAGGCGGCGGGGGCGGGTTTAACATCTCGCGGAAAATATCGAGGCCGCGGGCAGGGGATTTTTCAGCCGCGGATTTTATCGGCACCGGCGGCTTTTGCAGTTTTTGCGAACGAATGAGGGATTGCAGCGCGCTTTCGACTTCCTCGGCATAGGCGTCGATGGCGTCGCGCTGACCAGCGCTGATGCGCGCGCCCACAGGTTTCGGATTTGCGCGGGCGAAATTATCGAGCTGCGCGTCGAGCAGGCGTTCGATGCGCTTGTCATGGCGCCAGCGGTTCAGAACGCTTGCGAAATCGTCGAACGCGGTTTCAAACTCGCGATTCCAGCGGTCGATATTGTCGAACGCATTGCGCGACAGCATGCGTTTTAACTCATCGCTGGTCGCCGCGCAGATTTCAGGATCGTACGGATCAACGCCAGACGGCGGCGAACCGGTGATGATCGCCTCGACGCTTTCTTCCAGCGCTGAAAACCACGTGGCGATGCCGTTGAAGTAATCGGTGACGGCGCCGGCGCCCGCCGCGCCGGATTGCGAGCCGCCCTGACGTTCCGAGACGGCGACGCGTGAAACATCCTGTGCGGCGAGACGCAAGTCTTCGAGGAATAGAAAATCCTTTTGCCGGTAGGCGGTGATGCCGGCGCATTCGGCGGCGAGCCGGTCAATCTCGGCGGAATAGGTATGGCGCACGGCGTCGACGCCGCCGATGCCGACCACCGTCGTCCAGGTGGAAACGAAAAACAGGATCAGCGCCAAAACGGGCACGACGATGAACAGTTTGATGGCGCGTTCGATGAAAAACATGATGTCGGCGAGGAACCCGTCGCCCATGTCGCGGAACCAGTCGCGATGGCGCACGAACTCGGCGCCGCCGACCCAGATGGCGACAGCAAGACAGAAAACGAAAACGCCAAAGGCCGGCGGCAATACGGCGTTACGGAAAAAATCCGCCGACTCCTGCGAGGTGATCAGCGAAAACCCGATGGCCGAACTGATGGCGCTGAAAAAACCGGCGGTGATGGCGACCACCACGAACAGCCGGTTGAACAGCGACGAGCCGTGCATCCGCCGCGAGGTCAGCACTGACCAGAGAAGAAATGTAATGAAGGCGATGACGGCCGTGGCGCCGATCACGGCAGGCATTGATACGCCGGCAATGGTTCCGGCTGCGCCCGATTCCTGCGCCGCGGCAGCGGCGAAAGCGGCGATGCCGACGAACCCGCTGGCGGCCAGTTTCAGCATGCGCCAGCGCCCTCCGCGCCCTTACGGATTTTCCACCCCATTTTGCCCCTCTGGACTTGCCGCCGGATTTTTTCCAGCGCCCCGGATCCCAAGTCTTCCCCAAGTAAAGCGTAAATTACGCCTGGCGGCCCAGCCTAACACGGAAAAAAAAGTGGTGTATAGATATCCACGGCTTTTCTTGCGGCCTTATGGTGCTGCGTACCTGATGCGGCAATTTCCGGCTTGGTTGTTGCGCTGCGGCGCCCTAATGAGGGCCCCGACAATACCAGTGATAGGGCGGCACTAAAAAAACGGCTAAAATACATGGGGTATCCATGAGCGAGAAGACGAAGTGGGTTTACGGGTTTGGCGGCGGCGGCGCGGAAGGCGACGCGAGCCTCAAGAACCTCTTGGGCGGCAAGGGCNNTACCATCACCACGGAAGTCTGCTCTGAGTTTTACGCCAATGACCGGAAATATCCTGACGGGTTGAAGGCTCAGGTTGAAGCTGCGCTCGCCAAAGTCGGCGAAACGGTCGGCATGAAATTCGGAGACAAGTCGAACCCGCTACTTGTTTCCGTTCGCTCCGGCGCGCGCGCCTCCA
>DGNI01000136.1:1635-11230 GCA_002388885.1 Parvularculaceae bacterium UBA4496 | reverse complement strand
GCGGCGATCGCCTTGTGATTCGGCGTAATCGGATTGCTCCGATGCGCCATGTCCCAGGGAGGGCTGCTTTTGGCCAGTCCAGGCCCAGCGGTAAAAGCGGGCGATGTCAGCCCCTACAGCATACATAGAGGGCACGAAGATCAGCGTGACAAAGGTTGCAAAGAAAACGCCGAAGGCAAGGGAAACGATGGTTGGCTTCAGGAATTCGGCGTCCGTGGAGCGCTCAAACATGATCGGCAGCAGGCCCACGAATGTCGTGACCGATGTCAGCATGATCGGGCGGAAACGTCCGACGCCGGCTTTTACAAGTGCCGAAAAGGCGCCTTCGCCCTGACTTCGTAAACGGTTGACGTAGTCGATCAAGACAAGGTTGTCGTTAATGACAACGCCTGCAGCGGCACCGACGCCAAAGAAGGAGAACAGCGCGAAGTCGAGGCCGAACAGGAAATGTCCAAACGCCGCGCCCATATAGCCAAATGGAATGGCCGTCATGATTAGCGCCGGTTGCCAGTATGAACCGAAGGCGATGGCCAGCAGCATATACATGGCGAACAGTGCGACAGCATAGAGCGACAGGAACTCGCCCATGAATTCCGCCTGTTCTTCCGCATCTCCTCGCTGAACGAGCGAAGCATTCGGGTGACGGCGTTTCCATTCCGGAATGAAGTCACGGTTGTAGTTCTGCATGATAGCGGAACGGTCAACTCCCTCGCGTAGTTCAGCTGTTATGCGCGAGGAGCGCTGTCGGTCGCGGCGATCGATGCGTTTGAAGCTCGGCGCGAACTTGGCGTCCGCCACTGCAGTGAGCGGCACTTCACGGTTGTCCGCGGTTCGAATGCGCATCTGGTCAATGGTCGTCAGCGATTCACGCGCTGATTTCGGATAGCGAACCATGACGCGAACGTCCTGGCCTTCACGCGGCAAGCGTTGCACTTCCTCGCCGTAGAACGCCTGACGCACCTGACGGGAGACCTCAGCCAGCGTAAGGCCGAAGCGCTCGGCGCCCGGCTTCAGCTCGATCTGAAGCTCCGGCGTCGCCGACTGGAGGTTGTTTCGCACGTCAAAGACGCCGGGCAGGGTTCGTAGATAATTCTGCACGTCAACCGTCGCCAGTCGCAGTTCCTCAAGATCATCGGCCTGAATGCCGAAAGCGAGATCTGCACCGCCCTGGTTCTGCGTGAAGCCGATATTGATTTCCTCGGCGTCAGGAATAGGCCCAAGCTCGTCCCGGAACATTTCGGCGACTTCCTTGGTTGATTCATCCCGATGCGTCGCTTCGACGATAGTCACGTAAGATGTAACTTCACCTTCATCAGCGGCAATATAAATTGCATCTACATAGTCGTCATCGCCGGCTTTGCCGAGTTTGGTTTTAAGGCTGTTCGCAGCACGCTCAACTTCAGCGTAAATCTGCTCCGTCCGGGTGAATGACGAACCTTCTGGCAGCCGCACATTCAGGGAGATAAACGACCCCTGAACTTCAGGCATGAATTTGAATGAAATCCAGCCCTGCGCGAGGAGCGCGACGGCGACTGCGAATGCGCCGATAAAACCGACCACGGTAAAATAACGGAATCTCAAAGCGGCGCGAATAATCGGCCGGTATACTTTGTCAGCGACTTCCAAAATGCCTTCTGCAAAGCCGCGCTGTAACTGATAGTAAACGCCCTTTTTGTTTTGCGGCTTCATGTGCGACAGGTGCGCCGGCAAAATCAGAAACGCTTCAACCAGTGAAAAGGTGAGGGCGTAAATGATGGTCAGGCTGATCTGGCGCGTGAACTGCGCCGCGCCGCCGCCGATAAAGAGCCATGGCGAGAATGCAATCATGGTTGTCAGAACGGCGAAGAAGACCGGCTTCATCACCAGCTGCGTGCCGAGGATCGACGCATCGGCGCCGGTCGCTTTACCTTCTTCCACCTGGTTGTGAATACTCTCTCCGACAATAATGGCGTCATCCACCACGACGCCGATCACCAGGAGGAAACCGAAAATTGAAAGAAAGTTCAGCGACACGCCCGTCGCCGGCATGAAAATAAACGCGCCGGCAAAAGAAACAGCGATGCCGACAGCGGTCCAGAAGGCCACGGCGGGCCGCAGGAACAACATGAGAATAATCAGAACGAGTAATAGGCCGATAATGGCGTTCGACGCCACAAGGTTCAATTGACCGTTAAATGGCTCGGCAGCGTCAAACCAGATATAAAGCTCCGCTTTGCCGTCGAGTTCCTTGTTTTTCTTTTCAACCCATTCGTTAATAGCCGCAGAAAGTTTGGTGACATTCGCTGTTTCAGGCGACTGAACAGCGATTGTAATTGCTGATTTCCCGTTCATCGTCCGAATCTGCCGCCGGTCCTCGAACCCATCGACGACATTTGCGACATTAGAAACGCGGATGACGGATCCATCCGGGTTTTGTCTGACGACAATCTGTTCGAATTCTTCTTCTGTGTCGGCTAGGGCGCGGGCGGCGATTTGGAGATTACCTGTCTCCGTGCGCACCTGTCCGCCGGCCAAGTTGATCGATGAGCCCCGGATCGCTTGCGAAACATCGTCAAACGTAAGGTTATATCGACGCAGCGCTTCTTCGGAGACTTCGATGGAGACTTCTTCGCGCATCTCACCCCAAAGATTGACGAGAGGAGACCCGTTGGGAATTTGCGCCAGTTCATCGCGTAATTCGCGCGCCAGCCGGTTCAGCTCACGTGGCGGCAAATCACCGTAGAGCGCCAGAAACGCTCCCGGACTGCGATTTTGCCACTGCGAGACAATCGGAGGGAACGAATCTCGCGGAAGATTTGAAACGCCGTCAACCCGGTTTTTCACTTCATTCAGAAACCGGGTGGTGTCGAGATTATCATCGCCTTCCACATTGATGGATGCGCGCCCTTCGCGCGCGGTGGAGTCGATGTGAACAATGCCGTCGATGTTGGCGAGGGCCTCTTCCACGCGGAGGATAATCTGTTCCTCGACTTCCTGAGGCGATGCGCCCGGCCAGGCGACGCTAATCGAAGCGCCGTTAAACGTCGCCGACGGATCGAGTTCACGCTCAAGGTTCATGAAGGAGATGGCGCCCGCAATGAAGCAGGCGATCATCAACAGGTTTGCTGCGACCGAGTTACGCGTCCACCATGCGATTAGTCCCGTCACAGGTTATCTCCGGAAGTATTTTGCGCCGTTGAATTCGTCAGCGGCGGCGTTTCATTGTCGCCGTCCAAGGTCGGTGAGATGCTGTCCGGATCGGTCGGTGTGACTTCGTCGCCGTCATCCGCGCCGCGCAGCGGCGAGATAACAACCCGTTCGCCTGGGGTGATGCCGCTCGCGAGCGTGATCGTATCGCGGTCGGCGGAAACGATGCTGACGGTGCGTGCTTCGAGCTTATTGTCGTCATTGACGACATAAACTGTATCGCGGCCGTAAAGGGCGGATCGCGAAAGTACGATGGCGTTTTCATAAGGTTTGCCGACAATGTGCGCATCGACATACAGGCCCATGGCGAGCGGCGTACCATCCTCAGCCGCGCCTTTGCCATAAGGGTCCTCAACGACGGCAATTGCAAAGACCTGACGGGTCGCCGCATCGATAGCGCCTTCAGTACGCGCAANNAATGCGTCCGGTCCATTCATGGCTCTTGTTGGCGATGAACGCTGTCATTTTCACGAGCGGGCCGGGGTTGTCGTCTGTTGCAGTGAAAGCGAACGGCAGACCGAGTTTGGCCAGGTCATTATCCGTCAGCGCGAGGCGGATTTCAGCGACGTCTGTTGAAAAGATACGGCCGAGTTGCGCGCCTGGCGCGACATACTGGCCGACGCCCACGATGCGTTCGCGAACACGGCCGTCAAACGGCGCGCGAATGGCCGTTCTCTCAAGGTTGAGGCGCGCGGCCTCATATTCTGCGCGCGCCTGTGCAAGCTGCGGAATACGCAGAGCGAGATCAGTCGGGTCCTCATTCAGGCCAAGTTCTTCATAGTCCCGCCGGGCAAGTGCGGCTTCGGCCTCTTCCTGCGCCAGACGGAACCGCGCCGCCGCCGCAGTCGCGCGATAAGGGGCGTCTTCTATCTGGATCAGCGTGTCGCCCTTCTTGAAGGCGCCGCCGTTAACGAAGGCGTCGGATGTCGATGTGACCTGACCAGACACCTGCGCCGTCAGGCTGATATCCGTTCTCGGACGCACTTCGCCTTGCGCAGATACGTCAAGGGTGACGGATTGTGCTTCGGCAATGGCGTAAAAAACGGTCGGCGGCGCAATTTGCGGCGCCTGACGTTCGAGATTCGGGCGCATTGATCCCATGAACATGATCACGGCGATAATGCCGACGATGCCGCCGATGGTGCCTATAAGGGTAAAAAGCTTGCGAAACATAGGTACTACTTACTCTCCCGTCCCGGCCGACAGCGCCGCGAGTCTTTCTTGCGTCAGGAAGTCCCCGCCGATCGCAAGATAAAGTTGAACCCGGTTGGAAACACGTTGCTGCTGCGCCTGAATGAATTGGCTCTCCGACGAGATACGCCGGGTTTGAGCATCCAGCAGATTGAAAATCGTGGCGGCGCCGCTGTTGTAGCGGCGTTCCGTCAGTTCTTCCGCCGCCGCCGCCTCTTCATAAGCGAGCCGTAGCGCATCTTCGCGCAACTCGAGAAGCGTTTCGGCGGCGAGGGCGTTTTCCGCTTCCTGATAAGCCGTCAGTACGGTCTGCGCATAGTTGTAGAGCGACGCTTCTGCGGCCGCTCTTGCGCGTTTTGAATTTGCGATCAGCCGTCCGCTTTGAAACAGGGGTTGAAACAATCCGTTTGCAAAGTTTCCTGCAAGCCGGCGCGGATCGAGCAGGTCGCCAATATCCGGGCCTGATGTTCCTGCCTGCGCCGTGAAGGTCAGTTGTGGCAGGAATTGCTTGCGGGCGGCCCGTGAGCGGAGGCCCGCCGCTTCCATGCGGGATTCCGCAGCGATCAAGTCCGGGCGGCGAGCGAGAATCTCACCCGGCGCGCCTGCGCCTTCCAGCGCCGGAAGTGTCGGCAAACTATCAACGGCTTCAAGTTCAGCGGCCGGATAGCGGCCCAGCAAGACTTCCAGCGCGCGCGACGCCTCAGCCTCAAGCCGTTGCCGCAGCGCCAGGTTCGCCTGGCTCGATCCAAGGGCCGATCGCGAAAGCCGAACATCGAGGCTAGACGAAACGCCCCGGTCGTAACGGCGTTCAGTGACGCGCAGATTTCGCTCACGCGCCTCCGTGTCCCGTTCGGCGAGTTCGCGCTGCTGTCGTGCTTCAATCAACGCGAACCAGGCTTGTGACACTCTTGCTGCGATTGAAAGCCTGGCCCCGGCAAGATCAGCATACGCTGCTTTTGCATCCCTGTAGGATGCGCGTGTTTCGTCTGTGAGACGCCCCCAAAGATCGATTTCCCAGCGTAAGTTGCCGCCAAGGGAGAAGTTGTTGATGTAAAGGCGGCTGCTTCCCGTCCCGCCGCTGCCGCCAGCTTCCGCTGCTGCAGTCGGGTTCGTGACGATGGCGTTGCGACCGGCGTTGAAGTTGGCGCCGATCGTCGGCAGTTGATTTGACAAGGTGATCCTGGCGCCGGCGCGCGCTTGATCCAGATTAGCCGCAGCTGCGAGCAGGTCGTTGTTGTTTTCAACGGCTTCACTGATCAGCGACCGCAGGGCGGAGTCGTTGAACGCCGCCACCCAGTCGCCCGTTGGGGCGTCGCCGACATTGCCGTCGGCCGTCCACGCCGCGGGCGCATCCGGCAACTGCGCGTCAAGCAGTTCCTGATTCACGCTTGCGCATGACGCAGTCATTATGGCGATTAGCGCTACGCCCCCGAATCGCATGGGCCACTCCTTTTCTTTTTCGGAAGAGACAGTAGCCCTTCCGCATCAATATTATTGTTCTTTCTTGCTATTCTACTTGTCTGCTGCGCGTCCTGATCGCAAGCGCCAATCGGCGGGCGGTTCGGGCTATGCGGCGAATAGCGGTTAAAACCCATTAACTGCGACCTTCCAAAGATCACGAGCGATTGAAATTTTAATGAATAAATAGGGCGCTTACAGGGTTATTCGAGTGTTAAATTGCTCAAAAACAAAACAGATTCATGGTGTTGTACGGAGGTCACGGCCGGAAGCGAACCGCCCGAGCGTAAAGGTGCGCGAAAATTATAGAACGCCGGTAAGGTCGACCGCTATTTTGCGGGCTGACGTCTGATAAATAAGCGTTTTTTGGAGGCCACGGCCGGAATCGAACCGGCGTACACGGCTTTGCAGGCCGCTGCGTCACCACTCCGCCACGTGGCCGGGAAATGAGCCGCCCGGAGCTTCCGGGGCGGATCTGGAGCGAGCGGTCCTCTTAGCGCGGCGGTTTCGTCCGGTCAAAGGTCAATTTCAAGGGCTTTTTGGCGCGTTGCGCAGCTGCGCGGCGGGTTGTATGCCCTCAACGATTCAATGGTTTTGAGAGACCTTCCATGGATTTTACGATAGCCCGGCGGCGGATGGTGGAAAGCCAGGTGCGCACCAATGATGTCACCGACCTGCGCATTCAGTCCGCCATGGAGAAAACCCCGCGCGAGATATTCCTCCCCGTTGAAATGCGGGGGCAGGCCTATGTAGACCGTGAACTGGTCTATGGACCGGGGCGGGCGCTGATCACGGCCAGAGACTTCTCCAAGCTGGTGGCGGCGGCTGATCCAGCCGCGAAAGACCTCACCCTCAATGCCGTTTGTGGTTCGGGCTACTCAACCGCCATTCTGGCGCAGCTGGTGGAAATGGTCGTGGCGGTCGAAAGTGATGAGACACTTGCTACAGAAGCCCAGGAACATATGACCGCTCTGGACGTGAATAACGCGGCGGTTATCTCCGGGGAAGCCGCCAAGGGCGCCGCCGGACAGGGACCTTACGATCTCATCCTGATCGACATGGCGATTGAAAAACGGCCCGATACTCTGCTCGACCAACTTAAGGATGGCGGGCGCCTTGCAGCGATTTTCCGCGAAAACGGGGTTTCCCGAGGCGTCGTTTACCGCCGGACTGGCGGCGTATTTTCGAGCGCGGTTAAGTTCGATGCTTCGGCTAAAATGGTGCTTCCGGGATTTGAAGCCGAAAAAGCGTTCGTATTTTAACAGGATATTCACGCTACAAGCTGTGGAATCGCCTTGAAGAACGCGAGGACGCGCTCAGATAAGGCCTGTCCAATCCTGGGTGGGACGTCCCAAGCGTTTGGCTGAATACCTGCGGTTTGAGGGGTGAATAAAAGTGCGCGTTTCGGTTTGGTTGTCTGCTGCTGCAATTTGTCTTGCTGCGCCTTCGGCGGGCTCGGCGGAAAGCCTTCAGGACGCGCTTGCGCTAGCATACCAGACGAACCCGACCATTCGGGCTGAGCGTGCACGCCTTGAGGCGACTCGCGAAGCGAGGGCGCAAGCCTGGGCGGGCGGGCTGCCCCAGATTTCCGCCAGCGGATCATATAATCGTGTGGACAGCACGCAGACCTCGACAATTGCGCAGGACGCAAAACTCAATTCACTTGCGGGAAGCATTAATGCGGAACAATCGATCTTCACCGGCTTTCGAAACTTTAATGCTATCAAACAGGCGGGTGCGCGCATTCGCGCCGGCGGTGCACAACTGGTGGCCACAGAACAGCAGGTGTTGAATGACGTCGCAGGTGCGTATTTCAACGTCCAGCGCAATATGGCTGTGTACGAACTAAACAAACAGAATGTCACTGTCCTGATGCGGCAGAAAGAGATGGCTGAGGCCCGTTTCGAAGTCGGTGAAATCACCAGAACGGACGTGGCGCAGGCGGACGCCCGTCTTGCAGAGGCGCGTGCGCGACTTTCCAATGCTCAAGGCGACCTTGCTGTGGCGCGGGCAGCATATGCGCAGCTTGTCGGGCGCATCCCGGGTGACCTTGAGCCGGTGGAAACATTACCGGAATTGCCCGATACGATGGAAGCGGCGCAGGCGCTTGCGGCTAAATACGCGCCGCCGCTGGTAGGCGCGCGCGAGCAGGTGGAAGTGTCGCGCCGACAAATCTTCATTGCTAAAGGCGCAACTCTACCCTCACTTTCACTTACAGCCGGATATCAATACGCTGAGCAGCCGAACTCTTTCATTGATCAGAGTGAGGAGTTTACGTTTGGCGCCCGCGCCAGCTTTCCGCTGTTTCTCGGCGGCGCTAATTACTCCCGCATCCGCGAAGCTACGGCGCTCCATAAAAGCGACCAGGCACGGCTGGCGGAAGCAGAACGCCTTGTTGAAGCGCGGACCATTTCCGCCTGGGAGCGTCTGGTCGCCGCGCGCGCTGTCACCGTATCGGCGCAGGCCTCCGTCGAAGCGAACAGACTGGCGCTTGAGGGTGTCAGGCAGGAGGCGATGGTGGGTACGCGCACGACGCTTGACGTATTGAACGCTGAGCAGGAGCTGTTGAACGCGGAAGTTTCGCTTGTCAGCGCGCGCCGCGACACGCAGTCCGCAGCCTTTGCGCTGCTTGCGGCGGTGGGGGTTTTGACGCCCGACGCCATTGGCATTGATGGCGCTCTAGGCGATGGAGCCCTAGATCTTTACGATCATTAAGATTCGCGTAACGAAAGCCTTGATAACTAAGGCGAAGCGCCTGAAAACTGAGCGCCAGCGGTGATTTCCGCGCCTTTTTACGTTATGTTCGCCCCCGTTGAAGGGACCAGAATCAATGGAAAACGCCCAGCCTGAACCCAGCATGGAAGAAATCCTCGCCTCGATCAGGCGGATTATTTCCGAGGATGAGGACGATCAGGCTCCTGCAGCGTCAGCGCCAAAGCCAGCGGCTGTCCCAACTCAGACTCCCAAGGCTGAGACCACTGCCCCTTTGGAGCTTCCCACGGCGTCTGAAGAAGAACCGGCGGACGAGCCCCAAGTGATTGCGGAAGATACAGAGATGATGAAACAGAATGTGGCGGCGGCGATGGCGGATGACAGTGAAGAAGAAATTCTCGACAGAAGCACGGCGGAAGTCGCCTCCCAGGCGTTCCGCAATCTCTCCCAGTCGGTGAGGGTGTCTGAAGGACCCGGCAAGACCCTTGAGGACATCGTCACGGAAATGCTCCGTCCCATGGTTAAACAGTGGCTCGACGCCAACCTCCCGGCGATTGTCGAGGAGAAGGTCGAAGAAGAGGTCCAGCGGGTCGCGCGCCGCCGCCGCGGCTGATCGTTTAAAGGCCCGAATTTGCGAGAGCCGGCCCGTTTCGGGCCGGTTTTTTGTCGCCTTAATGTCAGGTCTGGCCGGATGGCTCTATTGAGCTATGGGGCGGCCCCGGATAAACCGGCGTTTCGCATCCGCAACATATTTGGCCGCCATGCTTGAGAAGAATTTCGATTTTAACGCCGCTGAAAAGCGCATTTACGAGGCGTGGGAGAAATCCGGCGCGTTCAAACCGTCGGATAAGGGCGAGGCCTTTTCCATCGTCATCCCGCCGCCNNAACGTCACCGGCTCGCTGCATATGGGCCATGCCCTCAACAATACGCTTCAGGATGTGCTGTGCCGGTTCGAGCGGATGCGCGGTAAGTCGGTACTTTGGCAGCCGGGCACGGATCACGCGGGCATCGCCACGCAAATGGTCGTCGAGCGCCAGCTCATGGAAA
>DGNI01000136.1:0-1594 GCA_002388885.1 Parvularculaceae bacterium UBA4496 | reverse complement strand
GGACAGATCATCAACCAACTGAAACGCCTTGGCGCTACCTGCGACTGGAGCCGTGAACGCTTCACCATGGACGAGGGCCTGTCGGAGGCCGTCATCAAGGTTTTCGTCCAGCTTTACAATGAAGGCCTGATCTATCGCGACAAGCGCCTCGTCAACTGGGACCCGAAATTCGAAACGGCGATTTCCGATCTCGAAGTGGAGAACATCGAAGTCGATGGTCACTTCTGGCATTTCAAGTATCCGCTTGAAAACGGCGAGACTTACGAATTCCCGATTGCATACGACGACGACGGCAATCCGACCGAATGGGAAACGCGCGATTATATTTCCATCGCGACGACGCGCCCCGAGACGATGCTCGGCGACGGCGCGGTGGCGGTGCACCCGTCCGACAAACGTTACGCGCCGATTGTCGGCAAGAACTGCATCCTGCCGCTGGCGGATCGTCCCATCCCGATCATCACCGACGAATATCCCGACCCGGATTTCGGCTCCGGCGCGGTGAAGATCACCGGCGCCCACGATTTCAACGACTACCAGGTGGCGCTTCGCAACAACATCGAGATGTACGATCTCATGGATTCAAAGGCGCGGCTGGTTGACGCCGATTACGTGCCGGAGAAATATCGTGGGCTAGACCGTTACGATGCGCGCAAGGCGATTGTCGAGGATATCGACGCGCGCGGCCTTCTCATTCAGGTCGAAGACAAAAAAATCATGCAGCCCTTTGGCGACCGCTCCGGCGTCGTCATCGAACCGATCCGCACCGACCAGTGGTATGTGGATGCAAAAACGCTCGCCAAGCCCGCCATTGAAGCGGTCGAGACCGGAAAGACGCGCATCATCCCTGAAAACTGGTCGAAAACCTATTTCCAGTGGATGCGCAATATCGAGCCGTGGTGCGTTTCCCGCCAGCTCTGGTGGGGGCACCGGATACCGGCGTGGTATGGGCCGAAGTTGGATGACTCGGGAGATGCAGATTATGAATCAAAGGAGCTAGAGTTGTTTATAGCTGAGTCAGAAGCTCAAGCTATTCAGTTCGCCGGGCGGCGCTATTCTGAACTTGGATACAACAAAAAGATTCGCGTGTTTCATACATTCGATGAAGCGCAAAACACCTCGAATTTTAATGCCGCAAATGAGATTGCGATTATTCGCGACCCCGACGTCCTCGACACGTGGTTCTCGTCCGCTCTGTGGCCGTTTTCGACGCTGGGCTGGCCGGACCAGACGCCGGAGCTCGAAAAGTTTTATCCCACGTCCACGCTGGTGACGGGACACGACATCATTTTTTTCTGGGTGGCGCGAATGATGATGGACGGCATCCACTTCATGAAGGAAGTCCCGTTCAAGGATGTTTACATTCATGCGCTGGTGCTCGACGAGCACGGGCAGAAGATGTCGAAGTCGAAAGGCAACGTCATCGACCCGCTGGTGCTGATCGACAAATTTGGCGCTGATGCGCTGCGCTTCACGCTGGCGGCGCAAGCCGCGCAGGGGCGCAACATTCGCCTGTCCGAGAGCCGCGTCGAAGGCTACCGCAATTTCTCGACGAAACTGTGGAACGCCGCACGCTTCTGCGAAATGAACGAAT
>DGNI01000046.1 GCA_002388885.1 Parvularculaceae bacterium UBA4496 | reverse complement strand
TGCGCGAAAAGGTGGAGGATTTGCGTTCTCATGGCGTTGCGTTTTCCGGCAACGTCGTCACCGCTGACGGACGCGCGATCGAGGTTGATGGACGCGTCGCCGGCGGTCAGGTCGCATTGTGGATCACCGATCCGGCCGTGCGCATGGCCGAAGACGGCGCCGTTATCGGCGCGGTGCGCGAGCGTGCGACGGACCTTCACGGCGCCCTCGCTCTTCTCGAACGCTCGCCTGTGCCGGCATGGCGGCGCAACGCCAGCCTTGACCTCGTATGGGTAAACCGTGCGTATGCTGACGTTGTCGAAGCGCCGAACGTCGCCGACGTCATCAAACAGCAGACGGAACTCGACAATTCGATCAAAAAACTCGCCTCCGCCGCCGCAACGGAGCGCAAGGCGAATGAAGGCCGGGCCGTTATCAATTCCCGCGGCGAACGCCGGGTCTTCCGCATTGTGGAAACGCCGCTGCACGGATCGGGCGACGCTGCGCTTGGCGGCGTCGCCATCGACGTGACGGAACAGGACAAGGCGAAGTCCGATCTCAAACAGCAGATCGAAGCCAATCAGCGCACGCTCGACCAAATTCACACAGGCGTTGCGATTTTCGGCGCCAGCCAGAACCTGATCTATTACAACCGCGCTTTCCGCGAATTGTGGTCGCTCGATGACGCGGAACTTTCAGGCCGCGTTTATCACGGCGAGATCCTCGATCAGCTTCGCGTCGGCGGGCGATTGCCGGAGCCTTCCGACTATGAAGAATGGAAGGAAAAGCAGCTCGCGCTTTATACGGAAGGGTTGTCGGAGCCCGGCGCCGAGCGCCTTGGCGGCGCGCCGGACGAAGTCTGGCACTTGCCGGACGGGCGGACGCTGCAGGTTGCAAGGCAACGTCACCCGCTCGGCGGGATAATGACGGCGTTTGAAGACATCACCGAAAAGATTTCGCTAGAGGCGCAGTTTAACACCCAGATCAATGTTCAGAAAGCGACGCTTAACAATCTGACGGAAGGCGTTGCCGTTTTCGCCGGTGACGGCACGCTGCGGCTTTACAACAAGGCGTTCCAGAAACTCTGGCGCCTTGATGCGCGGCTTGTGGATTCAAAACCGCATGTGGATCTGATTGTCGATAACCTGCAAAAGCTGGCGAAGGACGCCGATGATGCGTTTGATTCATTGCGGCGGTGTATTGCTTCAAAGCTGCATGAAGACCGGCAACCTTTAAGCGCTCAGGAGGTCAAGCTCGCTGACGGTCGAACGCTCGCAATCGGCACCGAACCCCTGCCCGACGGCGCGACGCTCGCCCACTTCCTTGACATTACCGACTCCAAGGAACGCGAAAAGGAACTGAAAGAACGCAACGCCATTCTCGAGAACGCCGACCGGCTGAAATCGAAATTCGTCGATCATGTATCCTATCAGCTGAGAACGCCGCTTTCGACCATCATCGGCTTTTCGGAAATGCTCGACGGACAGATGTTCGGCGTACTGAACGATCGCCAGAAAGACTACATCGCATCGATCATGTCCGCGTCCTATCATTTGCGCGATCTCATCAATGACATTATCGACCTCGCCGCCATCGACGCCGGCCAGCTCGACATCAACTTGAAGAAGACCGATATCCGGAAGCTTCTTGAAAGCGCAGCGACCTTTGCGGCGCTCAAGGCCGAGGACACGCAAGTTGCACTTAAGGTTGATTGTCCGAAAGACATCGGTGAAACCGAACTCGACGAACGGCGCATAAAGCAGGTTCTGTTCAACCTGCTTTCCAACGCATTCGCCTATACAGGGTCAGGCGGGCATGTAACGCTTGGCGCGCAGCGCGTCGGCGAAGCCGTGAAAATCTGGGTCAGCGATACGGGCCGCGGGTTGTCGCCCACCGATCAGGCGCGCGCGTTTGATGCTTTCGAAAGCCGCGGGCCGAGCGCTGGCGCAGGCCTTGGCCTCGCGCTGGTCGAGCGCTTCGTCAAATTGCATCACGGTTGGGTGCGGATGGATTCATCCGAAGGCCAGGGCGTTACCGTCACTTGCTTCCTGCCGGAACCGGCAAAGGCCGTCGCAACAAAACCGGCCCCGGACGAAGAGGCAGCCGCTTCCAGCCCTGCGCCGAAAGCAAAAGGCAGCGCCCCGAAGCCGCGCAAGAAAAAAGCGCCAGCCCGCAAACGAGCCAAAACCAAGGCTGATGACAGCGAAAATCAAATTCCGAATTCCAGACCGCAGGCCGCAGAATAGGCGGCGGCTGGGCTTTCTTCCCTCAAGCCCCTTTTTAATCGCGCCGCACGCGCTACATTCCGCCCATGTCGCTTGTCAGTATCCTTGCCGCCCTTGCCGTTGCGTCCGAAATCGCCAGTCCGCGATACACGGACTGCGTCCAGCTTGTTGAAGCCGATATCGAACTTGGCCGCATCGCCGCCCAGCAATGGGTCAATGAAGGCGGCGGCGCTGAGGCGCGTCATTGCCTCGCGCAGGCGGATCTCAAAGCAGGGTTTCCGAAACTGGCTGCATTGCGGCTCGAAGAAATCGCTCAGCGAAAAGACGCCGGCGACGATTATGTGCGTGCGCGACTTTACGATCAGGCGGCGCTATCCTGGCTCGAGGCAGAAGAGCCGGATGCTGCGGAAAAGGCGCTCAATGAAGCGTTGACGCTCGTTCCCGATTCCGGCGAACTCTATCTGACGGCAGCGAAAGTCTACGCAGCGCAAAACCGCTGGCAGGACGTCATCAACGCCGTGAATACCGCGGAAGAAGCTGGTTTCATAAGCGCCGAAACTTATGTGCTGCGCGGCCGCGGTCTTTATACGCT
Source organism: Parvularculaceae bacterium UBA4496 (assembly GCA_002388885.1). GTDB lineage: Bacteria > Pseudomonadota > Alphaproteobacteria > Caulobacterales > Parvularculaceae > Hyphococcus. Next base: position 3,960 of record DGNI01000046.1, on the reverse strand, counting down.
GACGAGCTACGAACGCGCGGCGCAGGATGTCGTCAACGCGCTCACCATTGATCCGGTGAATATCGATGCGCTCGTTTTACGCGGCGACCTCGCCCAGGCCGGCGTCAATATCGAAGTCTCGCTAGCCGAGCCCGGCGAAGAATAGCGCAGCGCAAATTGGGGCTCGACCTCAACCGAAAATCACCCCATTGCCTTGCTTAACGATTGGTTAATGATTGCGTACTCCCATGGGAGTAAGCCAAAGGGACAAGGCGCCCTATGAAAAGCGCTTCGCTGCATGAAAAAGACGTCCGCGAGCTGCAGGAGCTCGCGCGCCAGACGCCGATCAGACCGGACAAGAGGCGGCCGGCGCCGTTGTCGCGCGCAGCGCGTCTGCACCTGATCGACGTTTTATCGCGCTGGAGCGCGCCGGGTCTTGCTCTCATCGCCGGCGCCGCGATCTACATGGCGGTTGTTGCGGGGCGCGTCTATCCCGGTCGGGCGCTCGCCTGGGGCGTCATGATGCTGGGCGCGCTTTGGATGTGCCGCCGGTTGCGCAGTCAATTTCGCGCCGGGGCCAATCTTTCATCCCGCCCGTTCCGCTGGCGTGCGGCTTACACGGCCAGTCTATCTGTTCTAGGCGTTGTTCTGGCGAGCGCGCCGATCCTGCTTGCGCCGGCCGACGCGCTGACCGCCCTCGCTATGCAGATTATGGCGTTTTCCATGCTGGCGATCTTTGCAGCTGCGCTCCTGCATGCCTCTCATTTTTACAGCGCTGCTGCGCTGGCCGTGCCGGGCGCTTTGTTCGCCATCCTCGCCGGCCTGCGCGCCGACGAAACCGGGCTGACCATCGCCGCATCCTCCACTGCCCTTTTGGGCCTCACGGGTTTGCGTATTGCCAATCGGTATCTTGAAAAAGGCGCCAGCCGCCGATATCCGCGCACTGCGCTGCTTAGACGGGAAATCGAGCGTTCGGGCGCGGATGAAGCGGGCTTTGAGGCAGGGGGATCACAGGCCTTGCAGGCCTGAAAAAAGCCATTCGCAAACGAATTCTCGGTATGTTCCTGAAGGGCGGCAATTCTGCCCTCAATGCGGGTCTATTTCGTTAGACATTCTCAAAGTCTTCACGTTATGACACCCCTTAAAACAATCGCAGAGGAAGCGATATGCCGGACGGCTTTCTAACCGACGAAGACGGTCAAATTCTCGAACAAGTCATCTCGCTGGCGCAAAAAAAGAAGATTGGCGATCACGACGACACCGGCGCGCCAAGCCCGGCGTTCAGAAGCTATCTTGAGCAGCTCGTTCTTTACGCCACCGGAGAAGACAAAATCTGGTCGGAACCGCAGTCGCTACTCGACCGCGCCGCACAAGCGTGGAAACACAGCCAGACTCGCAAGACCGATGAAAGCAAAATTTCCCTGCGTATTGAAAAGGGAAAGAAATGGACCGATAGCCGCCTGGTTCTCGATATAGCCACGGATGACCGGCCGTTCCTCGTGGATTCCATTTCGGCCGCCCTCGCCGACGCCGGACGGCCCGTCACGTTTTTCTCGAACGCCGTTGTATCGGTATCGCGAGGCGCAACGGGAAAACGCGAACAAGGCGGCGCGAACTTACGCGAGTCGATGATCCATGTTGAAATGGAGCCGCCGGTTTCAGAAAGCGAAGTCGATGCGCTCCGCAATGAAATCGAAACTGTGCTGGGCGACGTCGTTATCGCCGTCGCCGACTGGGAATCAATGCGCGCGCGTCTCGCAACCTGTATCGCGCAACTCGAACGCTCACGCCTGCCCGGCGTCAAAGTCGATGAGCAGCGCGAAGCCGTACAATTTCTGAAATGGCTTTGGGATAACCGTTTCGCGTTTCTTGGCGTTCGCCGTTTCAACTATGTCGAAGAAAAAGGCGTGCCTAACCTTATTCCTGATCAGGATAAGGATCTCGGTATTTTAACCGCACCAGGCCGCAGCGTTTTGAAATCGACATTCCAGGCTGACGGGAAGCTAACTCCTGCCGTCGCAGCCTTTCTCGATTCCAAAGAACCGATCATCATCGCCAAGTCTAGTTCGAAGTCGCTGACGCATCGCCGGGCATTCATGGATTATGTCGCAGTCAAAAACTATTCAGTTGACGGCGAGCCCGTGGGTGAAGATTTGTTCGTCGGTCTCTTTACTGCGGAAGCCTATAACAGACCGGTCTCCGACATTCCGCTGATCCGCGCGAAAGTCGACAAGGTGCTGGAAGCAACTGCCTTCACGCCGGGCGGTCATAACGAAAAAGCGCTGATCAATATCCTTGAAAGCTACCCGCGCGACGAACTTTTCCAGATCGATGTCGATACGCTGTGCGAAACTTGCCTTGGCATATTGCGCCTGTTCAAGCGCCCGCGCGTGAAGCTGTTTCTGCGCCGCGACCGGTTTGACCGTTTCGTATCCGCGCTTCTTTACGTCCCGCGCGACCGTTTCAACTCCGATATCCGCGAACGCTCCGGGCAGCTCCTCGCCGATACTTTCGAAGGGCGCGTCCTGTCTTTCGCGCCGTCCTTTGGCGATGCGGCGCTTGTACGCGTTCATTTCGTTATCGGCATTAATCAGGGCGCACCCGAAGGGCCCGGCGTCATGGAACTCACCCGGCAGGTACGCGAAATCTGCCGCACATGGAGCGATGGCCTCCTCGACGCCATGCGTGAAGCTCATGACGGTTCCGCTCCTGAATCGTTGTTTGAAAAATACGAAAGCGCGTTTGGCGCCGGCTATCGCGAATCAACGCCCGCCGCCGAAGCGCTCGAAGACATCGCGGCCCTTGAGCGGCTCGGCGATGCGTCGATTGTTATTCGCGCCTATCGGGACGCAGGTGATTCCGACGCAACGGTGCGGCTCAAAATTTACAAGCGCGGCGCGCCCATGGCGCTCTCTAAACTCATCCCGACCATTGAATATCTCGGTCTCGGCGTGCTCCAGGAAGCAAGTCACAAGGTTTCGACTTTCGGCGACACCAGCGGTGACGCGCTATGGATTCATGATTTTTATACCGAACATGGCCGCGGTGAAAAGATTGCACTCAACGAAGTCAAGGAAACCTTCGAGGAGACGATCCTTGCCGTCCTAGAAGGCCGGACGGAAGACGACGGTTTCAACGAGCTCGTTCTGACCGCAGGCATCAATTGGCGCGAAGCATGGCTGTTAAGAGCCGCCGCCCGTCATCACATGCAGGCAGGATTTGCCTATTCGCAGACCTATATCGAGGAAGCGCTTTCCAAAAACGCATCCATCGCCCGGCTTTTGACGGCNNAACACGGCGTATTTTCACACCCGGTTTAATCCGGACGGACCGAAAGACGCCGACAGGCGCATGGAAGACGCAAAGGCCGCCAAAAAAGCGATCATTGACGCGCTTAACGACGTCGCGAGCCTCGATGAAGACCGCATCATTCGCCGGTTTGTGAATCTTTTCACCGCCATGACCCGCACCAATTACTATCAGCGCGCCGAAGGCGGCGGACCGAAAACCTATATCTCGTTCAAGATCGACTCGAGCAAAATCGCCGAAATGCCGGAACCGAAACCGTACCGTGAAATTTTTGTTTCAGGTCCGCGCGTCGATGGCGTCCATTTGCGGTTCGGCCCGATTGCGCGCGGCGGTCTTCGCTGGTCCGATCGCCGTGAAGATTTCCGCACGGAAGTTCTGGGACTCGTCAAAGCCCAGCGCGTCAAGAACGCGGTGATCGTGCCGACAGGTTCAAAGGGCGGTTTTTATCCGAAACAACTCCCGCTGGGCGGTGACCGCAACGCGATCTACGAAGAGGGGCGCGAGGCTTATAAAGTCTTCATCCGCGGCCTTCTCGACCTTACCGACAACATCGTTCAGGGCGAGGTCAAGACGCCGGCGCGGCTCGTGCGCTGGGACGATCACGATCCTTATCTCGTCGTTGCTGCCGATAAAGGAACGGCGGCGTTTTCGGATACGGCGAACGGCATATCC
>DGNI01000097.1 GCA_002388885.1 Parvularculaceae bacterium UBA4496 | reverse complement strand
ACAAATCCCTGGCGCATTTTCGGCTGCTCAAGGGCTGTCAGTTCTCCGGTTGACCGGAGGAGATTGCCGCCTTCGCGGATCAGTGTCGTGGGGTCTGCGGTAACGAGCCCCATACGGCCGATAGGCGCGCCGTCAGCGGCTATGGAACCGTCCTGGGCAATGGTGATGGATTCTGCATCCGGCGGAATGGCGATTGGCGACGAACCTTCGCCGAGGACGAGATAGCCGTCCGGCGTCACCAGCTGGCCTTCGCGGTCCATCATGAACGAGCCGGCGCGGGTCAGGCGCTCGCCGCGCGGCGTTTCGACGACGAAGTATCCTTCGCCTTCGATGGCGACATCGTAGCGCGCGCCGGTTTCAACAAGCGCGCCCGGCGCAGCGTCGAAAAACCGTCCGCCCACATTTGTCTGTGACAGGGACCGGTCCTGCGGCTCCAGCATGCGGATATATTCCGAAAAGACAAAGCCTTCGCGCCGATAACCGGCGGTGTCGGCATTGGCGATATTGTTCGCAATGCTGTTGAGCTCTTTGGAAAGTCCCGCCTGCTTTGAAAGCGCGACGTAACTGGTGTTATTCATCGCCCAATCCCCTCTGCATCAAGTTTGTTTCTTTTGCGACGCCGGTTGAATACTCGGCGAGCGTATCGATAGCGCGCACGCTGACCGCCGGCGCCGGCGCAAACATATGCGCCAGTGCGGCGAGCAGTTCCGGGTCCTGCGACAGCGCTTCGCGCGCGCCGCCGGGCAGGGCCTTGAGCCCTGCGTTCAGCGCGGCAAGCGATATGCGCGCGGCGCCGCCGATGGTTCGTTCTGCTGTTGGCGCCTTGTCGAAGGCTTCCATGGCGAGCGCCCAGTCTCCGGCGCGCCAGGCGGCGCGGGTCATGGCGTCATCGGATTGTCCGGTTCGCACCGCCGTTCTGACAACGCCAAGCGCGCCTGCACGTTCTTCAAGGCGCTCATATGCTTCGACTTTAAGCGCGGCGACTTCCCTGTTGTTCTGAACCTCGGCGGCGGTCTCCAGCGCGGCCCTTGCATCGCCGCTGTTCAACAGCGTACGGACCTTGATGATTTTGGCCTCAGCGCGACGCGAAGCCGGAACATCGCCAAGCGCGTCATCGACGAGATATTTGGCGCCGAATTTTGCAAGCTCGCGCGCAACGGCGATATTGACCTCGGCGTCTTCGCCGCCACTCACCAAATCCTTGTGCTCAAAAAATGCCTGAATGGCGGCGAGGCGGGTTTCCTCATCACTCAATAGGGCGTTCATGATCATCGAGCGTCCGACTGCGGCCGCAGCAGGCGCAGCCTTTGGCGCCGACTGCGCGGATGCATGAAGCACCGCAATGCCTTCCGGCAGGCGGCCCGCAGCGGCAAGCGCCTTTGCGCCCGCGAAAGATGCGCGGGCTTCGGATACGCTCATCTCGCGCTTTGAGGTTTGTTGCGCGAGATCGTCAAGAAAACCCTCATATGCGACCTCGGCGCGTTTTTCGTAATCCTCGGCAAGCACGGACAGGGCCCTGCTTTGCAACGGGCCAGGCGTTTGCGCCGCCTCGGTAATCTGCGCATCGAGTTTTGCTGTTTTTTCGGGCGTTGTACCACCCAATGCTTTTTCCAGAATGGCGAGCGCCGCCGTGCGTTCCTTGCCGCGGGCTTCGCCCGCAACATCATAGGCAACTTTGGCAAGTGTCCTGTCGCCGCTTTCAAGCGCGTTGAGCGCTAGATATTCGGCAATCGGACCGCGCAATGGCCGCGTCATCGCCTGTAACGCATTCACATGCTTGTCGGTCATCGTGGGTGCGTCATCATCAGCGCCTGACGCCGCAGCGGTTTTCACCATCTCGAAAAACGCACCGCAATGCTGGTAGGGCGCAATCGCTTCGCGCGCATGGGCCTTGGCGCAGGACGCAAGATAGGAAAGGGCGGCCGCGACCGCCATATTCTCGTCGCCGTCTGCGGCGCGCGGCGCGGCGATGGCGCTTGCTTCTTCAAAAAAGCCGATGTGGATATAGGCGAGGGCGAGCGTGCGGGCGAGATCCTGGCTTTCCTGCTCATCTTCGGAAAGCTCAAGACGTTGACGCAGCTTGGCGATGGTCGAATAGTCGAGTTTTCCTTCTTCGCTCAAGGGCTCGTCGAACAACACAGGATCGACGCACGCAGCAGACGCTTCCACATCCGCGGCGTAAGTCATTTGCGGCGGGTCAAGNNATCAAGGCGCGTCTCGTGCGAGACCGGCGTATCATGTGCCGGCGCCGGATCGAATTCAGGCGCCGAATGTGACGCTTGCGTAGGTTCCAATGCAGGCTGAGGTTCGGGCAGCTTGTATTCTGGTTCTGGCTCATTGCGTTTCTCATCGATTTTGAGCTGCACGACGCCCTGGTGGCGGGCTTCGGCCAACAGCGCGATCATCCGGTCGCGCGCTTCGCGCATGCTTTCCGGCGTGGACGGCGCGTTTTCGGGCGCCTGTCGTGCGGCTTGCCGCATGGCGTCGGTTTCGGGCGTATCTTCCTGCATCGGCGTGAGCGGGGTCGGGCCGTTGTTGAAAATATCAACGACGATCGAGCCGCCATCGCCTTTCGAGGTGCGCACCGGGCAGTCGCAGGTCAGCGTGAGCACCAGCGAGCGCGTTTCGGCGCCGTCAACAACGCGTGCAGTCAGAACGCGGTGCGCTTTGCGCTTTTCAAGAATATCGGAAAGCTCAAACTCATAATCCTTGCTGGGCAGCGCGATCTCTACCTTGCGGTCGGATGTGGCGATGCGCCAGTCCGCAGGCGCCGACGGGATTACGAGACGCGAATATTCTCCATGTTCGCCGGCGCGAACGGGCAATGTCTCCGAAGCGAACAATGCGCCCGGAAACATCAGCAGGAAAATTATGACGGCTGTGCGCATCATTATGCGGCTTCTTTCTTCAGCGCTTTCAGCGCTTCTTCGATTTCAGTGAATTTCGGCCGGTCATGGCTCGGGATGTTTCGGCGCGCGACTTCAACGCACATTTGCGGCGAGTGCATTTGCAGATGCGCGACGATGGTTTCACGAATCAGCTGATAAAATCGCTGCTCTTCTTCATGAACCGCCATGATCTTCGCGGCGAGCGGACCAACAAGACTGTAAGCGAGGAAAACGCCGAGAAACGTACCGACAAGCGCGCCGCCGATCATCTGTCCCAGCACTTCCGGCGGCTTGTCGATAGACGCCATGGTTTTAATAACGCCGAGCACGGCGGCGACGATGCCCAGCGCGGGCAGGGCGTCGGCAGTTGTCTGCAATGCGTGTCCCCCATGCATGCTCTCTTCGTGCAGCGCCTCGAGTTGCTTTTCGAGCAGATCTTCGACCTGATGCGGATTGTCAAAATTCATCAGGATCGAGCGAATCGTATCGCAAATGAGTTCAGTTGCTTCGTGATCCTTTGCGATTTTCGGATAGCGCGTGAAGATCGAGGACTCTTCCGGGTTTTCGATATGCGCTTCGGCCTGCACAGGGCTTTCTTTCGCCACGCGCAACAGCTCATACATCAGGCAAAGAAGATCCTGATAATCAGCGCGTTTCCATTTCGGACCGGTTAGCGCTTTCATGATGTCGCCGCCGGCCTGTTTGATGACGCTGAAACTGTTGCCGACGAAAAACGCGCCGACGGCGGCGCCGCCAATGATCATGATCTCATAGGGCAGGGAGTGCATGATGATTTCCATCTTGCCGCCGGCGATGATGTAACCGCCGAAAACCATGCCAAGAGTGATCGCTATTCCGAGAAGGCTTCCCATAACACCACGAATTAAGCGCTTAAAACTTTAACGAGTCGCTTAAGGAGTGTTTCATGAAGAAGTTAATCATCACTGAAACCGGATAGTGCATTTGCTTCTGGAACGAGCTTTTGCGCGCGTAATCTTGCCGCGCCTATTCGCCTTGCGTTCTGTTGGCGAGGATGACGCTGACGAGATACGCTTTTTGCGAGTCCATATTGGCGACAATCTGCGCCGCCTGTTCGCTGTTCATGGATGAAATTAACCCGGCGGCAAACTTCGCATCCATTTCGTTGATGATCTGACCGGCCTGGGCGGGTTTCATGCCTTCATAAATCGCCGCAAGCTTGGCGATGTCTTCGTTACGCGCATCCTGAACGATCTTGATGCTCGCCTGCAGCTTATTGTTGGCTTCTTCGAGTTCGGCGAGGCGCTTTTCGACCTGTGCTTCATAGGTTTTAAGCTCAGCTTCGCGATCGGCGATTTTCGTCTCTCGGGCGTCAAGCGCATACATGCGGTCTTTTACCGCCGCCGCTAGCTCCCCATCGATATGCGTGTTTGCCGGCGTCACGGCGTGATCGACGCGCGCAGGGGTTCCAGCGCCGGCGATGTCGGACGCCAAAACCGCGACGCGGCCAATGAAGGAGCCGAAAAAGACGACCCCGAGAACTAGAAGCGCTCTGGTTTTCATAGGAGTTAACCGGCGAGCCTTTTCATCGAGCGCTGATTGCGCGCATTCATCAGAGCGGCGGAGACTTTCGACTGCCGCCGTTTTTTGGGTTTCGCCGGCGCCTCATCCTCGTCGAGATAGGAGACGTTATCCGCCAGATCCGGCTGAGTATGACGCGTGCCCGGACCATCGGGGTCCGGCTCGTCAACCAGGAAGAAATCAATCTGCTGATCCAGACGCTCCTGCAGCGCGCGCGCCTTGGCGAGCCGCTCGTCAAGCGACGCGGCCGCCTTGCCGGAGGCGTCATTGACGTCGCGAATGGCGATTTCCGCAAGTTCGCTGATCACGTCAATCATTTCAGTGAGCTGTGGCAGGATTTCCTTCGTCTCTTCAATGAGCGGCGATAATTCGGAAATACTTTCCGCACTGGTTTCTTTAGCCATGGCGACAGTCGAACGCGCCTGATCAACCGTATGCGACATGGTCGCGATCGTTGCGCCGAGACCTTTCTCGGTGCTTTTCAGCGCCTCGAGTTTTCGGCTCAGAATGAAGCAGTAAAACGTTGCAGCGCCGGAAGCGGCGAGCAGCATAAAATTGATGATCATCTCCATTTTCGAGAGCCCCTCAAGTTAATACGAAGTCTGTGATGAGAACGCTTTCTATGTGAGCGTCCGGAACGACGGCGTTAATACGCCGCAGGATTTGTGCGCGCAGGCGAGACATGGCGGCGGGATCTTCGAGAACCGCGCCGTCAACAGAGCGCAGGTAAGTGTTGAGCACGTCTTTCACATAAAACCCGTTTTCCAAAAGCAACTCCGCATCCTCTTCGCCTGTCTCCAGAACAAGCGTGATTTTCAGATGCTTTGACCGGCCGATCGGCTGGATAGAAACGATGATCGGATCGAGCGCTAAAAAAGTTGCATGCTCACTGTGCTGAATTTTACCGATAGCCTTGATATCGCCTTCACCGTCTTTTCCGCCGTGGCCGCCGCTTTTTTTCTTCGTCTTTTTCTTTT
>DGNI01000006.1:6731-34507 GCA_002388885.1 Parvularculaceae bacterium UBA4496 | reverse complement strand
CTCCAGGCGCTGGCGAAATGCTTTGCCGCACCGTCTGGATGTCCGTGGACCCTTACATGCGCGGGCGGATGCGCCCTGACGTCAAGAGCTATATTCCGCCCTTTTCGATCGATGCGCCGCTCGAAGGCGGCGCTGTTTCCGAGGTGATCGAATCGAATATCGACGGCTATGCGCCGGGCGATTACGTGGTCGATTTCACCGGCGGTTGGAAAGAATATTACATCTCGAAGGGCGAGCGTTCGCAGAAGGTCGACCCGAACCTTGCCCCCTTGTCTGCCTATCTTGGCGTGCTCGGCATGCCGGGCCTCACGGCCTGGGCCGGGGTGACGCAAATTCTCAAGCCCAAAGAAGGCGAGACGCTTTTCGTTTCCGGTGCCGCCGGCGCTGTTGGCTCGCTCGTCTGCCAGCTTGGCAAGATCAAGGGCTGCCGTGTCATCGGATCGGCTGGGTCGAAAGCCAAATGCGACTGGCTGGAAAACGAAGCGGGCGTGGATGTGGCGCTCAACTACAAGGACTATAAGAACGCCGCCGAGCTCACCAAGGCGCTTGCGGCGGCCGCGCCGAAGGGCGTCAACTGCTATTTTGAGAATGTCGGCGGCATGCACCTTGAAGCCGCGCTGAACTGCATTGCGCTTGGCGGTCGCATGGCGCTGTGCGGCATGATCGCTGTCTACAACAACAAGGAGCCCGAACCGGGTCCCTCGAACCTGATCAACATGGTTGGGCGCGGCGTCATGGCGCGCGGGTTTATCGTGTCGGAATACATGGACAAGGCGATGGAATTCGCCATGGAAGTGGCGCCGCTGCTGGGGCAGGGAAAAATCAAGTTCCAGGAGTCCGTTTATGAAGGGATCGAGAAGGCGCCGGAAGCCTTCATCGGGCTTTTCAAGGGCGAAAACACTGGCAAGGCGGTGATCCGCGTTGGGCCGGACCGGTTATAGTACGCTTTCGAAGCGACTGACACTATGCTGGTGAATGAGACGCCCCGGCAGCGAACGCCGTTTTTCAAAGTAAATTCGTTGCGCCAGCGCACGCATCGGGGGCGTGAAGAGCGTTGCGTTTAACATGGCGTTTGGCGGCGCCATCGACCACAGCCGCCGCATCCATGTTTTGGCGCCGAAGCGCGGATACTCATACGCCATAACCGCGCCCGGGTCCGGGCCTTCATCCAGCANNTTAGCGATCGCGCCGCCCGCACGCCGGCCATATTGAAATGCAAGGCGGATTCCGCCTGCTGTCAATGGAGAGACGAGACCGGCGGCGTCGCCTGTGAGCAGCACTCGATGGGATGATAATGGGGACACAAGACCGCCACAGGGAATGAGACCGGATCGTTTGCGCAGGACTTCGCAGTTCCAGAAGGCGAATCGCGAGTCGATGTGGTTGAGGAAAGCGCCGAAGTCGGGCTTGCGCGCTTTGCCCAAAAGCCCGTTTGAAACGGCGAGGCCGACTTGCGTCATGCTGACGCCGGGCACAACCCAGCCGAGATAACCGGGCGCGAGTTTCGTATCAATGAAACAGTGCAGATAGTCCGGATCGACCGTCGGCGTTTCTTCATATTCGGTTTCCATGCCGATCATGAATTCGGTGTTGCGTCCGAGGTTGAAGGTTTTCGCAACGCTCGACTTCGCTCCATCGGCGCCAAGAATATAGCGCGCCGTCATATCCAATCCGTGAAGAGAGACATGCGTTTCGTGCTGATTTGCACCCGTAAAGCGTGCGCCGAACATCATGTGCGCGCCCGCACGCATCGCCTCGCGCGCTAGCCAGCGCATGATTGCCGCCGTGTCAGTAGCGAGAAAATAATAACCCGGCGCCGTCAAATCCGTGTGCTTTCCGTTTGGCGTGTAGAGCCGCACGGCGGGAATTTTCCTAGTCAATGCGGATGGCACGTCGCATTCGTCGATGGCTTCCTTTACCAAAATACCGGTTGTGCGCACGCGCGCGCCGGGTTCTGTTTTTGAGTCAATAACGACGACTTTCAGACCGCGGTGAGCCGCGGTTCTGGCGGCCACAAGCCCCGCGAAACTGGCGCCGATAATGGCGAGATCGTAGTCAGGCAGTGTTTCATTTTGGGTTTTGCGCATGCGCCTCTCCTATCGGGTGCATGAAAGCTGGCATGGAATTGCGGCTTACTGCAGGCGAGACTTGGGAGAATTGATGAGTCCTGCAGCTTTTGCGGAATTCGCCTCCCGGTGCTAGATTTATGGTACTGGAACGGGAGGCGCGGATAATGAGAACGCTGGTTGCGATTACAGGAATGATTTTGCTCGCCGCATGCGCGACAGTCGGCCCGGCGGCCTATGGCCCGGCAGACTCGAAAGGGTTCGGATACGAGGAAACAAAAGTCGAGTCTGACCGCTATCGCGTCACCTATCGCGGTTCGGGCGGCATGTCGCCTGAACAGGTTGAGGATTATGCTTTGCTTCGCGCCGCGGAACTGGCGGTGGCGAACGGATATGACTGGTTCCGTGTTGTGGGCCGAGACGTGTCTGGCGAGGAACGCGGCGGCGTTGGCATCGGAGTTGGCGCCGGCGGCGGATCGTTCGGGCGGCGCAGCGGCGTCGGTGTCGGCGTGAGCAGCGGCCTAGGCACTGTTGGAGGACGTGATTATTTCACCGTGCGCATGGAAGTGCTTCTTGGCGAAGGCGAACCGCCGGAAGACGGGCAGTATTATGATGCTCGCGATATCATGGATACTATCGGCGCCAGAATCGGCGCGTAGAACGCCATGAATTGGCAATCGCTTAGGCGCGTTATCACGGACAATGATCCCGACGGGCGCTCACGCATCCTGATCGATGGCGAGGCGGCGAAGATGATCGCCGTCGAGGAAGCCGGACTTGCCGAAATCTGGTCCGCCAAACTGCAGGACGGCGGCCTGCTTGACGCAACGGATCAACTCGCTGATCGTGATTTGAGGTTGGAGCCCGACCCCGGCGCCGTCAAAGTGCGGTGGTTCACGGTTGCGCCGGAAGATGCGTCGAAATCGATCGAAGAACGCGAAGCTGCTGCCGCGTTCGGCTTTAGCGCCGTCGGTGCGGCGCATTGCCGGGTAGATACGTCGCGCCATCCGATGATGCACAAAACCACATCACTCGATGTCATCATCCTGATTAAAGGCGAAGTGGACTTGCTGCTCGATCAAGGCGAGGTTTCGCTGAAGCCAGGCGATGTCGTGATCCAGCGAGCGACCAATCATGGCTGGGTTAATAAGGGTTCCGAAACGGCGCTGCTGGTCGCGGTTCTCATCCATGCGGATTGACGGCATAATTTTATCAACGCCAAATTAAGAACGCCGCAACAGGGGCAGGGAGCAGCATGGCCGACGAAAACCTCGCTGAAGCGTTTAATGAGAGCAATGCGCCGTTCGCCCGAATGATGGGCGTGAAGATGACCCATGTCGCCAAGGATCGGATTGAAGGCGAGCTGGAAGTCACGAAGGATCATTGCACCATACCGGAAATTTTGCATGGCGGCGCCATTATGGCGTTTGCCGATAACATGGGCGGTATCGGCGCGTTCATGAACATGCCACCGGGCTCAATGACGACCACAATTGAGAGCAAGACGAATTTTCTGCGGGCTGTTCCGGTTGGCCAGACCGCAAGAGCAGTGACGACGCCGGTAAATCTTGGCCGCACGTTACAGGTCTGGAAGACTGATATTTTTCGTGAGGATGGAAAACTCGCAGCGGTGGTGACGCAAACGCAATTGGTCAAAGCACAACAGGCATAAGCAGCGCCCATGTATGACGTCTCACTGAAAGAATCCCATTTCCCCGCGCAGGGCGAGCCGCCGGAGGCGATAACGCTGGGCGAATTGCTCAAGCGTTCTGCTGAGCATTACGCCGATGCGCCAGCTCTTATTGAATTGACCTATGCCGGCGAGTACGGCCGCAAGTGGAGCTATCGGGCGTTTTACGATAACTGCCGCCGGTTGGCGCACGCGCTGGCCAGCCGCCATGCCCCGGGTGCGCGGATCGCCGTCTGGGCGCCGAATATTCCGGAATGGGTCATGCTGGAATATGCAAGCGCCATGGCGGGGCTGGTATTGGTTACCGTGAACCCGTCTTATCAGACGCGTGAGTTGAAATTCGTGCTCGAACAGTCGCGGTCCGAAGCGATTTATTATGTCGCTGAATTCCGAGGCAATCCGATGCAGAAAATCGCGGACGAAGTTTGCGACGGCATTCCGGCCATCAAACACCGTATTCTTTTGACGGACCAGGACGCGCTGTTTGCAGGCGAGAGCGACGTTTCAAAATTACCATTCGTCGAGCCTCATCACGAAACGCAAATCCAGTACACATCGGGAACAACGGGCTTTCCCAAAGGCGCGCTGCTACACCATCACGGTCTCGTCCAGAACGGCATTGACACAATGACTCGCGCCGGCGTGTGCTCCGGAGACTCGTTTGTCCACCACATGCCGCTGTTTCATACGACAGGCTGCGCGATCCTTGCTATCGGCGGTATTGGGCTCGGGGCGACGATCCTGCTGGCGCCGATGTTCGACCCTGAGATGATTGTGAGGGTGATTGAGCGCGATCGCCCGCGATTTGTTCTAGGCGTGCCGACGATGATCGTCGCGCTCATCGACGAAGTTCAAAAGAGCGGAAGAAACGTATCGTCAATCGAGCGCATGATGTCCGGCGGCGCCATGGTTGCGCCGGAGCTTGTGCGCAAGGCGGAGAAAATATTCGGTTCATCCATTCAAATTGTCTACGGGCAGACGGAATCTTCGCCTGTGATTACGCAAGCTTGGCATGATGATTCTCTTGAAGACCTGACCCAAACGATCGGACAGCCCTTGCCGCATGTAGAAGTCTCCATTCGCAATCCGCAAACAAACAAGGTCGTACCGTGTGGTGATCAAGGAGAGATTTGCACCCGCGGCTATCTCGTCATGACCGGGTATAATGACAACCCTGAAGCCACCAAGTCGGCGATCGACCATGACGGCTGGCTGCACACAGGCGATCTGGGACGCATGGATACGCGCGGCTATGTGACAATTACGGGCCGGGTAAAGGAAATGATCATCCGCGGCGGCGAGAACCTGTTCCCTGCGGAAATCGAAAACGCGATACTTGAGCATCCGGAAATCGCTGAAGTCGCCGTTGTCGGCGTCCCCGATGAAAAATGGGGCGAACAGGTTGCTTGCTTTATGCGTGCGAGAGGGAGCGATAAACCCGATGCGGCGGCGTTGAAAGCCTTCATCCGTGAGCGTCTGTCGCCGCAAAAAACGCCGAGCTACTGGATATATGTGGATGAGTGGCCGCTTACCGGTTCGGGTAAAATCAGGAAATTCAAATTAGCCGAAGCGTTTGTGCGCGGGGAGTTCGACGTTTTGAAAGCTTAAGAGCCGACCTCGCGGGCGAGCATTTTGAACTGCTCCACCGTGACTTCTTCAGCGCGCTGCGTTTCTTTGATGTTTGCCGCACCAAGCCGGTCGTTCAGCCTGGCGCCTAGCAAGGACTTTAAAGACGACCGCACCATTTTTCGCCGCTGGGAAAAGGCAGCTTGCGTGACGCGTTCCAGCGCCTCTAATTGTGAGAAATTTTCTTTCGGCGGATCGAAAATCACCACGGTCGAATCGACTTTCGGCGCGGGAGTGAATGCGCGGGCGGGCAGGTTGAACGCCCGGACAGGGTGTGACGCTGCTTGGGCGATTACCGACAAACGTCCGTAGGTTTTTGATCCGGGCGCGGCGAGAATCCGGTCGGCTACTTCCTTTTGAAACATCAGCGCCATCTTCGACCAGAGAGCATCACCGGCTTTCAGCCATTTGATGAGAAGCTCGGTAGAAATATTGTAAGGAAGGTTGGCGACGATTTTGACGGGCCGCCGTGCGCCAAGAATTTGTATTTCATCTGCATCCAGTGCATCGGCTTCGTGAATGACGAGGCGGTTATCAAAGACCAGCACAAGCTCTGACAACGCTTCAATGCATCGGCTGTCGCGCTCAATCGCAATTACCGCCGCGCCAGTCTCAAGCAAGGCGCGTGTCAGACCGCCGGGGCCGGGGCCGATCTCAAGGACCGTATCATCTCTGGAAACATCGGCTGTGCGCGCGATCTTGCGCGTCATGTTGAGATCGAGAAGGAAATGCTGGCCGAGCGACTTCTTCGCTCCGAGACCATATCGCTCAATGATTTCTCGAATCGGCGGCAGTTCGGAAGTCATATAGCGCCGCGGCGTTCGGCGATTTGCGCCGCCAGGCGGATGGCGGCGATGAGACTGTCCGCGCGTGCAACGCCTTTGCCCGCGATATCAAGCGCCGTCCCGTGATCGGGCGATGTCCGGATAATCGGCAGGCCAAGAGTCACGTTGACGGCTTCATGGAAGGCCAGTGTTTTTGCCGGTATCAACGCTTGATCATGGAGCATGCAGATCGCGGCGTCGTACCGGGCGCGCGCTTCTTCGTGAAACATTGTATCGGCGGGCAGGGGGCCGCGCGCCTCGATGCCTGACTCGCGTAACGCTTTCAGCGCGGGCGTTATGATTTCAGCATCTTCGGTCCCTATCGCGCCAGCTTCTCCTGCATGCGGATTGAGGCCTGAAACAGCAAGACGCGGGGATTGAACGCCAAAATCATGCTTCAGAGATTGAGCTGCAACCGTACAGATTTTTATGATGAGGTCGGCCGATAATAACGATACTGCAGCTTTTACAGACTGGTGGATTGTAACGGGCACGGTCCTAAGCGTTGGGCCGGCAATCATCATGACAGGTCCACGCGCCCGGTCCGCAGGCATTTTCGCGTTTTTTGTAAGCTCAGCCAGAAATTCCGTGTGGCCGGGAAACTTGAACCCGTGTTGTATTAGAGATGATTTTTGTATCGGGTTTGTAACGACGCCTGACGCCTTTCCCGCAAGGGTAAGGGAAACAGCTTTTTCAATGCTTTCAATAACCGCTGATGCGTTCTGAGGTTCTGCGACGCCTATAGTCGAATTCACGCTGCATTTGAGCGGCAATACAGGCAAGGCCGCGCCGAATGACGCCGAAGCTTCAGCGGGCGAGCGAATGATTTTTACATCGACGCGCTCGCTGCGAAAAAGCGCAGGGTCTGCAAGGACAAAAAAACTTACCTGTCCGTTTCGAAGCGCCGACCAGGCGGCACAGGTGATCTCCGGACCGACGCCGCCGGGCTCGCCCATCGTCAGCGCAAGAGGCGCCGTCGACATATCTAGCCGTTCGGCTGCTGTAGATTCTCCATACGGAGGTCTATCATGGATTCACGTTCGACATCGCGAAGATATTGTTGACCAATCCGTGCAAGCTGCCGTGAGTAAATCCTATTTTCGATTGCTTCACGTGAGGGAAGGCCAAGCCCTTCATCTTTGTCGCAGACATAAACAGAATGATAGGCGCCGTCGGCCTCAATAACCGCGCTCTGGTCTTCGCGGGTTAAATCTTCCACAAACGGTCGAAACCGCTCATCAATCTGGTCAAGGGTTACGTTTTCCAGAAGGCTATATCCCACGCCTTGCCCAAGGTCGATCCGTAGCGACCTTCCTGAGCAGACTTCGGCGGTGGAAATCTTTTCAAGCGCTGCATGCGCTGCGTTGCGGCCCATGGATGCATCGGCGCCTGCATATGCAAGGGTGAAGCTTGGCTCTCCCGGCACGACCGCTTCCCGCTTGTCCCTGATCGCCAGGATCATGAAAGCCCCTTCGGAGGGGATAGGGTTGGTCACCGAGCCGACGGGCAGTTCACGGATGGCGTTATCGAGTTCAACAGGGAGTTCGCCGGCGCGCACCCAGCCGAGATCGCCGCCGACAGCCGCCGTAGTACAAGCGGAGAACTGCTGGGCGACTACTGTGAATGGAACGCCACGCCGCATCTGTTCGATTAATTGCAACCCGCCCTGATAGTATTGTTGCGCCTGTGATGGGTTGTCTACAGGGATACAAATTTCGGAAACGAGGAATTGCTCCTTGTCTACATCCTCGCGCATTCGCTCCAGAGTAGTTTCTATTTCATTTTCGTTGACCCTGACGCGGTCGCGGTAGCGTCCCTGCACAAGTTGGGGCCACGCAATTTGAGAACGTACTTGCTCTTTCAGGGAGTTTACGGCGATGCCCGAACCTTCAAGAGTCGTTATGAGCTGATCGAGAGTGATATTCGATTGTGCCGCCATCAGCGACAGCTCTTCATTCACTTCCTTTTCCGTTACCTCCAGTTCGAATTGCGCCGCTTCCTGAAGCTTCAAGCGTTCTTCAACAAGATCGCGCAATGCCTGAGCTTGTAGCTGCGGCAGCGCGTCAGCAGGAATCTGACCGCCCGAAGATATCAGCATCAGCTTCATGCGCTGACGAACATCGTAAGTGGTCACGACGGCATCATTAACCACAGCGGCAACCGCGCTCGCCGGAACGCCGGATCGGGCGATAACTTCCTCACTGGTAGGCCGTTCGGTCACTTGCGGCGCTTGCGCCTGTGCTGCGGCGAGTGTGAGAAACAAGCTGCAAGATACTGAACTTAAAGCAGAAAATCGCATATTGATCATTTGGTCCTTTGGTTCGGCCCGCCTTTGACCCATGGGGAAAATAGTCGGAATCAGCGCTGGTGCAAGCGCTCAATCAATCAGAGATTTCAGCGTGAAGCTGAGCAACACAGCGTTATCGGGTTCAAGATTGGCGTCCCGGGTGCGGTCGCGTCTGTATGTAATGCCAAAAGTAGAGCATTCGTCTTCATAGCCGATCGTAAAATCCTGCCGTATCGTCCGGTCGTTTTCAAGGTCAAGCCGCCATGCGCCGCCGACAGTCCAATGCTTCGCGACGCGCAACCTACCGGTTGCCTTCAATTCTTCTCGCCGCACGAGATTGTTTGCGACGTTTTCTTCATTTAGCCGAACATATGCAAGATTGGCGGTAAAACGGCGAGAGCGGAAATACGCCATCGATTCCGCTCTTTGTATGTCGCCGGTTTCGTTCTCGATGCGAAATCGGTTCTCGATGCCGGCCTTGGCGCCGAGCCGCAAGTTCAACGAACCGACAATGTCGGAAGACTCTTCGCCCAGTCCGGACGACGTTTCGAACGCGTTGGTTTCCTGAACGCGAAACTGCTGGCCTATAGAACCTTCGAGAGTAATGCCATTTGGCAAAATTGCCGACGCCGATATGCCAACATTCATACGTTGGCCGTCTTCGAAAGAGTCGTAGCCGGTTGCCTTGTTGTAATCGAACAGACCAGCGTAATCGAATTCGATGCTTTGGGAGTCTTCGTTGATAATGTCACTAGAATTCCGGCTTGCCGGGCTGGCGACAAGTTGTACGCGAGGCTCAATGAACAGGCGCGCCCCGTGGAATTCGCGCATCAACGGATAAGACCACTCAAAGCTCAGGCTGGGCGTAAATCGCGCGACGATGTCGGAGCTATCTGTTGTCGAAAAACCGGGAAAGCCTATCGCACATGTGGCGGTCGCCTCAAAACAGACTTCGGTTCCAAGGTCGAGATCTTGATAGGAAAAGATATCGCCGCGTAGCTCGGCTAAAACATTAAATCGATGTCCGCTGTTCGTAATGATGTCCCTGTACCATGCTGCTCCTGTCGTGAAGCGTTGGGAATCGATGCCTTGCGTACGATAGAGCGATGCGATGTTGGCGCTGACCGAAGCGTTGCCGCCCGCGAGCTTCGATTTAAAATTATGTTTGAAATCAATAAGCGGCAGGACATAAGGCGTTGTTTTGGAATCGTCTATCCGCCCAACGCCCTGCACCGCGATTGCATCGGCGTTTTGCCGAGTGCGTAATCCCTGGAACAGGTAGGTATCTGCGGTCAAGTGCGATCCGGCTTTGCGCCACTCTATGCGCGCGTTGCTCCGCAGCTGGTTTGTTTGTCCTCTGTCTAGTTCCTGACGAAGATCCCCGCGGCGTTCCACATCGTATTGCCGCAGATATTCCTTGTCTGATACGCGTTCGAAATCATAGCTCGCACGCCAATGTTCGCCAAAGTTACGATACCCACGGCCAAACATATGCCAGCGAACTCCTGGCGTCGTTTCCGCAGGCAGCGGCCCAGTCGGAGCATTGTTCTGATTTGGAGCATCGATAACGCCGCCGGACAGAACATGATAGCCGTGCGCGCCGCGCCGTCTCCACTCTGCTTGCCATAAAATGCCTTCTTCCGCCGTGAATTTGGGAAAGAATGTTGCGTCTTGATGGCTAGAGATCGCCAGATAATAGGGCAGCTCAATGTTGAATCCGAGTCGGCTGGATGCGCCGATGTCAGGCGGCAAAAATCCGGACTGGCGTTCAACCGAAGGGTCCGGCGTCTGCAAATAAGGTGCATAGAGAATTGGAACGCCTTTGATCTCAAGAAACGCGTGGTGAAAGCGCATCACCTTGCGTTCCTGATCACGGGTGACCCGAAGCGATTTTATCCGCCAGGTTGGCGTCTTGCCTTCGCCTTCTGCGTTGCAGACGTTGCAAGAAGTATAAACCGCGCGGTTCAGCCGCGTTCTGGCGCCTTGTTCGCGAATGGCGCTGTCGGCTGCGAGACGCGCATTGTCCTCAAGAAGCGCGCTGAAATTTTCGGCGATCCCGTCACGCAGATCTCCGGAAAGTTCAACCCGGCCAGCAAAGGCGGTTTCAAGATTGGCGTCCGTGATGGACACATTGCCCTCAGCAATGACGATATCCGTCGCGGGGTCGTATATTAGCCTGTCGGCGCGCAAATAACGCTCGCCAAAATAGGCTCGCACATCGCCTTCGGCGACGATAGGGCCGTCTTCCTCATCGCGCGACACGGTGTCGGCTTCGAAAAGCACCCTGTCCGGTTCGTCGACGCTGTCTTCCACGGCGGCGGCCATGGCCGGAACCGGCGTCAAGAGGGCGCCAGTCGCGCTCGCCAACACCGTGGTGATAAAAAGACGCGCTATGAGGCTGTTACTGGTCGTCACTTAATGGAGGCCCTTCGCGGCGCGAATCAGAACGGAAGCGATTTTCTAGAGTTATATGAGGGGTGAGGCGAGGTCCAGCCGAACGAGGCCGGTGGCTACCCGTCTTCAAGATGCAAAAGAGTTGTAACGGCAACCAGGCTCGCGACAAGGGCGGGGGTCCATGCGGCAAGGGCAACAGGCGCTAGCCCCGATTCGCCAAGCGCTGTGGAAATCTCTGCGAGTATGTAAAGCAGGAAACCTGCAATGATCGAAAAAACCGCCAGCTGGAACCCTCCGCCAGCCCGGCTTGGGCGCATGGAGAACGCCGCGGCAATGAGCACCATGGCGAGGAGCTTTAACGGGGTCGAACAAAGGTCATGAAACCGAATGTTGTATCGGACAGTCGGGAGCCCGGCCGCGTCGGCGAGAAGAATGAATTCCGGTAGCCGCCAAAGTGACATGGTTTCAGGAGGGGCCACCCGCTCGCGCAAATTGCCAGCGCTCAAGGATGTCTCAACCGCGTAGATTGGCGTGTATCGTTCTTGCTGAGAGGCAGGCGAACGCAATCGGGCGTCATGCAGTTCCAGCGTCCGACCCGACAAAAAAGCTTCTTTCGCATCAATGCGCTCTTCGAATTGATGGGTATTATCAAAGCGCCAGATTGTAATATTTTCCAGCGCCGCTCGCTGATCGTCAAAGTTTTCAGCGTTGATAATCAGTTTCACTGAATTGTCATGCTGGCGTAACCAAATGCCGTCGCCGAATACTTGAACGAGGTTCCGGTCAAGCCCTTGCTCGCGGCTTTTTAAAAGCTCTGCCTGCGCCCGAAGACTCGCGGACATGGGATCGATAATCGTGATGACCACCAACCCGGTAATGGCGGCGATGAGAGCGGCTGGTCCAATCAGCCGCCAGACGGATAATCCCGCTGAGCGCATGACTGAGATTTCGGAACGCTTGTTTAGCTGGTGAAACATCCAGATTGAGCCAAACAAAAATACGAATGGGGTAAGTGTTTGTGTCAGTGACGGTGCTCGCAGCAAAGTGAGACTCAGCGCCAGTCCGAAACCGCCTTCGGCTGCTTTGCCGGCGAACCGCAGGTTTTCAATAAGATCGATAAGTAAGACCAGACAGGCCAATATTCCGAAAAGCCCGCCAAGAGCGATCAGCGACCGGGATGCAATGTAATTGAAAAGCGTTGCAGGGGGCATCAGATTGCTCCGCCCGGAAGTAGCGCCCGCGCCTGCCTGGGCGCGTAAAGCAGACAACTGAATGCGAGAGCGGCGATAACGGGCGGCATATAAACAAGCCACATCATACCCGTCGCGCTCGCGATGTCCTGCAATACGTATCCGCTGACACGCAAACCAAAAATCAATGCGCTCGCCATGGCGACGCGGAGAAAGTAGCTACGTCGGGTATAAGCGCCGCCAATAAGCGCGTAGAGTCCAACAAGTGCATAGGCGACGGTGTAAAACGGCGCCGCCAGCCGCGCATGACCTTCAGCAATAAGCTCACTCGCATAGGCGCGATCATAAGGTTTTGACATATCTGGCTTGAGAAGCTCACCAAGATAACGTTCGGTCATTTCAAGCTGCAGTTCGCCAGGTCCTTCGCCGAAGGCTGCGAGATTGATGGCCCAGTCCTCAAAACGGATGATATCGATTTTACCGGAATACCCCGCCTCGCGCTGGACATTGCCGTTTTTCAAAAGCAGCATTGTGCCCGCATCGCTATCCTGAAGGACGGCGCGTTGCGCCATGTAGGTTTCACGATTTTCACGGTTTCGATAATCGTTGATCAGGAGCCCGACATACTGGCCTTCGCCGCGCGTTTCATCGACATAGACCGTGAGCCCATTCGAGACACTCACAAACTCGCCGCTTCTGATGAGAGAGTTCGCAAAATCGGCGCGTATCTCTGCGACATTCGCTTTTAATACGCGATAGCTGCGCGGCATCAGGTCAGCATTGATATAAAATGTTGCAACACCGGCAACGAAAGTAATGAGCAGTAATGGCGCTGACAGCCTCCAGCTGCTGACCCCTGCAGCGAACATCACAGCAATCTCGCTGTCGGAGTGAAGCCTGTAGAGTGCATAAACGATGGCGCCGAAGAGGGCGAACGGAATGATGACGGCCAGAAGGCTCGGAATGATGAGCAGGCTAAGGTACAGGAAGGTCCAAAACCCTTGCCCGTATTCGACGATAATCTCGATCCGCTGCAGGCTTTGCGTCATCCAGACGATGGCGGTTGTGACCGCCAGGATCATCAGAAGCGGCGTTACACACTGACGCAGCAGATATTTGTCAAGGCTGTTCACGAGGGCCGTAGGCTCTTCCCTTATGGCGCGCCGCCGCTAGAGTGACGCTCTTGAAACCGGTTCCGGACTAGCACAAACCTCGCTCCCACCAAAAGCGTTATCAATACGCTTGAATTCAGGCGTGTTCTTGAACGATAAACTCCCCAGGAAAGAAACGAAAAAGAGGACATTCATGCAAATCACTTTTTCCGCCGCAGCGCTGCCGAAAACCGGCGCGATTGTCATTCCGATGTTTGAGGACGGCGGCAAGCCGAAAGCGTACGAAGATCTCGACAAGGCGACATCCGGCGCGCTCGAACGAGCAGTCAAGGCGGCGGCGTATAAAGGGAAGAAGGGTAAAATTCTCGAAATTGTGGCGCCGGCCGGCGTTACCATAAGCCGGATTGTCCTCATCGGCGCAGGTTCATCAAAAGGATTTTCGGCGCTAGATGCGGAAACGCTCGGCGGAAATGCGGCGGCTCGCCTGCTGACCGGACGCGACAAAAACGCAGCGTTTGCGCTGGCCGGGTTAACAATCAAAAAACTTGGCAATGACGAGTTTGCCGCGCGCGTCGCTATTGGCGCCAAAATGAAATCCTACCGCTTCGATAAATACCGCACAAAGGAAGAAAAAGACGATAAACCGGTTCTCACGAAAATTTCCGTGCAGACGTCGGCGACAAAAGCAAAAGATGTTTTTGCGATTTATGATGCAATCAATGATGGCGTGTTCCTGACGCGCGACCTTGTTTCGGAACCAGCAAATATTCTTTATCCGGACTCATTTGCGAAACGCTGTCAGGCGCTTTCAAAGCTCGGCGTAAAAATCAAGGTGCTTGGCGAAGCTGAAATGAAAAAGCTCGGCATGGGTTCTCTGCTGGGGGTCGGTCAGGGTTCTATTCGCGAGTCGAAACTGGTGGCCATGGAATGGCTTGGAGGCAAGAAGGGCGAAGCGCCCGTCGCCTTTGTCGGCAAGGGCGTGACGTTCGATACGGGCGGGATTTCCCTGAAGCCGGCGCCGAACATGGAAGATATGAAGTGGGATATGGGCGGGGCCGGAACGGTAACCGGCGCCATGGCGGCGATTGCCGGCCGAAAAGCGAAAGCCAATGTGATCGGCGTGATTGGTCTTGTTGAGAATATGCCTGACGGCAACGCTCAGCGACCGGGCGATGTTGTGAAATCTATGTCCGGCCAGACGATTGAAGTGTTGAATACTGACGCGGAAGGGCGCCTCGTGCTTGCAGATGCCCTGTGGTGGACACAGGAGACATACAAGCCGAAAGCGGTGATTGATCTTGCGACATTGACCGGAGCCATCATTATCGCTTTGGCGCATGAGTTCGCCGGGATGTTCACCAAGGACGACAAACTCGCAAAACAGCTTGATGCGGCTGGCGACGCGACAGGTGACAAGCTTTGGCGCATGCCGCTGACGCAGGCCCATGACGAGATGATCAAGTCTGACATCGCCGACATGCAGAATATCGGCGGCAAGGGCGCGGGCTCTTCTTCGGCGGCGGCGTTCCTCGGACGGTTTATAAAAGACGGCGTTTCATGGGCGCACCTCGATATCGCCGGGATGGCTTGGAATCCGAAAGACAAGCCGACCTGTCCTAAGGGCGGATCCGGTTTTGGCGTGCGTTTGCTCGATGAATATGTCCGCGCCAATCACGAGGGATAACATGCAAGGCGAGGCAGGATGAAAATACTTGCAATTATTGTCGCCGTGCTTGCGGCAACAGGCGCAGGCGGATTTATCTTTCTCGCCCTGAAGTCACAATCGGGAACGGCGCCGGGCCTTATCAATGGCAGGCTCGCGCCATGTCCCTCTTCGCCGAATTGCGTTTCCAGCGAAGAAGGCACGCTTGATAGTCATGCGGTGGATCCGTTGCCGGGAGCGGCATGGGAGCAATTGCCTCAGGCAATCGAAGATTTGGGAGGTGTGGTGACGGATGTGCGCGATGAGTATATGGCCGCTGAATTTTCTTCCAAAGTCATGCGCTTCGTCGACGATGTAGAATTCCGCAAAGGCGAGATGCAGGTTCATGTGCGGTCATCCTCGCGCGTTGGCTATGGCGATATGGGCGTCAACCGGAAGCGTGTGGAAGAATTGCGGGCAATGGTTGAGAAATAGACATGGCGGATTTTTTTGACATACTGACTAACGACCACATTGAATTCATCGAGCGCCAACCGATGTTTTTCGTGGCGACCGCCGCCGCAGACGGGCGCATCAACCTATCACCTAAAGGAGAAGACAGCTTTCGTGTTCTTACTCCTGAACGGGTGGCGTTTCTCAATCTTTCCGGGAGCGGCAATGAAACCGACGCCCACCTGAAACGCGACGGGCGCATCACATTCATGTTCAACAGCTATGGCAAGAAGCCGCTGATTTTGCGAATTTACGGGACAGGATATTCAGCGCCTTATGGCACGCCGGAATTCGAAGAGCATAAGGGCCTGTTTCCGGATATTCCGGGCGCGCGCCAGATCATTTTCGCTGATGTACGAAGCGTACAGACCAGCTGCGGTTTTGCGGTGCCGGAGATGGAATTGGTTCGCCAGCGCCCGATGCTGCGCCAGCTTGCGCAATCGCGTGGACAGGACGTTCTTGCTGAGGGATGGAAGACGAAAAACGCAACGAGCATTGACGGGTTCGATACCGTGCTCGGCGACGCCATGAAATGACGGAAGTCCTGTTTTACCACCTTGAACATGGCCGTCTTGAGGACGTGCTGCCTAGCCTTCTTGAAAAGACGCTCGAGCGAGGATGGAAGGCGGTGGTCCGCGCCGGGTCGCGCGAACGGGTTGAAAAGCTCGACGGGTATTTATGGACATACCGGGACGAGTCGTTTTTGCCCCACGCCGCGGCTGGCGACGGCTCCGAACAGCCGGTGTGGCTGACAGATGGAGATGACGTCCCCAACAACGCTGATCTGATTTTTCTGGTTGATGGCGCGCAGGCCGTGACGCCATCGCTTGGCGAATTCACCCGTTGCGTGACGATTTTTGATGGCAGGGACGAGGATGCGCTGACCGACGCGCGCCGCTTCTGGAAAGAGGTGAGGGACGCAGGGCATGAGGCGACTTACTGGAAACAGTCGCCGCAAGGCCGCTGGGAGAAACAGGCGTGACGCGCAAGATTGAATGCCCATGCTGACGCCGATTCACTGGCTGCTGTCTTTGATGGCGTCGGCTTTAAGGCTCGGCGCCGGGGCCGCCGCTGCGCCAGTTGAAACCGAGCAGCCAATCATTCTGTATGAATTCGAGGGGTGTCCGTTCTGCCGCATTGCGCGCGAAGCGATATCGGAAGCTGGCGTCACGGTTCTGGTGAGGCCGTGTCCGAAAGCCGGGAAACGGTTTCGTCCGCAGGTGAAAGAAGAGGGCGGCAAAGCGCAGTTCCCTTATCTTGTCGATCCGAATATGAACGTCCGCATGTATGAGAGCGCCGACATAGCGGCGCATATTCGCAAGAACTACGGATCAAAAATTCGCCCCTTCATTCACTGGCTTGGCCCCGTCAATTTGATGGCCTCTTCGTTAGGCGTCATGATCCGCCTTATCGCCGGCACGTTCTTGTCGCACTCACGCGAGCCAGAAAAGCCGCTTGAGTTTTACGGCGCCGAGCGGCATCCAGGTGCAAGGCTGGTCAAGGAACGCTTGTGTGAGATGGAGCTGGAATATATCTGGCGGTCGCAAGCGCCGGAAGGAAAAATCGCGCCACATCTCAATGATCCGAATACCGGGCAGGAAATCACCGGCGCTGCAGCCATAAATCGGCATCTTAGGAATGCCTACCGTTCATGAATGATACTGAACTATCTGCTTATCGCGCCAAGCTCGAAGCGCGGCGGGATGAATTGAGAGCGCTGTCGTCCGGCGCCAAAGCCTCGCGAAAACCAGTTGAGCTCGATCAACAATCGGTGGGGCGACTGTCCCGGCAGGATGCGTTGCAGCAGCAGGCGATGGCGAATGCGCAGGAAGCCCGCCGCGTTCATGAGCAGCGCAAGATTGAGGCGGCGATAAAGCGCATCGATGAGCGCGAATATGGCTGGTGCGCCGAATGCGGCGAAGCGATAGCGCCGAAGCGCCTTGAGATTGACTTGACTGCGGTGCTTTGCGCTCCATGTGCAGGCGGCGCTAGACCGTAAAGGCGAGCCACCCGAGATAAGCGGTGTAAGCAAGAAGGAGAACGTATCCCTCCCAGCGTTCGACCGACCGCCGTGTCCAGGCGAAAAGCGCCATGGCGGCTGTGGCGCCAACCATCACCCAGATATCGAAATTTATGATTTCAGCGGCAACCGTAACGGGCTGGATCAGCGCCGTCGCGCCGAGAATGCCGAGAAGATTATAGATGTTGGAGCCGACAACGTTGCCGAGCGCCAAGTCGCTCTTGCCGCGAAACGCCGCCATCACAGATGTCACGAGTTCCGGGAGTGAAGTCCCGACGGCGACGATGGTTAGCCCGATGACCGCTTCCGATACGCCAAGAGAAGATGCAATTTCGATAGCGCCCGTCACCAGCATCTTCGCGCCGATGACAAGCAGAACAAGGCCGATAATTGATAAAATGACTGCAACCAGAGGCGATTGCGTGCTGTGGATTTCTGCGGCCTCGGCTTCATGGCGCATCGGCTCCGGTGCGCTGATGCGCACGCGCTCACTGAAATAGGCATAGGCAATGTACGCGGCGATCGCGATCAGGAAGCCCGCCCCGGCAAAACGGCCGATTGCGCCGCTTAATATGACAACCGTAACGAACATGGTGGCCGCGATGAGCGCCGGCATGTCGCGGCGAAAGCTTCTCGGTTCAATTGCGATAGGCGCAATCGCTGCTGACAGGCCGAGAATCAACAAGATGTTGGCGATGTTCGATCCGACGACGTTGCCAATGGCGATGCCCGGCGCGCCTGAAAGCGCGGCTTGAACGCTCGATACCAGTTCCGGCGTCGAGGTGCCAAAGCCGACAAGCGTCAAGCCGATGAGGAGTTCGGACAATCCAAACCTTCGCGCTAGGCCGGCTGCACCGCGGATGAGCGCCTCTGCGCCCAGCGTTAAAAGAATGAGGCCGGCGGCGATGGAAAGCCAGATGGTCATGGAATTAGGGTCCGCTGAAGGTTTACGTGGCTAGGTAACTTGGAATGCAAAGGGGCTGGCGCCAGTCCCCATGTAAAATTTATTTTTCTTCGCCGATACGGAAACGGAACCTTCCGGCGGCAACCGGCGATGCTTCATCTTTCTGCCAACCTACAGCTTCGACGAAAGCGATACGCCGCCCGACCCGAACGAGCCTTACGCGCGCTGTCATGTTCTGCGCGCGGGCGGAGGTGAGGTAATCAATATCGGCATTGATGCTCGAAAGCCTTCTTTCGCCATGGAGGCGCGCATGGAGCATGGCTTCGGCTGAGAACTCCAGAAACGCTGCAATGGCCCCGCCATGAAGTGCGCGGATAAGCGCATTGCCGATATGGCGTTCGTCAACGGCGAGGTGAAAAAGCACGTCCGCGCCGTTTTCCTGCGCTGAAAAGCCTAGCCATTTCGAAATCGGGGAACGCGCCGCGTATTCCTCGATCATGGCAATGTCGGCGCGCCCGCTCATAACCGCGATTCCCTGTTGGGGCCGCGCGTGCCGATCATAAAGGCGCCGGAGCCGGTGGCGATCAGGGCGCCGGTATTCTCGTCGGTGAGGTCGCCAGCGACATGAGCGACGTCGCCGCGCAGCCGGCGGCATTCGGCGGCGCAGGCGACACGTCCCCCGGGCGCAATATCGGCCAGATAGTCAGTGCGCAGGTTGATTGTGGCGATGGGCTTCAACTCATCGAGGGCGGTAAAAGCGGCAAGACCAAAGATCGAATCCATGATGAGCGTAAGGAGCGATCCATGAATTTTGCCATCGGCGTTGCAAAAGTCTTCAGGCAGGTAAACGGAGAAAGTCGCTTTCGAATGCCCTATCAAGACAGGCTTAAGGTCCAGCGTCCTGAACAGCGAATGCTCATGCAGCAGCCAGTCTCGCGCAGATTGCAGCATCGCACCGACAGCAGGATTGATTTCGGGGCGTCCGTTAGAATCGCTCATTTTGAAAGTTTAATTGAATATTGCCGCTGCCAGTAGCTGCTTGTGCAGCCGGGCGCCGCTTATTTTCGCGCGATCATAAAATGCGTACTGGCCGGCCCATGAAGATTACCGTCGGCTCCGATGTAGGATTTGAGATCTTCTTCCATGTCGTTGATTATCTTATCGACGACAGCGTCGCCCGCCGGGTCGTCCGGCGCCAGCACGGGCTGCAGCGATCCATCCTCCGCAGGTCTTCCCAGGAACAGGACGTCGAATAGAACGAGAGCCTCCACTGGCGGTAAAACCGACGGCAATGTGCGTTGTTCCAGCGTTTCGATCTTAAATCCTGCGTCCTCGGTCAGCCGTCTCAACCGTTCTTCACTGCCGAATGAAAAAGGCCCCAAGGGCAAGAGATCTTCGCCGAGATGGCGCCCCACGGCCTTTGCAAAACTTTCGAAGACGGGGCTGGCTTCTTCTACCGGCCGCCAGATGGTTACGGCAAACCGGCCGCCCGGTTTCAAGACACGCTGAACTTCATCAAATGCTTTTTCCTTGTCCGGAAAGAACTGCAACCCTTGCTGACAGAAGGCCATGTCAAACGTGTCGTTATCAAAAGGGAGCGCATCTGCGGAACCTAAATGATACTCGACAGCATCGGAGCGGGTTTGCTTGCGCGCCTCGTCGAGCATGAGTGGCGCGACATCAACGGCTTTAATGTTCATATTGTTATGCTTTGCCGCCAGACCGCGGGAGACGGCGCCAGTACCGCAAGCGAGATCGAGGCAGTTCTGGCCGGGCGCTGCGAGTTCCGCCATTTCTTCGGCCCATGGGGCGAAAAAGCCGGGTGTTAAATACGTTTCGTAAAGTTCGGCCGACGTACGGCCGGCGACAAAGTCTTCAATTTTCGTCATCACGCATCTCCTATTGCGATTAGGAGCATCGGCCTAACGGTCGCGCAGGCGCTCCTCTTCATACTGGATGCCCCAGCCGATAATCAGACGCCAAAGCGCTTCGGCCATTTCTCCTGGCATGCCGGCGTCATTGGCGCGCTCGCGAACCTTTTCGATGACTTCGCGATTGCGCCAGGGGACAGACGCTTCTTGCGCGGATCGTTTGAACACCCATGCGCGGTCCACATAGGTCCAGCGTTCGGCGAGGAGGTCCACCAGAGCGCGGTCAACCCGGTCGATCTCCGTGCGAACCTCGTCCATGGTTTTGCAGTCTGCAGCTTTTTTCATCGCAATTTCCTCTTCGCGGAAAGCTTATCGGATTATTTCTTTCAAAACGACTTGTAAAAGCTGTTATGCATCGGCCAGTGCTCTGGCGTTCTCATACTTTTCAAGCGCTTCGAGCCATCTCGATTCAGTGCGGGCGATTGCCTCCACAAGTGCGCTGCGTTCTTTCGAGAGCTTTGTTGCCCGCGGCAGGTTTTTCTTGAACAGGCCGGGTTCGGCGAGTGCGGCGTCAAGGCGCGTCAACGTCTCGTTAAGTTTTTTTAACCGCTCTTCATGAGCCTCAGCTGATTTTTTCAGGGGTTGCAGCGAAAGGCGCGCGTTCGCGGCTTCCTTCCGGGCGGCCTCTTTCAGATTCTCGGGAGATTTTTTCGCGTCGGTTTTCGCCGCTGTTTTGCTGGCGGCGATAACCAGCTCGCGGTAGTCGCCAAGATCGCCGGCGTACGGCGCCACAGAACCATCATTCACAAGCCATAACCGATCCGCAACCGATGAGGCGAGGTGAGAGTCGTGCGTGATGAGCAGCACTGCGCCCTCGAAGTCATTCAAAGCCTCGATCAACGCTTCGCGGGCGCCAATGTCGAGGTGGTTGGTCGGCTCATCGAGAATAAGCACATGTGCGCCATGGAACGTAATTAACCCCAATAGCAGGCGTGCTTTTTCTCCGCCGGAGAGTTTTTCGACTTTCGTGTCAGCCTTCTCAGGGCCGAAGCCGAGACGCGCCGTCGCCGAACGGGTTTGTGCTTCGGTAGCGTCCGGGATCAGTTCGCGTACATGATCGTAAGCGGATTGCTGTGGTTTCAATTCATCGAGCTGGTGCTGAGCGAAATACGCGATTTTCAGTTTCTTGTGCTTATAGACGTTGCCTGACAACGGCGGCAGTCGGCCGGCAAGCGCCTTGACGAGTGTCGATTTGCCTTCGCCGTTTGGCCCGAGAATGGCGATGCGGTCGTCATTGTCGAGGCGAAGGTTTACTTTATGCAGGACAGGCTTGCCGTCGTCATAGCCCAGGTCGCCGTCAACGACGCGAATGATCGGCGGCGCCATGGGTTTGGGGTTGGGAAAATGAAACGGCGCCGTGCGCGCCGAGATCGGTTCAGCGACGGTCTCAAGTTTCTCCAGCATCTTGATCCGGCTTTGCGCTTGCTTTGCTTTTGACGCTTTGGCGCGGAACCGGTCCACGAAGGCCTGCATATGTTTGCGGCGTGCTTCCTGCCGCGCCCGAAACGAGACCGCTTGCGCGCGCGCCTCCGCGCGCTTGTGCTCGTAATTGTCATAATCGCCAGCGTGTACGGAGAGCTTTCCGTTTTCCAGCGCCATGATGTGCGTGACCGCATTGTTCAAAAGCGCGCGGTCATGACTGATGATCAATGTGGTATAGGGATAGCGGCGCAGGTAGTTCTCAAGCCAGATCGTTCCCTCAAGATCGAGATAGTTGGTGGGCTCGTCGAGCAAGAGGAGGTCGGGTGCGGAAAAGAGGACGCCGGCAAGCGCCACGCGCATGCGCCAGCCGCCGGAAAATTCCGAACAGGCCCGGCGTTGCTCCTCAGCCGAAAAGCCGAGTCCGGCGAGGATCGAACCCGCGCGCGCTTCGGCCGAATGGGCGTCAATGTCGGCGAGACGGGTCTGGATATCGGCAATTCGGTGCGGATCGGTCGCCGTTTCGGCCTCGGCCAGAAGGCTGGCGCGCTCCTTGTCCTGCTCGAGCACGGTATCGATGAGGCTGACACTGGAAGAAGGGGCTTCCTGATCGACCCCGCCGAGGCGCCGGTTCTTGCGGAGCGAGACCTCGTCGCTTCCGGCGTATATCTCGCCCTTGATCATCTTGAACAGGGTGGTTTTTCCTGAGCCGTTGGGGCCGACAAAGCCGACTTTCCAACCGTCGGAAATCGCCGCCGTCGCCTGATCGAACAGGAGGCGGCCTTCAATCCGGTAGGTAAGGTCATTGATATGCAACATAACGGGCGCGCTTGTAGCCGCCGTCTCGATTTTGCGAAAGGCTTCGAGAGCAAGTTTCGGTTTATTCGGGCGGCTGTTTCAGGTTGGATGCATTCCCGGCGTTGAGCCAGACGCCATCAAGTTTGCGCACAAGCATCACCCAAGCCCACTGTGTGCTGAATAGCTCGCCCGATTCGTTCTCGCGTCCTTCCGCCAGCGGGTTTACCACGATCCAGCCGATATCGCGGCTGTTGGCCAGTTCGACGAGCGGATCTTTAAGGTCATGGTAGCCGGTGTAATCGACGCGAGAAAATACAGAAGCAAAGCGCGACAGCGTTTGCTCCCTGGTTGTTTCAAATATCTCACCACGACTGGCGACGATCCCGGTTGGAGCGGTGAGCCTCGCCATCATCTCCGCATCGCCCCGGCAGTGCGCCGTCATCAGCGCGCGATGAAGGCGATGAATGTTGATCTCATCAATCCCGGGTGCGGTGATCGCTTCATGAAAATCAATCGCGTCTTTGCCTACGTCGCCTTCAAAGAAGGAAACATCCGAATACCGGTAATAAAATTCCCGCCCCTCGTGGGTGACGGTCAGCGCATATGGAAGCTCTTTTTTGCCCGCCGCCGCGCGCCAGTCATCGAAGGCAACCGTGATTTCGCTTTCTTCCGGCAGGTTTAATATCAGCGCGTAGGGGCGGTTATCCGTGCTTTCGAGCAGCGTGATGGTTCCCTCATTCGGATAGGTTCCCTGAAGTCCGACATAGTCCTGGCCACCAAAGCTGACATCCGTTACGCCTGCGATATCCTTGGCGATTTGCTCGAAGTAAAACGCCAGCGCATGAAACTGGTGGCCGATGACGAAGCGCTTTTCATTGTCGCCGGCAAGCGATTCCGTCGCGCCCTGGCGAGACCATGCAAAAGCGCCCTCGACAGCCATTGTGGTTGTTGCATCCGTGATGAACCGTGTCGCGGCTTCCTTCGGCGAACGGTAATAGGTTTCTACACGGTATTCAGACCCGTCAGATGTGGTTACATCCGCCGCCGTAATAATGGCGGGCGCCTTGCAGGCGTTATTGGCGAATGCAGAAATTGGCAGGGCCGCGAGCAGCGCTCCGAAAACGACCGTTATGAGCAGTTTCATGCACAAGAGTTTTTCGCAATCCGCGCTTTTGCGCAATAAAAATCACACTAATTCAGCAGTGTCAGAAAAAGGCTGAACATTATACGCAGTATTCACTGAACAGGCCTTCAGCCGGAAAAGCTGCAGAAGAAAAGTGTGAATGTTTTCATACAGATATTGAATTAATACAGCCAGTCGCCATCTCTAAAGAAAAGAGAGGAGGACTGATTATGTTGGGGCGTTTATTGAAATTACTCACTTTGCCGGTTCGGATCGTTGGCCGACTGTTTCGGGCGACAGCGCGCGAAGCAGAAGCCTCCTCAAAAACGGCCGCCAACGCCGGCGGTTCGATCGTGGCGGGCGCCGCTGCTGCAGATATTCTCGAAGAAGAGTATCGCGAAGAACCGCCCACGGGCGTTGAAACCGCTCTCTTCAAACAACTGCCGCGACCACGCTTGACAGAACGCTCCGCCTCCGAATTGACGTTGGAGCAGGCGCGTGAATATGCGGCGAGCGCAAAAGGATTTTATCATTATCGTTTCCCCTTGTTTGCGCGCGGCGACTTTTTTTATGAAGAGGTCGAGCAGGACTATCTCAACGCCGCACTCGGATTTGAAGCGAACAGCATCGACCGGCGGTTTCTCGAAGTTACGACTCTTTTCCGGAAAACGTTGAACGCGAATACTAGGCGCATGCTGCTTTACTGGACGCCGGGGTTGTTTGTCGTGACGTTCGGGGCCGCCGCATTTCTTGCGCAGTCTTCCCCGGGAGCGCCCTTAAACGGGTTTGCGCAAGGTTTTGGTGGTGCTTCAGCAGTTATTTTTTCAGGAGCAGCATTGGTAGGCGCACTGCTGGCGTTTTTCGTCTTCAGTTGGCCATACAAGGTGGTGCAGCAACGGAACCTGTTGAACCTCGACAATTACATCACGTCAAAATTTGCTCGGATCAATAACAACTTTCAGGTCGCCAAGCGCCGGGCGCTCAATGTCGAACGTGACAAGCGTATGGGCCAGCGGGAAGAACTGAAAGACGAGGCCGGTTCGTGGACGCTCGCCTATCACTGGTTCGCCATGCGGTTGTTGTTGTGCGAACTCGTGCTGCGAAATAAATTTTATCAGGTCCGCCGGAACACGACACTGTATTGGGTCGGCGGCTTGATGTTAACGGGGGTCGCTTTCGGCGGCCTGTTAGCGCTCATGATTTACAGCGGCGCGCCTGTGGAAACTCTGGCCATATTTGCGGCTGGCTCGCTTGTTTATGCACTTTTGGCCAGCGCCATCATGCGCCGGGCGACGGCAATGATGCTCCGTGTCATTGAGTCAAACGAGTGGAGCCGCTTCCATATTGTCGATCTCGACGCCACCATTCGCGATCATGTGGGCGAGGACAAGTTGCAGATCGTTACGTTCCGAGATCGAAATCGCTTCGAGTAAAGACCTAGTGAGCGCTATGAGCGGCGTCTTGTGAGGAGCGGACTGCAAACGGCACAGTCAACGGTTCTGCATTTTCAAACTGCAGAGTTAGCGATTGTATCTCGCCTTCCGCCAGCGGTTCGGCAACGCCGATCAGCATGATGTGAGCGCCGCCCGGCTCCAGAACGATCATTTGACCGGGAGGCAACTCCAGTCCGCCTTCGACCGGCGCCATACTGGCGACCCCCTTCTCACTGACGGACGTCGTGTGGATTTCTGCGGCGGCGGCCCCGTCAAATGAGACGGCAACCAGCCTGTCGCTGACGTCCGCGCCATTACACAGCCTGAGATAAGCGGCGCTCATATTCTGCCCGGCGCGCGTCACGCGAACCCATGCCTCGCTGGCGCTGACATAACCTTCAGCGCAACCAGATTGCGCCGGTTGGGAGCAGGAAGTTGTCACCAGTGACGAGAGCATGGCCAGACCGGCAAGGAATCGCATGAAACTGTCTCCAAATTGAGGATATCCAACGGCTTACCAAGGTTGGCGCCCGCGTCGGATACGGTTAAGACGAGCCTAGGTAAAGGACAAGAGCGTTATGGAACCGAGTGAGATCGCGCGATTGCAGCACTATCTGCAGGGAAAATTCTCCGTGAATAACCTCACGGTGCGCGGCCGGGCGAACAAGGACGATTCCGCCGAAGTTTATCTTGGTGATGAATTTATTGGTGTGATTTTCCGAGACGACGAGGATGGCGACGTCTCGTACGATTTCAATATGGCGATCCTTGAAATAGACCTGCCGGCCGGGCCGGCCAGCTAAGAGGTGAGCTTTGCCGGGCGCACCCTCCGGGTTTTTAGGTAGACTGTCCACGGAGCGACCCGCATTGACCATGGGCGTGCTGGCGGTTGGCGCGACGACACTGTGCGTGCTTGGCTTACGGAACGGGACGGATCTCGAACACAACAATGTCATTAGCCGCTATTTGCTCGGCGCTGTGGTTGCGGTTTGCGCGCCAATTGCGCTTGCGGCTTTTGCCCCTGAAAGAACCTGGCTGCGTGTCATTTTTCTCACAGCGGTCGTTTCGTTCGGAACAGCTTTAAGCGCTGTTGCCTTCGGCTTGCTTTCAAATGCGCCCGTTGCCTTATCGCCCGCAATCGTCGGGTGTTCATTTGGTCTCTTTTTATTCTTGATTGCGCTCTCACCATTTACGCAAAACGCTATCCGTCTCGGGGTTCTAGCTCCGATTGCGGCGCTTGTCGGGGTTGCCGGTGGTGTAGGATATCTGATGCTGCAGGACGTTCTTGTTTCAGCATTAAGCGCATCGGCTGCTGCGATCGCCCTTGCAGGCGGCATCGTTGTCGGCGTGGGCGTTGGCGCTGATTTTGCGCACTATTTTGCAAAAGGCGCGAATGCACGCAATGCTGCGGCGGCAGCCGGACACGCGGCGTTGGCGCCGGCGATGTTTTCGGTGCTGGCGGCGGCGTCATACGCCGGCATTGCAACCTTTCACGCAAATTTCGGCATGGCGGATGCGCGCCTCATTTTCGGCGTCGGCATTATAACTCTGTTTGGCGTGTTGACTGCGCTCGCCGGTGCGACCGGGGCGCTCGCATTGATCAGGCCGAGCGAGCAAACCGCTGTTAACGAGAACCGGCGGCGCGCGCGCTTTGCAGAAAGCTGGCGTCCGGTAAGGCGCATTCTGCCTTCAACAACGGCGCTGGCAAGTAGCGCTATTATCGGCGTTATCGTCATCATCGCCCTTTTCGAGGTCGGGATTGATGCGCCGTTAAGCCTTGCCGCCTATATCCTGCTGATTGTGGCCGCAGCAGGACTGACATTTGTTTCGCTGCGCACGAGTATTTTGATCGCGGCTCTTTTATTCGTCAGTTCGATTTACGCTGAATACATTTATGCGATTTTCGGTTTGACGCTCCTGCCGCTTACAGAACGGCTAGCGGCCTTGACGCTCGCGGCAATTGCTTTCTCCCAGCTAACGGTGAGCTGGCGCAACGCCAGCGATGTCTGGCGAAACGCGCGTGACATTACGCAAAATGCAATGTGCGACGGGTTGCGTCGGTTTTTGATCGCGTTGGGCGGCGCTTCTGCGGCGCTGGTCGTTGCTTCTTATGCTTTTGACTGGAGCGCAGGAATTTCAACGGCCTGCTATTTTACGATTGTCGCTTGCATCGGGCTATTTATGTCGCCGGTCTTGATGGTCGCGTTAAGCGCCAATACGCAGCGATATTGAGCGGGCTATTCGTCGCCAGGGCGGGACTGGTCGAGTTCCGCAACGAATTCCTGCACGGCAGCGTCCAGCATTCGCCATTCAGGCAGATAAGGCCGTTTGAAGCGATAGCTCACTTCAATCGTGTCGCCATATTCATACTCGCGCCAGCACTCCGGGCTTGTCACTTCTTCAAGCTCCTTGAAGCAAAAGATCGCCGCTAGTTTTTCATTCTCGTCCGTACCGACGAAGAGTTCGGTCTCTGAATAACCGTTGGTCGGAACATTGGCGCGCTGATCCTTGAAGTTGAACTTCGTCAACTGATAAGGCGTCCTGACGCCTCGCTGGTCGAGCGTCTCAGGTAGATAAAGACGCTCGAAACGGTCTTCTTCGCTGAAGACCGATGAACGCTTGGAAATAACGATGTCGATGCGGCGCGTATCCGGCTCGTTTTCAATGAATTCTTTGCGTTGCGCCGGAGTATATCCGTTCATAGTCGGCCAAAGCGCGTAAAGCACGACTTCGTCGCGGGCGCCGCCGCGCCGCGCACGCGGATAAACCGTGTAATTCGCCGCCGGCGCAAAAACGAGGCCGCC
>DGNI01000006.1:0-6654 GCA_002388885.1 Parvularculaceae bacterium UBA4496 | reverse complement strand
GCGCACAGAACGAGCGTCGCCATGAAGATACCGAGCGGGTAACGCCAGCTTGATTCCTGCTTGATTTCTTCGCCGCCGAAGCCGTAGCCGTTACTCATTACCGTCCCTCTATATCGCCCAGAAAGGGAGAGACAGCGTCATTACCACGCCAGCGCAGGATGGCGCAAATGCTGGCTGGCGTGGCTGAGCCTAGGGCTTAGAGGGCGTCTATCATCTCTGCGACCAACGGGTGGCGGACCACATCTTCCCGGGTGAAGCGGACGGCGCGGACATTTTCTAGCGGATCGAGTTTTTCCACAACGTCATTGAGGCCGGAAAGGCCGGGCAGGAGGTCGCTCTGCTCCGGGTCGCCCGTAACCACCATAGTCGAATTCCAGCCGAGGCGGGTGAGCAGCATTTTGAGCTGTCCATAGGTGCAATTCTGCGCCTCATCGATCACGATGTAGGCGTTNNGCGCATGAAAGCAATGGGCGCAATTTCAATGACTCCTTCAGCCATCAACGCCTTCAGGCGTTTGGACGAGAGCCGGTCGCACAGCGCGTCGTAAAGCGGGCGCAAGTATGGGCGAGAGTTTCTCTTCCATATCCCCGGGCAGGAAGCCGAGGCTTTCGCCGGCTTCGACTGCGGGGCGGGAAAGGATAATGCGTCGGACGGCGCCGGAATCGAGCGCTTCAACAGCTTTGGCGATGGCGAGATAGGTTTTGCCGGTGCCGGCGGCGCCTACGGCGAAAACGAGCGGCGCCTCGTCGATTGCATCCAGGACTTGCTGCTGTGACGGGTTCTGGGCCTTTACGTTTTTTCGATATTTCTGTTCGCTATGGTCGCTTTTGTATTTGGTGTTATCCAGAGGAGACCATTGCGGTTCGTCGAAAAGATGGCGGACATTCGAGTGATCATCGAAGTGAGCATGCTCCTGCATGCGCCGCGCCGCGCGGCGCGCCGTACGTTTGGCCATTTACGCCTCCAGTAACAAATGAAATGAGGGGGTGGCGCTGAATACGGGGGCGGAAAATCAAAGACTGGCTGGGCAACAGGCAGTGCGCATCAGTTGCGCAAAACGGACAGGTACCTATGTCGCTACAGTGCATTCTGACGCCCGATACTCCTTGAAAGGCGCTCCCGCGAATCAGTCACCGATTTGACTATACAGCGTTTGCCAGGCTGCGCCGAGCCGTATCAGACATGTCAGAAAAAATTCGCAAGTCTTAATGACAGGCGCTGCGAACTAGGCGACTCTGGAAGTCAAATAAGCCGCTGTGATTTTGGCCTGCGTTTCCGGCGCGTAGTTCCGCCAGGATGTGCGCCCGCGTGTTGCGTCAATAACGAAAATGGACTCGCTGCCGCGAAGATAAGGTGCAATTGCATTGCGGACGCCGACGGCGGTGAGCTCGCATGAAATGCTCCACACATTATCGGCGATGCGGAACGCGTGACCAAGGCTCATGACCGCCGCTTCAACGCGACTAGCCGCGCCGCTGACCACGTCGAATATTACGATAAAGTTTGCTGCGTGCGGCTCCTGAGATGCGGCGCGCTTTGTTTTAGCATGGGCTATCGCTTGCGGGTTTGCGCCGTTCGCATTTACGCCCCTTGCGGGAATGTCCGCGCTTTTTTCGTCATCTTCCCAGTCGTTACGTTTTCCAAACGCCCTGCCGTTGGCAAGCGGCGAAGCAACTGGTTCTGCCCCAAAGAAGTTGGCGAATACTGTTTCGTTCTTTGCCTCGCGCCAGGCCGTAGCGCCGGCGGGTGAGATCATGGACCAGGTTGCAAGGCGCCCTTCATGCGCGAATTTTCGCATCTGCTGGGTCGTGTAAGGTCCGTAAACCTTGTCCTTGACCTTAATGCACCAGTTTTCGGTCGCGAGCATCGTAAATCCTTAACCGCTTTCGCGCCGCTCAGTCGCGTGCGCGCTTTTTCCCGAAAGGTTGAGCAAAATTCGGACCACTCGCCTCAATAGTTGGCGCGTCGTCTGTTGCTTCGGCGATGACTTCCTCCATACGATCTGCGGCGCCGGTGAATACGACTCCAATTCCCTTTTCATGGCGACGTATGACTTTGGCCGTCATGCGTCCCAGAATGAGACGCATGCCGAGCGGCGGACGCGGGCTGATCTCAATAGAGGCGCCGGTGAGTGAAATATCGAGAATCGCGCATTCAATTACCCTCCCGTCTTCCAGATACACGGTCGCAGGCGCATCCACGCCGATACGCGGGCTGCTGCGGCGATCGCCGGCGCGGCGAGGGCGATGCATTGCGGTGGTGATCTGGTCAGCGATTTTGGCGCGCTTTACGCGTCTTTTTCTCTGATAGCTGACGGCGAAATTGTCCTTTTCAGTCCGGACGACCTTGCCTTCGACCCGCCCGATCTGATCGATGTAAAGCACGACAGTCTGGCCGAATGCAGGCGGGTATTTGGCTTTAACCATGGCGCCGCCAGCGGAGATATTCGTCACCGTTCCCGACCATTCGCAGCCGTCGCTGGTCAAAAAACGGGTTTTCAGCGGCAGCGTAACGCGCAGGTGCTGACGCCGGTCTTTCTCATCTTCCGATACAGGTTCGGGCGCGCCGCCTTTTGCGCCCTTATCCGGCTGGCTCTTAACCATGGCTGTCCTGTCGCCGTTGAGTACTCGGGCCAAGACTAATCACGTTTGGTGAACAAAGGTTTGCGCCAGTACGCCGTGATGTTTACATTTCATTGAGACGGGGCCGGTGGCGGCTTGATCGGCGTCGTCGCAGACAGTCCGGTCTTTCAAAGGCCCGAAATGGGACAGGCGTGAGCGTATGGTCGGTTTTTCAGGCAAGGTCCCTTACGAGTTGCGGCGGCCCGGCGGCGATATCGACACAAAACGCATGTTTAATGTGCCCGGCGTCCTTCTGGTGATCGCTGCGCTGAATATTCTTGTTTTTTTCGCCCTGGTTTTTTTGCCTTTTCGTACCGCCGATACGCTGGTCAAAATCGCAGCAGTAACGCCGAAATGGTTTTTGATGGGCCCAGAAGCCCATGGCGGATGGCTGAACATGCTCTATCCGCTAATCTCGCACATGTTCATCCATGCTGGTCTTCTGCATCTGGGGCTGAACATGCTCTGGCTGCTCGCATTTGGCGCACCCGTGGCGCGTCGGATGAAAGCCGGCGGCGCGATTCAGTCATTTTCCGCATTCGCCCGGGCGGGGCTCTTTACGTCATTCTATCTATTATGCGGCATAGCCGGCGCTCTAACTTTTATCGCTTTGCATGCTGATGAAATCATTCCCATGGTCGGAGCGTCGGGCGCGGTATCAGGACTCCTCGGTGGGCTCGTTCGTTTCGCCTTTAACAAGACCACGCTATTTGGACCTGAATATGCGGCGCTAAGTCCGCTCACGGCGCAAAGCGTCGTCGTCTGGTCGGCATTCATAATCCTGATGAATATCGGTTTCGGCGTCTTTGGCGGTGCGCTCGCGGGCGGGGCGTCCATTGCCTGGGAAGCGCATGTGGGCGGCTACCTCTTTGGCCTGCTCGCCTATCCCGCCTTTGAGCGGATGGCGCGCAGCATGGGCGCATAAATGAGAGATGCCTTGAGATACGCACGGTTTGAAGCATTCAGGCGTTTGTTAGGCCCCTTTTCTGCGCAAACGCGCCAGGCGCGCATGACCCGGCTACAAGACTTAATGCAGTTGAAGCCGGGAATGCGCGTGCTTGACCTTGGCGGGCAGCCCGGCATCTGGAATTTTATCTCGACGCCGCTGCACATTACAATTCTCAATCTTCCCGGTGTTGCGAAGCCGTCAACGCCAGAATCTATTCATAATTTTGACTTCGTTGTGGGCGACGCGTGCGATGTTTCTCAATACGAAGATAATTCTTTCGATGTCGTATTTTCAAACAGCGTCATTGAGCATGTTGGCGGGGATGAAAAGCAGGCCGCGTTCGCCTGCGAGGTCCGGCGTCTCGCCAGTTGTTATTGGGTGCAAACGCCGTCCATCTGGTTTCCGGTGGAGGCGCATACGGGCATGCCGTTTTGGTTTTTCATGCCTGCCTTTGTCCGTAAACGGTTTATCAGAAACTGGGAAAAGAAGCTTCCTGACTGGACGCAGATGGTAGTCGAAACGACGGTTCTCTCAAAAGCGCAGATGCAAAACTACTTTCCTGACGGTTCAATTCTGACGGAACGCAAATACGGCTTTCCGAAATCCTATATTTGCTACAGAAATTAAGGGCTTGGGGCTCCGCCTCCTATTGCCGAATAAGGGCGATGGCCGCATTATGGCGTTCAGACAGGAAGGAGGCTCTCCATGAAAGTCGAACAGATCCTTCAAGCCAAGGGCGCGGATATATTCGCTGTCGGGCCGGACGATAAGATCACCGATGCAGTTGCTCTTCTCAACGACAAGAATATCGGTGCGGTTATCGTGCGTGATGGCAAGGGCGATGTAGTCGGCATACTTTCTGAGCGGGATATTGTCCGCCGGCTAGGGGCCCGTGGCGGCGATGCGCTGAGCATGAAAGTCAGCGAGTGCATGACCAGCAATGTATTTACCTGTTCGGTGGATGCGTCCGTAGACGAATTGATGGCGAAAATGACGGAAAAGCGCATCCGGCACTTGCCGGTTACGAAGGATAATCAGATTGTCGGCGTGGTTTCCATTGGCGATGTGGTCAAACGCAAGATCGAGCAGGCGGAACAGGAAGCGGCGGCTTTGAAAGAGTATATCGCAAATTAACGCCTTGCTCAGAAAGGAAGTGATCAAAGTGTTGAGTGCTTTCATAATGATCGCAGCAAGCGCCTATCCGTTGATGGATGGGCGGTGCGGAGAATATGGCGGTCTTCGCTCCGAAAAGGTGGCACTTTCCGAGAACGCGGATCTCCATATTTTCCAGGACGATAGTTACGTATGGATCTGCCATACGATGCCCGCTGCCGTGAGTGTGAGTTGGGATGATCTTGAATTTGTCACCCCGGTCTTTTCGGACGGCCTTAACTTGCATGCTTCGGCACAATTGGGCGAATGGCCATTAAATGTTCCGGACGCGCAACCCACGACGTCATCCAGCGATAAATGGTGGAATGTGGAAGGGTGGTGGGCGAACACGCCAGGTCCAAATGGCATGGTGGAAGTCAATGGAAAAAACCAAACCAAATGGATGAACATCGCAGCCCGTGAGTATCAAATTTCAAAAGATCGGTTCGGCCGCGGGGTGTGGAAAATCCGTTTCAATCTGCATACTGCAGAGGCCGATGGCGGCTTGACATATCCGCCTGCGGGTCGGCCAGCGTATATTCTGGAAGCCGAGTAAGGGTATTTACGTCA
Organism: Parvularculaceae bacterium UBA4496; assembly: GCA_002388885.1. Taxonomy (GTDB): domain Bacteria; phylum Pseudomonadota; class Alphaproteobacteria; order Caulobacterales; family Parvularculaceae; genus Hyphococcus. The sequence goes on along the minus strand of DGNI01000006.1, from coordinate 1,362 downwards.
AATATTTTACGGCAGTTTCAATTTGCGGTGCGGCTTCGTCAATGGCCTTGCGCCCAAGTTCAATTAATTCGTCTGCCTGATCAAAATCCAGCAAAGGTATGTGCCCCACCTGGGGCGCCACTAGAACGTCTGGAGGATCCCCTGCGAGACGAGACCGGGTAATTCGATCCATCAAAATGTTGAATGACGCCAGCATGACGGAGCCGACGCCGGGAGCGTTCTGATTGGCGTTGAACAACCGGCGCAGCATCAGCTTTTCAGTGAGATTGCCTTTTGACGCCTCTTCAAGTTCCGAACCGCCGTCTTGCGCGAGGTCGCGAAACTTTTCTTTGCGCTGCGCAACGCCGAGATTAAAAGCGTCAGCATGCAGACCGACCGCCACAACGATACGCGCGCCGAGCGCGCGGCAGGCGGATACAGGCAGGGGATTGACCAGCGCGCCGTCAATCAGCCAGCGCCCGCCGACGGCTTTCGGCGGGAAAACGCCGGGCAGCGCGTAGGCGGCCTGCATGGCTTCGCTAAGATCGCCTTCGGTCAGCCACACTTCATGCCCGGTCGCTAGCTCCGCCGTCACAGCGACAAACTTTCCGGGCAGATCCTGAATGTCCGTAGGCGGAAGGTAGCGCTGAATGGCCTTTTCAAGTCGTTTGCCGCCCATAATTCCTGAGCCGTTCAGGACAATATCGAAATAGGAAAGCATCCGGGTTTTGGTGAGGCTTCGCGCCCAGGCCTCAAGAGCGTCGAGATGCCCGGCCCGCCAGAAACCGCCTACAAGCGCCCCGACGGAAGTTCCTGCGACGATATCGGGTCTAAAGCCCAGCTCATCCAGACGGCGCACGGCGCCAATATGGGCCCAGCCACGAGCGACGCCGCCGCCAAGGGCGAGGCCCACCATAATGCCGGATTTGCGGGGCTCAGGGGCAGAATCGGGTGTTGCCGACAGCTCTTCGTCGGCATCACGGACTTCGGTCTGGCCTGCTTTTTGGGTCATAGAGGCTCAATTATCGCCGGATTTATTGACGAATCCCTGAATTTTCCTAGTGAACCAGCAGATTTGCCATCTGTCTGCCCGGCTTTCCAGACTTTGATAAATTCGTTTCGCCTTCGGCGCGAATCCATGCTTGAAAATTCGCGAACACCTCGATAAATAAAGGTTCCCCGGACATTGCGGTCGTTCAGGATTTTCCCTGAATTTAACCGTCAATCCGAGGTGGAGAAATTGGGGAAAATCAACCCCAGGATTTCCGCGAAAAAAGTTTAAAAAATGCGTTGACAGGGCGGTTTCAGGTGGCTACATCCGCCGCTCACCGACGCGGCCGGGATGGCCGCCGGGAGCCTTAAAATATGGGCTTCAGGGGCGGT
>DGNI01000068.1 GCA_002388885.1 Parvularculaceae bacterium UBA4496 | reverse complement strand
CCTGGGCCAGCGCCGGCGCGTCATTGATGCCGTCCCCGGCCATGGCCACGACGGCGCCGGCGTTCTGGAGCTCGCGCACGATGCGGTGTTTGTCTTCCGGAGACACGTCGGCGTGGACTTCGTCGATGCCGACGGCGTCGGCCACGGCCTGGGCCGTGCGCCGGCTGTCGCCGGTGAGCATCACGACTTTGACGCCGGCGTCATGCAGCGCCTTGATGGCGTCCGGCGTTGTCTCCTTAATCGGATCGGCAACGCCGATGAGGCCGGCCGGTTTTCCATCGACCGCCACGAACATGACAGTTTGGCCCTCGCGGCGGTGCTCTTCGGCAGAGGCGGAAATTGCTTCGTCATAGGCGCCGATGCGTTTCATCATCTTGGCGTTGCCGAGCGCCACCTTGCAGTCGCCGACCATCGCCTCAACGCCTTCTCCGGTGACCGAGGAGAATTCCGACGCCGAACTGATTTTGGCGCCGCGTTCTTCAGCGCCTTCCACGATGGCAGCCGCGAGTGGGTGTTCGCTGCCTTTTTCCACCGAAGCCGCCAGGGACAAGAGTTCGTCTTTTGTGAATGGAGATTGCGGTTCGACGAGAACAAGTTTCGGGCGGCCTTCTGTCAGGGTGCCAGTCTTGTCGACGACAATCGTATCGACCTTTTCCAGAGTTTCGAGAGCTTCGGCGTTCTTGATGAGAATGCCGTTCTGCGCGCCCTTGCCGGTTCCGACCATGATGGACATCGGGGTCGCCAGACCGAGTGCGCAAGGGCAGGCGATGATCAGCACTGCGACGGCATTGACGGTTGCAAACGCCATGGCCGGCTCTGGACCATATATGCTCCAAACAACGAAGGTGATGATGGCGATCACGACGACCGCAGGAACGAACCAGCCCGAAACCGTATCCGCAAGTCGCTGAATGGGCGCGCGGCTGCGTTGCGCTTCCGAGACCATTTTTACGATCTGCGACAGCATTGTGTCGTCGCCGACGTGGGTCGCCTTCATGATAAAGCCGCCGGTTCCGTTGACCGTGCCGCCCGTGACCTTGTCGCCGGCATTCTTTTCGACCGGAATCGGTTCGCCGGTAACCATGGATTCATCGACCGAACTTTTGCCCTCTATGATTTTTCCATCGACCGGAACCTTCTCACCCGGCCGAACGCGTAGACGATCTCCTTCGCGCAAATGGTCGATCGAAACTTCTTCTTCGGAGCCGTCGTCGTTGATGCGAAGCGCCGTAGGCGGCGCGAGTTCCAGCAGCGCGCGAATGGCGCCGGACGTCTGGCTACGCGCGCGCAATTCGAGCACCTGGCCGAGCAACACGAGCGTTGTGATGACGGCGGCCGCCTCATAGTAGACGGCGACATTGCCATGCATGTCACGGAAGGCATCCGGAAAAATACCCGGCGCCGCTGTCGCGACGACACTGAAAACATAAGCAACGCCAACGCCAAGGGCGATCAGCGTAAACATATTCAGATTCATGGTGCGAACCGACTGAACGCCGCGCACGAAGAATGGCCAGCCGCCCCATAAGACAACAGGCGTCGCCATGGCGAATTGAACCCATTGCGCCCAGGCGCCAGGCAGCAAGCCCTCGAACGGCTTGCCCGGAATCATTTCGCCCATGGCGTAAATGAAAAGCGGGAAACTCAGGCCCGCGCCGACCCAGAAGCGCCGTGTCATCGAATCAAGTTCAGCGGTGTCTTCCTCCGCTGTTACTGTTTCCGGTTCCAGCGCCATGCCGCAGATTGGACAACCGGTGTTGCTGGTCTCACGCACTTCGGGGTGCATCGGGCAGGTCCAGACCGTTCCGGTGTAACCGGCAGGGACATTGTTATATTTTCCGGGCGCGGCGTCCGCGGCGCCCGGAGTGGCGTGACAGTGAACATGCGTATCCATAATTATTCAGCGGCTCCGCGCTTGTTGAACAAATTATACAGGGGAACGAATACGATCGCCGTGTACCAGCCATAGACGTAGGCCCAGATGAGCCCGATCAGAAAAGCTGGAAATGAAAGCCAGTGAAAGCCCGGCATCATCATTTCCCACGCTTCATGCATATGCATGGCTGGGGGCGTCAGTAGACCCCAGCCGATGCAAATGGCGAATGTGATTACAAAGAAGATGGACAGAGCATGTCCGACAGGAGCGATACGCATAATTTGCCTCCGCTTGTTGGCAGGCAGCGTCAGTACCGAGTTGGCGCTGTCGAATTCCAGCCGGTCGCACAAAGCGTCCCGGCTGCTGATGCGCTTATACATAATACCCCTATAGGGTATAGTCAAGCGTCGTGTTGATGATGCGACGCCCTGACGCCGTCTTCGCCCCTCAGACCACGAAGGTAGAAGAGCTCAAAAGCGAAAATGAACGCGATGGCAGCAATTCCGATTATGACGATCGGTAGATCGGCGGCCGATTTGATCGCCAGGAACGCCCCCAGCGCGACCGCATCCAGCGCAATCGCCGATAGAAGAATCCACCCTTTTGCATCGACGTCATGTCGAAGATGTCGGTAGACGCCCCAGTGAATAGCGATGTCCATGACAAGATAAAATATCGCGCCGAGCGAGGCGATCCTGCTCAGATCAAAAAACACAGCAAGAAAGGCCGCGAGCACGACGGTGTAGACCAGCGTGTGTTTCTGAATGCGACCCGGCATGCCGAAATGGCTGTGGGGAATGAGATTCATTTCCGTCAGCATGGCGAGCATGCGCGACACGGCGAACACGCTGGCTAGCAACCCGGACGCTGTTGCAATGATCGCAATCGCCACTGTAAACGCGACGCCAAATTGCCCGAGCGCCGGGCGCGCTGCTTCGGCGAGAGAATAGTCTTTTGCGGCGACCAGTTCATCAATTGTCAACGACGACCCAACGGCGAACGCAACCGCCATGTAAACAGCGAGACAAGTTCCCAGCGAGATCATGATTGCGCGCCCGACATTGCGGTTCGGGTTTTTTACCTCATCGCCGCTGTTTGTTATCGTCGTGAAGCCCTTGTAAGCGAGGATCGCCAACGCTACGCCGGCCAGAAACCCGGTGAAAGAAGAGTCAGAATTCTGGGAAGCGCTCGCCGCCTCGAACGAAAATCCCGACGCCCAAAGCCCGGTGCCGGCGAAGGCCAAAATGCCGCCGACCTTGAGAACGGCCGTGATTTTCGAAACCGCTCCAATGTATTTATTGCCGGCCAGATTGATCAGAAATGCAAAGACAATGAGCCCGACAGCGAGGACCGGAACCAGCGTTGTGCTATTTTCAACGTCGAAAAGCTGCAGCGTGTAGGTTCCGAACGTGCGGGCAACCAGGCTTTCGTTGATAACCATTGAAAACGCCATCAACAGGGCGCACGCCCCGGTAACAGCCGACTGCCCATAGGCCTTGTGCAAAATCATCGCGATGCCGCCGGCCGACGGATATTTGTTCGACATCTTGATGTAAGTGTAGGCGCTAAAGGCGCTGATGATGGCGGCGAGCAGGAACGCCGCCGGGAACCAAGGACCGGCATACTCCGCCACCTGACCGGTCAGGGCGAATATGCCGGCGCCGATCATGACGCCGGTTCCCATGGCGACCGTGCCAAAAAGCGTCAGGCTGCCTTTCTTGTAATCGCTTTTACGGTGCTCATCGGACATCAGTGTTCATGTTCACCCGTGATCGGCGCTGACGACCAGTGGATGTGAACAATGCGCCAGCGGTCGTCGTCACGGCGTAAGACCATCGTTTCCATCATTCTCGAATGCACGTTCTCGCCCTTGTATGTTCCATGAACCTGCGACTCGGAAATGACCGTTGCGAGATCGGCGTTTTCGATCACGTCACGCTTCTTCAGTGAAAACTCGACCGCCGCGGTAAACGCCATGTCGGCGGGCATGTGATGGCCGGCATATTCCTCTACGGAGCGTTCCGCGCCGCCGCCCTCGGCGATGATGACATCAGGCGCCAATAGCGCGTGCAGAGTGGCTTCATCTTTGGCTCTTAACGCGGCGCCATAGGCGTTGACGACACCTTCCGGAGAGCCAGCCTCGACGGCGCGCGCAGGCGTGGACATTCCGGCATCGTCGTCATGATGACCATCGCTATTGTCGTGCTCCGCATTTTCGGCGCCGTCTTCTGTGTCACTGTCATGATGGCCGTCGCTATTGTCGTGATCGTCAGACTCAGAAGCTTTTGTCGTGTCGCCATGTTCCTGGCCCGGCGCATGTTCGTGGTCATGGCCTTCGCCGGTGACGGTGGGCATGCTTTTCACGCCGAGACCGTAGCCATAGACGATCTTTCCACCCCACCATGCCGTGACCGACAAGGAGAGAGCCGCGGCGGCGAGGAGCGTAATGAATATCGGTGAAGTCGCCTTCGTGCGCGCCCGCCAGCGCCAGAGCGCCAATAACAAGATCGCGGCGCCCGAAGGGACTGCCCAATTGCGATGAACTGTCATTGCCGCATGCGATGGTCCGTCGTGTGCAACCGAGTAGTAAGCCTGAAATCCCGCCGCAATCGTCGCGACGATTGCAAGGGCGCCGAATGCGAGCATCCAGTCCGCGGCTGGACGGAGCGTTTCACCCCATTTCCCCGACGGCGCCAATGACGCCAGCGTGTACGAGACAAAAGCCGTTATCGACAGCGCATAAGCAAAGTGAACAAGGATTGGATGAATGTTCGGTTCAATCATATTTTCCACTGGTGTTCCTCCCTAGAACCAAAGCCGCAATCCGGCGACGAATGAAACGCCGCCGGGGTCGTCGCCGTCTGCGCGTGCAAGGTCCGCTGTTTCCCCGATCGATCGCGACCACGAGACGCCCACATAAGGCGCAAACTGCCGCTTGATTTCGTAGCGGAGACGCGCCCCGACTTCGGCGGTGGACAAGCCGCTGCCAACGCCGACCTCCTCAATCGACTGAACCGCGAAATTCAGTTCCGTGCGCGGCTGCAGGATCAGCCGCTGGGTGAGCATGAGTTCATATTCAGCCTCGATGCGCGCCGAGACGTCGCCTTCGCCGCTGACGAATAGGGCGGCGTCAATCTCGAACCAGTATGGCGCGAGGCCCTGCACGCCGAGAACGCCGAAGGTTCGATCGGCGCCGGCTGTAAAGTCATGGCGCACGCCTGCCTGTACATCGAAGTAGCGGGCGATCGGCCGCGTCCACAGCGCCTGAAGTTCGGCTTCATGAAAGCGGCCGGCGTTGAAATCATATTCGAGCTCGGACTTTAGGGTCAGCTTGTTCATGTCGCCGCCCCACCAGCCCTGGCCGTCAAACAGCAGCAACGGGTCGCCGTCATCGGTCTGGTATTCCAGCCGATCGGCGAGCACGTAATACATGGTATTTCCGCCATGCTCTTTCTGGACGGCGCGTCGTGCTTCCGCCATTTCTGTCGGATCGTAATACTCGTCGGCCTGCGACCAGGGCGGGGTCGGATCCGCCGCTTTTGCAGGCGCAATCGCCGACGCAAGAATGAAACAGGCGCCGCCGGCGATTGAGAAAAATGTTGCCTGCGCCATCAGTGCTCGCTCCCATGATTCATTTTCGAGTGGTCGGGAGACGATGTCTCTCTGGTTTGCATGGTTTCTCCGGACATCTTCATGGAGCCGTGATCCATGCCTTTGTGATCTTCCTTCGTGGCGCCGGGAACCGTTGGCGCGGCGCCGTCACGTGGCAACAGCGAGACGACCTGCATCATCCCGGCATGCATATGAAACAGGAGATGGCAATGGAACGCCCAGTCCCCGACATGCTCGGCGGAGACGTCGAATGACAGTTTGTCGCCCGGCTTGACGTTGACCGTATGCTTGCGCGGCTTGTGATCGCTTTCATCGACGACGAGATCGAAGAACATGCCGTGCAGATGGATCGGATGCGTCATCATCGTATCATTGACGAGTGTGACGCGGAGGCGTTCGCCTTCATGAAAGATGATGGGCTTTTCAACAGCGGAAAATTTCACGCCGTCGAACGACCACATATAGCGCTCCATATTGCCGGTGAGATGAATCTCCATCTCCCGTTCCGGTGCGCGTGTGTCCGGATTCGGATCAAGGCTTCGAAGTTGCGAGTAGCGTAGCGCGCGATGCGGCACATCTTCGAGACCGAGGCCGGGTTCATCGAGGCGGTTGGACGGCGCCATGGCGACATTGTCGACGCCGGCGCCGGTCTTGTGATTGTGTTCCTGCATCGCACCGCCGGACATGGCTCCATGATCCATCTCGCCCGTCATGGCGCCGTGATCCATGCCGCCATGATTCATGCCGGCCATCGCGGCCATTCCCATGTCCTTGTGGGTCAGGGTCGGCCGTTCGCGCAGCAGCGGCGCCGTCGCGCGCATGTCGGGTTCGGGCGCGAAAGTGGCCACGACCTGACCCGACCGGTCGATCGATTCCGCGACGATCGGAAAGGCCCGCGCGCGTTTCGGCGCGACGATGACGTCGTAGGTTTCGGCAACGCCGATCTGGAATTCATCCGTTTCGACCGGCTGCACATTGAGGCCGTCGGCGGCGACGACGGTCATTGGCAAGCCGGGAATCCGGAAATTGAAAATCGTCATCGCCGACGCGTTGATGATTCGTAGACGCACCCGTTCGCCGGTGTTGAAAATGCCCGTCCAGTTGTCGGCGGTCGAATGGCCGTTGATCAGATAGGTGTAGGCGGCGGCTGTGACGTCCGAGATGTCGGTCGGGGACATGCGCATCTGGCCCCACATCGCGCGGTCTTCGAGCGTTGCGCCGAGCCCGTTCTTTCCAACGTCGCTGACAAAGTCGCCAATTGTCCGCTGCTGGAAATTGTAGACCTCCATATCCTTTTTGACTCTGGCGAACACCTTGTGCGGATGGTCGAAAGACCAGTCCGACAGCACCAGCACATATTCGCGGTCTGATGTGACGGGATCGGCGCCGGCGGGATCGATGATGATCGGTCCGTAATGGCCCGCCTGTTCCTGGAGGCCCGAATGGGAGTGATACCAGTAGGTGCCGTATTGCGGGACGGCGTATTCATAGGTGAAAGTTGCGCCCGGCTTGATACCGGGGAAGGAAACGCCGGGAACGCCGTCCATATAAAACGGCACCAGCAGCCCGTGCCAGTGGATCGATGTGTCTTCGTCCAGCATGTTCCGGACCCGGAGCGTCAGCTTCTCGCCCTCGCGAAAACGTAGGAGGGGCCCGGGAACCGTGCCGTTGACCGTGATCGCGTGGCCGCGGCGCTTGCCGATTTCAACGGCGCTATGTCCGACAGTCAGGTCGAACGAATTGCCGGCAAGCTCAAATATGCCCTTATTGCCGGCGCTGGCGCTTTTGGCCCAGGCGGGAAGGAGGCCAGTAGCGGACGCGATGACGCCGCCCGCCGCTCCTGCCCGCAAAAATCGTCTTCGCGAATACATTCTAGGTCTCCAATCAGAATTACTCTTGCCGTGGCTGCGACGGCGCGGCGCNNCGCCATGGCGCGCCGCCATTATTGTTAGTGATGGCCTTTATGGTCGGTTTTCGCGGCGTCGCCGGACTTGCCCATGTCGCCATGGTCCATGCCCTTCATGCCGTCCATTTCGCCCATCGGGCAGGCGACGCCCTCCTCGGCCGCCGACTTCATGGCGACATCGTGCATTTTCGCCATGCAGGCTTCATGCGTTCCTTCGTCGGCGTCGAGCGAACACATCATTGCGATAGAGTACGACTTGTCTTTTTCGGCCTTCAGCATGAAGTGAACGCGTTCTCCGACCGCGAAGGCGGAGAGATCGACCGGTTTCAAAATGGAGAACTGCATTTTCATCTCCGGCCAACCGATCGATTCAATCGGTTCATGAGTGAGATCGATTTTCGACTTTTTGACATCAAGGGCGTTGATCACGCCTTCGCCGGTCGGCATGCCGCAATGGTCGCCATGATCCATGGTCTCGCCAGCTATTTTGGCGGCTGGGTCTATGTCTGATTGATCCGGCGCGGCAAGTGCGGGCGCAGCGAGGAAAGCGAGGATGGCGAAAGTTGAAACTGTCAGCGTATTTTTCATCGGGTTTGTCCTTATTGATTGCTTATTTGGCGCGAATTTCGGGTCCGCGTTTAGTGGGGGATTGCTTCGGGGCGACGCCTGACGCCGGGGGATGTCGAGAACCGGCGCTGTCTGTACGCGCGGCATAAATATCTTCATGCCGCACATGATCGGCGCACTCTCGAAAGCGCGCGCGTCAGGACTGTCCTAGTTCAGAAGTTTGGTTTTCAGAGAAACCGGCGTTTCGCCGGGCGGGCCGCGTCTGCGCAAAACAGCCTGAAATGAAGCGACGCTGACGCGGCTGATTGATGCAAGCGCATCATCAGGAAGGATCAAAAATAACGCAACCGCCGCAGGAAGCGGGCTGGCAAGTTCGGCGACGGACGCGGTTTTATAAAATTGCGCAGCGTTGCAGTG
>DGNI01000139.1:4344-5890 GCA_002388885.1 Parvularculaceae bacterium UBA4496 | reverse complement strand
GATAATCGCCGCGCCGTTCCTTTTCCAGAATTTGCGAATAGATCTGGCCGGTGGTGACGTTGTCGCTTTTCGATGCCGAAACGCCGGTAAAGCGTTCGTAGTGTCCGAGATCGAGATCGGTTTCCGCGCCATCGTCAGTAACGAACACTTCGCCGTGCTGATAGGGCGACATGGTGCCCGGATCGACATTGAGGTAAGGATCGAGCTTGCGCAGACGAACCTTGTAGCCGCGCGCCTGAAGAAGCGCGCCCAACGCCGCCGAAGCAACACCTTTTCCGAGAGACGACACCACGCCGCCGGTAATGAATATGTACCGCGCCATGGAAGTCCGTCTTAGCGAAGATTCCGCTATGGGCAAACTCAAAATTCAGAAAAAGTGAAAACAGTCACGAAATGGCCTACCGGTTCGGTGTTTCGTTTTCGGACTGGGGCGCTACGTCGCCTGCCGCGGGTTCCTCGGAGGCGTCATCGGCCGGGGTTTCTTCCTGTGTTTCAACAGGAGCGGATTCAGGCGGCGCTTCGGCGCCCAGAGATTCGATCAGCTCAGCGGCGCTCGCCGCTTCATCCGAATCCGCCTCGCCAGTATTCTCTTCACCGCCGAGAGAATTCAGAAGATCTGTTGCAGACGGTGCTTCGTCGTCACCAAGTTGCTGCGTTTGCGCAGGAGCCGTTTGCGTTCCGGTGAGTTCATCGATGACCGTATCTGTATTTTCACCGCCGCCGGCGCGTACCGCAAGCGCGAGAGATGTCGCGAAAAAAAGCGCGGCCAGCACCGAAGTCGTGCGCGTCAGGGCGTTTGCTGCGCCGCGGCCGGACATGAAGCCGCCGCCGCCTCCGCCACCGCCGCCGATGCCTAGAGCGCCGCCGTCACTTCGCTGCAGCAGCACAACGCCGATAAGGGCGAGCACGATAATGGAATGGATAGTCAAAAGAACGGCGGTCATTGAAATCTGCTCTGTTACGCCGGCCTTCTTTTGGGGCCGGGCTCTATCAAGACCCTATGTAGGGTTTGGGCGCGCGATGTCAAAACCGGCGCCCGGTCGAAGGGTGAGGGCCATAACGGAAACCCCGAAGGCCCGCAAGACCTTAGGCTTTAACGGCGTTTCAGCCGCCGCCGGACCCGCGTGATCTGGCGGTTCAGAATCGGCGGCAGGAAATCGGCAAGAGTTTCGTCGATTTTGACACCCCAGTCAGGTTTGTCGCCGGTGCCCGGCCGGGGGCGGAACTGGGTCGTCCGCGAGGCTTTGGCGGCGTCCCAGGTAGATGTGTAGTAATAAAGAGCAATGGATTTGCGCGTTACGCCTTGCGGGTGCTCAACCGGTTGCGGATTCCCGTGCATGCTCTCGCCTGTCGTTGTAAAGATGACGCAGCGATTTGCGATCGGCGTGATCGACTGCACGCGTTCGGACATATCCGACCGCCACAGCTCGAGTTGCCCGCCATACTCGTCTTTCCAGTCGCGGTTCAAATAGATCAGCACATTTATGCGCCGCTCAAGATCAAGCGGCTTGTGATGGTTAAAATCAGCATGCATCGACAGATGCCC
>DGNI01000139.1:3092-4272 GCA_002388885.1 Parvularculaceae bacterium UBA4496 | reverse complement strand
ATGAACGGCCGCGCGTTAAAGGAATAAAACAGCCGTCTTAACGCTGGCGAAAGATAGTCAGGATGAAAACTGGTTTTGAATCGTTCCTGATTGCGGTCGAAAGTCTGGCTGTCCGCGTCCGGCCTTTTCGGAAATTGGTCTAGACATAGGTCGATTACCGGTTCCGGCAGGAAATTGTCGATGACGGCATGGGGGAACGGCTCCGCAGCGGCGTAAGTTTCCGCCAGCTCCAGCCCGTGCTCCTTGACCGTGTCGAAGTCGAAAAGAACCGGGTCGTCGGGATTGCCGGAAAGATACGTCATGCGGCCTGTCTGTTCCTCTGCCGAATATTCGCAGTTGCATAAGATAAAGTTGCATAAATCAAGCCGCGCCGCTGGACCAGCAGGCTCCCGGCCGCAGGCGCAAGATTATGCTATCGGTCGCATTGGACTTGTTCGATGCGCTATGGTGCGGCTAGGAAAGGCGCGGCCTCATCGGGCCTTATCAGGAAAGACGAGACATATCAGATGCCAACGCCGATCCTCATGCCTGCCCTTTCGCCGACCATGGAAGAGGGAACCCTCGCCAAATGGAATGTGAAGGAGGGCGATACGGTCTCCTCCGGAGACGTCATCGCCGAGATCGAGACTGACAAGGCGACCATGGAAGTCGAAGCCGTGGACGAGGGAAAGATCGGCAAGATTCTGGTCGCCGAAGGCACCGAGAACGTCAAGGTCAACGATCCGATTGCGGTTCTGATCGGCGACGGCGAGAGCGCTGATGATATTGATACTTCGAACCTGAATGGCGCGGGGCCCGCGTCTGACGAGGATTCAAACGAAGCGAAAGAATCCCCAGATGCCGAACAGTCATCTCAACAGGAGACAGCGCCGCCACAGCCTGCGATGACGGCTGCGTCCGACCCGGAACTTCCCGACGGGGTTGAAATGATCCCGACCACCATCCGCGATGCGCTCCGCGACGCCATGGCCGAGGAGATGCGNNTGATGGGCGAGGAAGTCGCCGAATATCAGGGCGCCTATAAAGTCTCCCGCGGTCTCCTTGATGAATTCGGGCCGCGGCGGGTGGTCGATACGCCGATTACGGAATACGGGTTTGCGGGGCTTGGCGTCGGCGCGGCGTTTGCGGGGCTGAAACCGATTGTCGAGTTCATGACATGGAACTTCGCCATGCAGGCGAT
>DGNI01000139.1:2587-3025 GCA_002388885.1 Parvularculaceae bacterium UBA4496 | reverse complement strand
CGCGCGTCGCCGCGCAGCACTCACAGGATTACGCCGCGTGGTATTCGAATGTGCCGGGGCTGATCGTGATCTCGCCCTACTCGGCGGCGGATGCGAAGGGGTTGTTGAAGGCGGCGATCCGAAATCCGAACCCGGTGGTCTTCCTCGAACATGAACTCCTTTACGGCGACACCATGGACGTGCCGGATGTGGAGGACTGGGTGCTGCCCATCGGCAAGGCGAAGGTCGCGCGCGAAGGAACGGACGTCACCATCGTTTCCTATTCCCGCGGCGTGAAGTTCTCACTTGAAGCGGCGGAGAAACTTGTCGAAGAAGGCGTCTCGGCGGAGGTTGTCGACTTGCGCACCCTGCGGCCTATGGACGTGGAGACAGTTCTTGAATCCGTGCGCAAGACCAATCGCGTCGTCACTGTGGAAGAGGGCTGGGCGCCCTGCGGCG
>DGNI01000139.1:450-2531 GCA_002388885.1 Parvularculaceae bacterium UBA4496 | reverse complement strand
CGCCGCTCCCCTACGCCGCCAATCTCGAAGCCTTAAGCCTTCCGAATGCGGACAAAATCGTCAAGGCGGTGAAGGCCGTGATGTATAGGGATTGACGAATTGAACTTGCTGTCGATAGCAAAATCTCTTTTCGATCCGCGAGGGCGAATTTCACGCCAGCAGGCCGTAAAGCTTTTCCTCTTAGTCGGCGCCATTTTTGCGGTTTTATGGTTCGCGGACAATTTTTTCTACTTCCCCGGGGCTTACGAACTTTACCTCATTGGAGGGGCGGTAGTATCGTGTATATTTATAGCAGGGGTGACGAAACGATTTCACGATTTTAACTGGCCGACTTGGTCGGCACTCGCGCTCATTATTTTTGCATGTGCGATTTATTGGTTCGGTTACGCAAGTCCCGAGCGTTCCATTCACAACATCATGATCGAAAGTCTCGCTACAAATCCGGATCAGATGGCGCTTGTGTTAGAGTCTCACGCAGTAGATAGCACTGATACGGCTGAAGATGAGTTGGGTACGTTGTTGGCTATGGCGATTGGCATCGATCAGATGGAGTTGTCGGCGGCTCAAAAAAAGAAACTATCGGACGCGGAGTTTCAAATGTCTTTAGGCTCTTTTTTAACATGGGCCGTTGCCCTTGTTCTCATGGCAACCCTGTTTTTGATGCCGGGAACAAATGGCCCTAACCGTTTCGGACCGGATACGATAGGGTCAGCATGATCTACTCCGGCCAACGCCATTGCGGGAAAGTAAAAGGGTTTATGAAAAACCCAACTCCGCTCATCCCGGCGAAAGCCGGGATCCAGCGAACGTCATGCAAATGTATCATTCTGGATCCCGGCTTTCGCCGGGATGAGCGGTGTGAGTTAAGCGGCATCGAACAACGAAACAGGAGCGCTATATGAAAGCAATAATTTCAATCGTGCTAATGCTGGCAGCTTTTACCCCAGCCCACGCCGAACACCACGAAAAAGGCGACAAGGTCGCCATCGAGGCGGCGGTGCTCGATTATTTCCACGGGCAGGGCGAGGCGAGCGCCGAGCGACTGAACCGAGCTTTCGCCGGCGATCACGCCACTATGGTCGGCGTCATGAAGAACGACGACGGCGAAGAGATGGTTCGTTCGTGGAAAGACATGAACGAGGTCATCGCCAACTGGTCGTCCAACGACAACCCGCCGGGCGGCGCACGCGACGGCGAAATCCTTGACATGCATATTGTCGACGGGCGCATCGCCACGGTGCTGTTCCGTTCTACCGACCGGTTCTACGACGCGCTGACTCTTGCCAAGGTCAACGGCCAGTGGAAGATCATCGCCAAAGGCTTTGTGCGGCAATGATTGGCGTCTTCGAAGATTTGCCTTCCTCCTTCGAGACGCGCCGCCCCTTCAACCTGAGGAGGGCCGCAAGCCCGTCTCGAAGGACGGGACGGCGCCCTCAGGATGAAGGCTAGAGGACAGTAAAATGAAGTACGCCGGCGCTTGCCATTGCGGAAAACTGAAGGCGTCATTTGAAACGCAAAAGACGCCGCAAGCGCTTGGCGTGCGCACATGCCAGTGCGCGTTCTGCCGCGCGCACGGCGCCGTCAACATTTCCGATCCTGAAGGCGTGACGACGATTGAATGTGCGCCCGGCGACGTGGAGCGCTATACGTTCGCGCTGCGCACCGCTGATTTTCTCATCTGCAAAACCTGCGGCGTTTACATTGCGGCGGTGATAGGCGAGGGCGACAGGATCGTTTCAACGCTCAACGTCGCCGGGTTGCGCATCACGGAATTCCTCGACATTGATGAGGCCCCCATGGAATATGGCGCCGAAACCACTGAAGATCGCATCGCGCGGCGCTATACCAAATGGACGCCGACGACGTTTTCCGATCCCGCTCTCGCCGCCGCTAACTTTGGCCCGCACTAAACGGAACTGAACATGCCAACGCCGATTTTGATGCCAGCCCTTTCGCCCACCATGGAAGAAGGCACCCTCGCCAAGTGGAATGTGAAAGAGGGCGACAAGGTTACGTCCGGTGACGTGATCGCCGAGATCGAAACCGACAAGGCAACCATGGAAGTGGAAGCCGTGGACGAA